>NZ_FZMO01000076.1 GCF_900197875.1 Frankia canadensis | reverse complement strand
CACCGTTTCCTCTCCGACCTGAAGGTCGGAGTATCCACGGCGCAAATCCGATGACCGAACCGTCGATCGACCCGGCGGTGCTGGCCGCCTGGATCGCAGACCGGCTGCCCGGCGCGGGCGAGCCGCTGGAGATCGAGCGGATGGGCCTGGCGACCGGGATCGGCAACGCGCTGTTCTGGGTGCGCCGCGCCGGGCAGACCTGGGTGC
Organism: Frankia canadensis; assembly: GCF_900197875.1. Lineage (GTDB taxonomy): Bacteria > Actinomycetota > Actinomycetes > Frankiales > Frankiaceae > Frankia > Frankia canadensis. Next base: position 15,172 of record NZ_FZMO01000076.1, on the reverse strand, counting down.
TGCGCCGCCCGCCCGCGGTGATCAACGCGCCCGGCGCCTCCGACATGGTGCGCGAGTGGCGGATCCTCACCGCGCTGGAGGACAGCCCCGTCCCGCACCCGCGGCCGCTGCTGCTGTGCGAGGACACCGCCGTGATCGGCGCGTCGTTCCTGATGATGGGCCGGGTCGACGGGTACACGCCCACCGGCGTGCTGCCGGCGCCGTACGACACCGCCGCCGCCCAGCGCGACCTCGCCTTCGCGATGATCGACGCCATCGCGGACCTCGGCTCCCTCGACTGGCAGGCCCGCGGCCTCGACGGGCTGGGCCGGCCCGAGGGGTTCCTGGAGCGCCAGGTGGCCCGCTGGCTCAAGCAGCTGGAGCGCTACCGCGTCCGCGAGCTGCCCGAGGAGACGTTCCTCGCGGACTGGCTGGAGCGCAACCGGCCCGAGATGAGCCCGGCCGGGATCATCCACGGCGACTACAGCCCGTTCAACGTGATGGCCTCGCCGACGGAGACGACCCGGCTGGCCGCCGTCATCGACTGGGACACCGGGACGATCGGTGACCCGCTGCTCGACCTCGGCCACCTGCTCGCCCGCTGGTCGGACCCCGGCGAGGAGCCGGCGCTGTCGATCGACATCGAGAACCGGGTCGGCCTGCCCCGACGCGCCGAGCTCGCCGCCCGCTACGGCGAGCGCACCGGCCGGGACCTGTCCGCGCTCGCGTACTACGAGGCGCTGGCGCTGTTCAAGCTGGCGGTCATCCTCGAGGGCAGCTACGCGCGCAGCGTCACCAGGGGCACCCCGAGCCGGATCCCGAAGGAGATGATCGACCGCTGCATGCGGTCGGCGGCGATGTTCGCCCGCGGAGAGCGGACGTGATCGCGGTGGCCTCCGACGATCCCGCGGCGGTCGCGGACGACGCGGGGCCGCCCGAGTGGCGCAGCGTCGACATCCACGAGCTGCGCCGCCGCGAGGTCTCCCGCCAGATCGAGCGCGCCGCGCTGGAACTGTTCAGCGAGCGCGGCCTCGCCGTCTCGGTCGACGAGATCGCGGCCGCCGCCGGCATCTCGCAGCGGACGTTCTTCCGCTACTTCCGCGGCAAGGACGACGTCCTGCTCGCCTACGACCGGCGGGTCCAGGACCGGCTCATCGTGGCGCTCGCCGCCCGGCCGGCGGCGGAGGGGCCGGTGACCGCGCTGCGCAACGCGTTCATGGTCACCTGCGCCGTGCCGCCCGCCGGCCGGCGGACGGTCGTGCGGTGGTCGCGCGTGGTGGCCTCGGCCCCCGCGCTGCAGGCGCGCCTGCACGGCGAGCGGGCCGCCCACAACGCGGAGATCGCCCGGTTGCTCGCCGACCGGATGGGCGTCGACCCGACCACGGATCCGCGGCCGCGGGTGGTGACGGCGGCGATGGTCGCGGTCGCGAGCGCGGTGTGGGACGAGTGGACGGCCGCCGGCGGCGAGAGCGACCCGACCACCGCGATGAGCACCGCGTTGGCGCTGGTCATCGCCGGATTCGACAGCGTGGACGGCGCACGTCCGCGGACCTTGGAGGACCAGTGAGCACAGCGCAGCCGGAGCCAGCGCAGCCGGAGCCAGCGCGGCCGGAGCCAGCGCGGCCGGAGCCAGCGCGGCCGGGACCGGGCGAGGAGGCGATGCCGACGGCGACGACGCTCGCCGAGCTGAGTGGCCTGTTCGACCTGAGCGGCCAGGTCGCCGTGGTGACTGGCGGCAGCCGCGGCATCGGGCGGGCGATCACCCTCGGGCTCGCCGCGGCCGGCGCCGACGTCGTCATCGCCTCCCGCAAGCTGGAGACCTGCCAGGAGGTGGCGGCGGAGGTCGAGAAGGCGACCGGGCGCCGGGCGCTGGCCGTCGGCACCCACGTCGGCCGCTGGGCCGACTGCGACCGGCTCGTCGACACCGTCTACGACACGTTCGGCCGCTGCGACGTGCTGGTCAACAACGCCGGCATGTCGCCGCTGTACCCGACCCTCGAGGGGATCACCGAGGAGTACTGGGACAAGGTCACCGCGGTCAACCTCAAGGGGCCGTTCCGGCTGTCGTCGGTGATCGGGGCCCGGATGGCGGCGGCCGGCGGCGGCTCGATCATCAATGTGAGCACCATCGGCTCGCTGCGCCCCGGCGCCGACGAGCTGGTCTACGCCTGTGCCAAGGCGGGGCTGAACGCCCTGACCATCGGCCTGGCCGACGCGTACGGCCCGACCGTGCGCGCCAACGGAATCCTGCCCGGCGCGGTGGCGACCGACATCGCCGCGGTCTGGGACGAGCGGATGTGGGAGCGGGTCGCCGAGTCGGTGAAGCTCGGCCGGGTCGGCCAGCCCCGCGACTTCGTCGGCACCGCGCTGTGGCTGGCCAGCGAGGCGTCCGCGTGGATCACCGGCGTCCTCGTCCGGGTCGACGGCGGCACCTACCGGCAGATGAGCTGAGGGACGGACAATGATCGATTTCGAGCTTCCCGACGACGTCAGGGCGCTGCGCGCGAAGGTCGCCGCCTTCATCGACGAGCACGTGCTCCCGGCGGAGCCGCAGGTCGGCACCCGGCCGTTCTTCGACATCGTCGCCGAGCTGCGGGTCGAGGCCCGCAAGCAGGGCCTGTGGGCGCCGTTCATCCCGGTCGAGTACGGCGGGATGGGCCTCGGGCCGCTGGCGAACGCGGTCGTGCAGGTCGAGGTCGGCCGCTCGTTCACCTACCTGGCCGCCTGGGCGATGAACTGCATGGGGCCGCAGGACGCCACCATGCTCACCCTCGCCGAGCTCGGCACGCCGGAGCAGAAGGAGAGGTACCTGCGCCCGCTGGTCGAGGCGGAGAAGCGGATCTGCTTCTCGATGACCGAGCGGGCCGCCGGCGCCGATGCCACCGGCATGCGCACCACCGCGGTGCGTGACGGCGACACCTGGGTCCTCAACGGCGAGAAGTGGTTCTCCAGCGGCGCCAGCTACTCCGACCTCGCCCTGGTGATGGCCCGCACCGATGAGGAGGGCCCCCGCCACCGGCAGTTCACGACGTTCCTCGTCGAGCTGCCGAACCCGGGCTACCGGATCGTGCGCGACATCCCGGTGATGAGCGAGCCGTTCGAGCCATCCTTCGAGGGCGAGGGGACGATGGGCCACGCCGAGGTCCGCATCGAGAATCTCGTCGTCCCGCACGAGAACGTGATCGGCGAGGTCGGCGGCGGCTTCGCCACCGGCCAGCTGCGCCTGGGCTACGGCCGGCTGCGCCACGGCATGTGGAGCCTGGCCAAGGCGCAGGCGGCGCTGGACCTGGCCGCGGCGCGGGCGCTGGAGCGGGAGACCTTCGGCAAGCGGGTGGCCGACCGGCAGGGCGTCCAGTTCATGCTCGCGGACTGCGCCGAGCAGCTCTACCTCAGCCGACTCATGATCATGCACATCGCCTACCGCGCCGAGCGCGGGCTCGACCTGCGGCAGGAGAACTCGATCGCGAAGAACTACATCGCGCACATGCTGCACAACGTCGTCGACACCGCGCTGCAGATCCACGGCTCCCTCGGCTACACCCTCGACACGCCGCTGGCGGCCTGGTACGTCGAGGCTCGGCAGCAGCGTCTGGTCGACGGCCCGGACGAGGTGCACAAGTGGTCGATCGGGCGCGCGGTGCTCAAGGCCTACGAGCGCCACGGCACGACGGCGTCCGCTACCGGAGGTGACCTTTTCTGAGCGCGAACCATCTAACCTGTTAACCTGATTCGAGCCGACGAGACAGCCTGGAGTGGACGTGGATCTGCGGGATACACCGGCGGAAGCGGAGTTCCGGGCTGAGGTCCGGCAGTGGTTGGCCGAGAACCTCGTCGGTGAGTTCGCGGCGGCCCGCGGGGTCGGCGGCCCGGCGGATCCCGTCCACTGGGAGGTCCGGCTGGCCTGGGAGCGCAAGCTCGCCGAGGCGAAGCTGCTCAACATCAGCTGGCCGACCGAGTACGGGGGCCGGGGTGGCACGCTCGCGCAGGAGATCGTCTTCCTGCAGGAGCACGCGACCGCCGCGGCGCCGTACTGGGTCGGCACCCAGGGCCGCGACCTGTTCGGCCCGACGCTGCTGCACCACGGGTCCGACGAGCTGAAGGCGCGTTTCCTGCCGAAGATCACCGCGGCGGAGGAGTTCTGGGCGCAGGGCTTCTCCGAGCCCGGCTCCGGCTCGGACCTCGCCAGCCTGCGCACGAAGGCGGTGCGCGACGGCGACGAGTGGGTCATCAACGGCCAGAAGATCTGGACGACCTTCGGCGCCTACGCCGACTGGCTCTACGTCCTGTGCCGCACCGACCCGGACGCGCCGGCGCACCGCGGCATCTCGATGCTGCTCATCCCGGCGGACCAGCCGGGCGTCGACATCCGGCCGATCCAGACCCTCGCCGGCACCATGGAGTTCTGCGAGGTCTTCTTCAGCGACGCCAGGACGAAGGCGGACCTGGTCGTCGGCCCGCTCAACGGCGGCTGGAAGGTCGCGATGGGGACGGTCGGCTCCGAGCGGCTGCTGACCACGCTGCCCTACCAGTACATGTTCGAGCGCGAGCTGCGCGACCTGATCGCGGTGCTCAAGGACCGCGGGCGCACGAAGGACCCGCTCGTCCGCCAGAAGCTCGCGGAGGCCTGGATCGGCCTCGAGGTCATCCGGTACACCAACATGCGGATGATCACCTCGCTGATGCGCACCGGCACGCTGAACGAGGAGTCGTCGATCTCCAAGCTGCAGTGGTCGGAGTGGCACCGTTCGCTCGGCGAGCTGGAGATGCTCCTGCTCGGGCCGGCCGCCGAGGTCGTCGGCGAGGACTACGGGCTCGACCTGTTCCAGAACAGCTTCCTCACCAGCCGCGCGGAGACGATCTACGGCGGCGCCAACCAGATCCAGCGCTCGATCGTCGGCGAGCGCATCCTGGGCCTGCCCCGCTAGGACGGCGACCCACCCGCGACCCCGGTACCCCATCCGGTCCCGGGGTCCTGCCGTTCCTGGCGGTGCGTTCGGGGCTCCGCGCGTTCCCGCGGGAACGCGCGATCTTGCCGGTCGCGGTGATCATCCGTGGCTGGCAGGGTGCACAACGTCAGACGAGCCCGGTGCCGCGCGTCGCCGCGACGGCGCCGTGACCGCGATGTGGCTGATCGCGGCGGTCCTGTGTCGTGTCGACGGGGACGAAACGGACGTGACACGCCGTGTTCGCGGCACGGTGCCGCCGGCACGGTAGGCCGTGTCGCATAATCCGGGGCAAAACGGGCGGGGAACCGCGAATTCGCGGCACGGTGCCGCTGTCCCGCGCACGCCCTTCCCACCGGCGGGAAGGGCGCCGGATATGCGGCTTATGGGGTGCGGTGGACCCCCGGCGCAGTCCCAGCGGGACCGCCGAACTCGGCCGAGATGGTCGCGAAGATCGACACTCGGCGCGCGGCTAGGAGAATCCGGGCAGGTTGCCGGCGGGCATCGAGTCGGAGACGCGCGGCGGGCCGCCGTCGTCCGCCGGCACCGCGGCCGCGAAGGACGCGCCGCCGCATCCCGCGGCGGGTGCGAAGCCGCGTCCCACGGCGGGCGCGAGCCCACGCCGCAGCCTCGGTGCGGCCGGCTCCCAGCCGGGACAGCCCAGGTCGTGCGTCATCGTCGCCTGCCAGTAGCCCACGGCGTCGCGCCACAGATCGAGCATGCCCTCGCAGCAACGCGAGGAGTAGGCGGCGGCGGCCTCGACCAGAATCGGCGGCGGGGTGTCCCCCTCGACCCTGAACCTCATCGCAAACCTCCCATGTGACGGCGGCGGCACTGGTCGCGGACGTCGACGAGACATCGAGCTGAATTATTCGGCTATGTCGCGCGTCATGCCACCGTTTCTCGCGGGCGGGCGAAACGGCCTTTTCGGTTGCTCTGCGTGATGAATCCTGCGTATCGGGTAGGAGTCCGAGGCTAGGGGTTGGCTTTGCTCGGTAAAAGAGATATATCGTTAGTACGATTGTTGTTCGGGAGGGTTGGTAGATGGAACAGCGGTACCTGCCGTTGGCCGGGTTGAGGGTCGTCGACACCGGGCGGTGGGTAGCCGCTCCCTGGTGTGCCCAGCTCCTGTCCTGGCTCGGTGCCGACGTCGTCCGCATCGAGCCTCGTGACGGAGAGCCACTCCTCGAACTCGACGACGGGCCGGCCTCGGACGCCCGCTGCCTCTACGACGACGCGAACCGCGGCAAGGCCATCCACCGTGTCGCCGCCGACGGGCATGCCGCCGCCGACGGGCGTGTCGCCGCAGATGAGGCCTACCTCGCAGTACTCCGCCGGGAGCTCGCCGGGGCCCGGCTCCTCGTCGACGACCACACCCCTGGCGAGCTCGCCGCCCTCGGGCTCGACCTCGACGCGCTCACCCGGGAGCGGCCGGACCTGGTCATCGTCTCGGTCACCCCGCGCGGGCTGTCCGGTCCGGGCGCCGACGATCCCGCCTGCGAGCTCACCGTCTACCACGCCGCCGGCGAGGGTGCGACGCTGCCGAGCGAGAACGTCTACCGGCTGTTCCCCGACCGCCCGCCGGTCCGTCCCGGCCGCTTCCTCGCCGACCACGACACCGGCCTGACGGCGGCGGTGGCCGCCATGGCCGCGCTGGTCGGCTGGCGCCGCGGCCGCGGCGGCGGGCTGGTCGAGGTGTCCGGTACCGAGGTCGAGTGCGGGCTGAACCGCACGACGCTGTCGCGCGCCCTGTTCGAGGGCGTCGACTACGACCGCAACTACCGCGGCTACGACTACGCCGGCGCGCTGCGCTGCCAGGACGGCTGGGTCGCGATCCGGCCGGTCGAGGAGCGGCACTGGCAGTCGTTCTGTCGGGTGATGGGCCGCCCCGAGCTCGCCGACGACCCCCGCTTCGCCGACCGCGGCGTGCGCTACACCAACGCCGACGAGCTCACCGCGGAGCTGGAGCGGTGGACCCGCGGCTGCTCGCGCGCCGAGGTCCGCGCGGTGCTGCTGGAGGCCGGCTGCCCCGGCGGCCCGTTCCTGGAACCCGCCGAGCTCGCCCACGACGCGGCGATCGCCTCCCGCGACCTGTTCGGCGACGTCCCCGGCGGCGGCATCGCCCCGGTCCGCCCGTTCGTCGTCACGCGCCGTGATCCCAACCCCGCGAACCCGAACGGCGCCGCGACCCTGAACGGCGCCGCGACCCTGAACGGCGCCGCCACCCAGAACGGGACCGGGACGCTGCACGGCGCCGGGTCGGCGAACGGTGCCGACGCGACCGCCGCCGGGCGGGCGGCGCTGCCGCTGGCGGGGCTGCGTGTCGTCGACCTGACCTGGGTGGCCGCCGGCCCGTACACGACGGAGCTGCTGGCCTTCCTCGGCGCCGACGTGGTGCGGGTCGAGTCGCCGCGCAATCCCGACCTGTTCCGCCGCAACATGAGCGACCCGGGCGCGGACCTCGACTCGTCGATCCGGTTCATGGACCTCAACCAGGACAAGCGGTCCGTCATCGCCGACCTGAAGAGCGACGAGGGCCACGACCTGCTGCTGCGGATGGTCGAACAGGCCGACGTGCTGGTCGAGAACTACCGGCCCGGGGTGCGCGCCCGGCTCGGCATCGACGACGAGGTGCTGCACCGGCACAACCCGCGCCTGGTCGTGCTGGCCCTGTCCGGGTTCGGCACCGACGCCCTGGACGCGAACCGCCCGGGCTACGCGTCGGTGTTCAACGCCGAGGGCGGGCTCGGCGCGATGACCGGCTACCCCGACGCCCCGCCCTCGGACATCCGCGACACCAACGACCTGCGTGCCGGCACGAACGGCTGCCTCGGCGTGCTGGCCGGGCTGTTCGACGTCCTCGGCGGGGGCGGTGGGGTCACCGTGGACGCCGCGGCCCGCGACGTGCTGGTCTGCCTGCAGGGGCATCTGGTGCTGCAGGCGTCGCGGGGCGGGCGGCCCAACCGCAACGGCAACCTGCTCGACCGCGCCGCGCCCTACGACTGCTACCAGGCTCGTGACGGACGCTGGGTCGCCGTCGGGGTGCGCACCCGGGCCGAGTGGGAGGGCCTCGCGCCGCTGCTCGGGCCGGCGGCGGTCGACCCGGCGCTGCGCGATCTCGACACCCGGCTGGATCGCCGGGCCGAGGTCGACGGGCTGGTCGCCGCGTTCGTCGCGGACCGGGACGCGGCCGAGGTGGTCGACGCGCTGCGCGCCGCGGGGGTGCCGGCCGGGCTGTCCGCCGCCGCGAGTGACATCGCCGCCGAGCCGCACCTGCGCGCCCGCCACGCCCTGCGCGCCGTGGACCATCCGAGGCTTGGCACCATCACCCTGGTCGGCCCGCCGTTTCGCTGGCCGGCCGCGGGACCGGTGGAGTTCCTGCGCCCGCCCCTGCTCGGCGAGCACGCGGACTCCGTCGAGCGATCCTGGGACCTGCACCCCGCCGCCCTGCCCACCGGTCGCCGCTGACCCGCGGGGCCGCCGAGCGGCGCCGCGGGGAGGGGCGGGGCGCTCAGCTCATCAGGTCGACGACGGACTCGGCGGGGATGTCGGAGAGCAGGTACTCGCTGACCGAGCGCAGGTGCCGGTTCCAGTACTGCTCGACCTCCTCCGCGGTGCCCTCGCGCACGAGCCGGACCAGCTTGGCGTGGCTGCGGTGGGTGCGCACGCGTATGGCGAGCTCGGCCTGCGGGGCCGGTGACGACAGGGAGCTCGCGATGTTCGCGGACTCGACGACGGCGTAGAGCATCCGCACGAGCAGCTCCAGGGTGGTGCTGCCGGCCAGCCCGACCACGCCGAGGTGCAGCGCCTCGTCGGCGGCGAGGAAGGCGTCGTGCTCGCCCTCGACGGCCCGCTCCTCGGCGGCGAGCAGCTCCTCGAGGCGGGCGATCTTCTCGGGGGTGCGCGAGCGTGCGGCCATGCCGGCGGCCTGCGTCTCGAGCAGGGTGCGGATGTCGTAGACGTCCTTCAGGCTGGCGTGGCGGTGCTGCAGGACCGCGCCGGCCTGGCGGGCGAGCGACGCCGGGTCGGGCACCTGGACGCGGGCGCCGCCCCGCGAGCCGCGGATGACCGTGATGAGCCCGTCGGCCTCCAGCATCCGGATGGCCTCGCGTAGCGTCGGGCGGGACACCCCGAATCGCTGCATGAGGATCGCCTCGGTCGGCAGCATGGTTCCGGCGACCAGCTCCCCGCGCACGATCTGGCGGCGGAGCTGGCTGGCGACGAGCTCACCGGCCTTCGGGACACGGATGTGGTCGATCGAGGTCACGTGGTCGATGTCTTCCTGTGAGCGGCAGAGGTCTCCCCGCGGCGGATTCCAAGCCTACGGCGGCGAGGGCCGGCCGCCCGGAGTGTCGTCCGGACATTGTCATCCGGACATTGCCGTCCGGACATTGTCATCCGGGACATTGTCATCCGGGACCTGGTCATCCGGGACCTGCCCGCCAGGGGCCATCCAGGCCGAAACGCGGTCCGTGCGGACCGGCGGCGCCGCTCGGGCCCGCCGGGCGGCGCCGCCGCAGGTCAGACGGCGGGTACCGGCCCGTCGCCGGTGGGGCCGGTGAAGCGGGGGTCGCGCCGCTCCCGGATCGCCGCCATGCCCTCGGCCGGGTCGGGGCTGCCGAAGCCGTAGAACTCCAGGGCCAGCGACGCGTCGAACGTCGGGCCCATCGCGCGGTACCAGTTGTTCAGCGACTGCTTCGTCCAGCGGGCGGCGGCCGGCGAGACGGCCATCAGCTTGCGGGCGACGCCGAGGGCGGTCTCGCGCAGGTCGGCCTCGTCGACGGTCAGCGACACCAGGCCGATCCGCTCGGCCTCCTCGCCGGTCAGCACGTCGTTGGTGAGCAGGTAGTACTTCGCCTTGGCCATGCCGGCGTGCAGCGGCCAGCTGATCACGGCGTGGTCACCGGCGGTGACGCCGAGGCGGGTGTGGCCGTCGAGGATGCGCGCGGTCTTCGCCGCGATCGAGACGTCCGCCATGATCCCGACGACCAGGCCGGCGCCGACGGCCGGGCCGTGCATCGCCGAGACGACCAGCTTGGAACAGTTGATGATGTTGTAGACGAGGTCGCGGGCCTCCCGCATCACCCGGGTGCGGGTCTCGTAGTCGCCGATCATGCCCTCGAGGGTCTCGAAGCTGCCGCCCGAGGAGAACCCCTTGCCCTCCCCGCGGACGAGCACGACGTCGGTCTCGTCGTCGCGGTCGATCGTCTTCCAGATCTCGGCGATGTCGCGGTGGGCCCGCGGGGTGACGGCGTTCAGGCCGGGGGCGTCGAAGACGATCTCGAGGATCCCGGGCTCGGGCCGCTCGAGGCGCAGCGAGGGGTAGTCGGCGTACAGATCGGACATGTGGGGCCTTTCGGGGCGGGTGATCGCGGCCGTAGGGTGGGCCGGCCGTGGGAGCCCTCGGACAGACTGCCCGATTGCCGGTCCGCGGTCGCCGAATGCCGGGATCCCGCCGTCGGCGGCGCGACCCGGGCCACCCCGTCTGGAACCGACTCTATCTTCAAATCAGATAGACAATTAATCGAAGTTTGCCGTTAAGGTGGGAGGGTGCCGCCACCCCCGCCGGCTCCAGGCGGGGCCGCGCGTCGCGTCCGGCGGCGATCGTCTGCGAAGAGTAGCGAGAGGTACGCAAAGTGCGACGAACTCACTTCGAGGCCGAGCATGAGGCCTTCCGCGACCTGTGCCGCTCGTTCTTCCTCCGGGAGGCCGCGCCGCACGCCGAGGAGTGGGAGAAGGCCGGGCGCGCGGACCGCGAGGTGTGGCGCAGGGCGGGTGCCGCCGGCATGCTGCTGTGGGAGGCCCCGGAGGAGTTCGGCGGCCAGGGTATCCGCGACTACCGGTACTCCCAGGTGCTCGCCGAGGAGCTCTACGCCACCGGCACCGCCGGCATCGCCTTCGGCATGCAGAACGACGTCATGCCGCCGTACCTGATCGACCTCAGCAACGACGAGCAGAAGGCGCGCTGGCTGCCCGGCTCCGTGTCCGGCGACACGATCTGGGCGCTGGCGATCAGTGAGCCCGGCGCCGGCAGCGACGTGGGCTCGATCCGGGCCACCGCCGTGCGCGACGGCGACAGCTACATCGTCAACGGCGCGAAGACCTTCATCACCAGCGGGCTGCTCTCGGACAAGGTCATCGTCGCGGTCAAGACGGATCCCGAGCTGCGGCACAAGGGCGTGAGCCTGATCGTCGTCGAGGACGGGATGCCCGGCTTCGAGCGCGGCCGCCACCTGGACAAGGTGGGCCAGCGCTCGCACGACACCGCCGAGCTGTTCTTCCGCGACGTGCGGGTGCCGGCGGCCAACCTGCTGGGCGAGGAGGGCCGGGGATTCGGCTACCTGATGCGCAACCTGCCGCAGGAGCGCCTCGGAGCCGGGGTGTCGGCCATCGGGACGATGTGGCGGGCGCTGAAGATCACCGTGGACTACGTCCGCGAGCGCCAGGTGTTCGGCCAGCCTCTCGGCGCGTTCCAGAACACCCGCTTCGAGCTCGCCGAGGTCAAGACGCTGTGCGAGGTCGCGCAGGCGTACGTCGACAAGGCCGTCGTCGAGCACCTGGAGGGCAACCTGTCGCCCGAGGACGCCGCCGGGCTCAAGCAGTGGACGACGGACGTGCAGAACCAGGTCGTCGACCGCTGCCTGCAGCTGTTCGGCGGCTACGGTTACATGAACGAGTACGAGATCGCCAGGCTGTGGCGCGACAGTCGGGTGCAGCGCATCTACGCTGGCAGCAACGAGATCATGAAGGAGATCGTCGGTCGCTCGCTGCAGCTGGACAAGCAGCCGTCCTGACCGTGCCCGCTGTTGTGGCGTTGGATGCCCGTTGGTGTGACGTCGACCAGTCGATCAGGTACCGGAGGTACACGCAGTGACCACGGTGAGCGCCCTGCGGACAGCCGCCGGGGCCACGTCCCGGCTGCTGGAGCCGGAGGTGGAGACCGCGCCGATCGGGCGGATCCGTGCGGAGCAGCAGCGGCGGGTCGTCGACCTGGCCCGCCTGGCGCAGGAACGCTCGGCGCTGCACGGCGAGTCGTTCGCCGCGGCGGGCATCTCGCCAGGTGAGATCACCTCGCTCGAGGACTTCTTCGCCCGCGTGCCGTTCATGAACAAGGACTCGATCCGGGCCTGGCGTGACCGCACCGGCGACGCCTTCGGTGGCCTGCTGACGGTTGACCCGGCCGACGTCACGACGGTGACCGCGAGCTCGGGGACGACGGGCGACCCGACGTTCTTCGTCGAGCGCTGGACCGGGCAGGCCGCCGCGCCGCTCCCGACGGCCTACCTGCGCTCGCTGTGGGAGATGGGCGTGCGCCCCGGCGACAAGGTGCTGTGCAGCGCGGCGGCGTTCCGCGGCTACATCGAGGACGGCTCGCGGGCCATGGGCGTGGTGCCCATCCTGGTCGACACCTGGATGGGCAACTGGGTCGGCGAGGTGGCCGACGTGATCCGCCGGCACCGGCCGACGTACTGCCAGCTGATGAGCATGAACCTGGTCGAGCTGGAGCGCCTCGCCGCGCAGGAGGACATCCGCGAGCTGATGAGCTCGTTCGTCGGGTTCTCCTTCGCCGGCGAGCCGCTGGGCGCCCGGATGCGCGAGAAGCTGACCCGCGAATGGGGCCTGGACCTGTGGGTCTACACCAGCGCCGGGGACACGGGCCTGGCCTGGGAGTGCTCCGAGCACGACGGCTTCCACATCAACTGGGACGAGTGCCTCGTCGAGGTGCTCGACGCGGACGGGAACCCGGTGCCCGACGGTGAGGTCGGCGAGCTGGTCGTCACCGCGCTGGACAACGACACCTACCCGCTGATCCGCTACCGCACCGACGACCTGGTGCGCGCCTCGACGGCGACCTGCCCGTGCGGGCGGACCTCGCCGCGCGTCTGGGTGCTCGGTCGCGCCGGTGACGAGACGGTCGTCGCGGGGCGGGCCGTGCTGGCGCAGGAGGTGTGGGCCGTCGTCGAGCAGCAGGACGAGACGGCCACCGGCCTGTTCCAGATCATCCGGCCGCAGCGGGAGGTCGAGCGGCTGCGGATCCGCGTCGGCTACGACGGCGACGCCCAGGTCGACCTGAGTGACCTGGTCCGTCGGCTGACGGCGGGACTGTCGACGACACTGCGCATCCCGGCCGACCTCATCGACATCCTGCCGGAGACCGCCGACCAGCTGCTGCGCCGCGGCTCGGCGGCCAAGGTCCCCCGTGTCGCCAAGTCCTGACCCCCACACCAGCACCCGTACACCTCCGAGGAGGACCGCATGACGTTCAGCTCTCTCATGGCGACCGTCGGCCGGTTACCAGCGGCGCCCCTGTGGGGGATCGCCCGCTTCCACGTCGACGGCGAGGCCGTCGAGTTCGACATCAGCCATGACGACTTCGCCCGTGACCAGGCGTGGGCGACGGGGCGGCTGCAAGGCTGGGGCGTGGGCCGCGGCGCCGCGCTGCTGGCGATCGGCGGGCTGTTCGAGTCGCCGTGGATCGAGCCGTTCACCCGCGGCGCGAACGCGCTGGGCGCCACCGTCGCGCACGCGGACCGGTGGGGCTGGGACGCCCGGCGCCCGGAGATGTTCGTCCGCCGGCTGCCGGTCCGGGTCGTCCTCGGCCTGACCGGGGAGATCGCCCAGTCGCTGTCGAACTCGGACCAGCTCGGCACCCTCGAGCGCGTGCCGCACCTGCTGGCCCGCCCGGACGCGCTGGAGACGCTGCGCGCGGCCGGCCTCACCCCGGGCGTGTTCGCCCGGATCGGGCCGGTGGCGGCCGTCGGCCTGACGGCCGGCGAACCGCTGGAATACGACGCGGCCGAGTGGAGCCTCGACACCGGCGCCGACGACCAGCTCGTCGTCACGACCGCCGGGCCGCGGGCCGCGAAGCTCGACAAGGTGCCCGTCGGCGTGCGCGGCCGGGTCGTCGCCCCGGGCCGCGTCGAACTGCTCGACTGACGCGCGTCAGTCGAGCGAGGATCGACCGACCGAGGGATCGACCGAGAGGACGAGCAGAGTGACGCAGCCGGAGTTCGTGCGCCTGGAGGTCGCCGACGGCGTCGGCACCATCAGGTTGGACCGCCCGCCGGTGAACGCGCTGAACGACGCGATGCGCACCGAGCTCGTCGCGGCCGCCACCGAGGCCGCTCGGCGCGACGACGTGCGGGCGGTGGTGGTCTACGGCGGGGAGCGCAGCTTCGCCGCCGGCGCCGACGTGTCGGAGCTGGCCACCACCGACCTGCCGACGATCGTCGCGAACGTCCGCCGGTTGCAGGACTCCCTCGGGGTCCTCGCGACGCTGGGCAAGCCGACGATCGCCGCGCTGACCGGCTTCGCCCTCGGCGGCGGCCTGGAGATCGCGCTCTCCTGCGACTTCCGGATGGCCGCCGAGAACGCGAAGCTCGGCCTGCCGGAGGTGCTGCTCGGCACCATCCCCGGCGGCGGCGGCACGCAGCGCCTCGCCCGCCTCGTCGGGCCGGCCGTCGCGAAGGACATCCTGTACACCGGCCGGCAGGTGCGGGCCGACGAGGCGCTGCGGATCGGCCTCGTCGACACCGTGCTGCCGGCCGCCGAGGTGTACCCGGCGGCGCTCGCCCGGGCCGCGACCTTCGCCGCCGGCCCGCCGCTGGCGCTGCGGGCGCTCAAGCTCGCCGTCGACGAGGGCCTGGAGGTGCCCCTGGAGACGGGCCTCGCGATCGAGCGCGGCCACTTCGTCTGGACGTTCGGCACCGAGGACCGCGCCCACGGCATGACGTCCTTCCTCGAGCGCGGCCCCGGCAAGGCCGAGTTCCAGGGCCGCTGACCCGCGGGGCCGCTGCGCCAACGAGCGTGGTCGACGCGCTAGCTGGGCGTGGGCTCCGGTTCGTCGAGGGTGATGGTGGCGGCGAGCGCCACGACGCCGCCGCCGTCCGGGCGGACCCGCAGCGGGCGCAGCTCCAGCCGGTTCACCCGGGGCAGGTGCTCGACGAGCGCCGAGACGCGCAGCAGGGTGTCCTCCAGCGCGGCGAGGTCCGCACGGGGCGCGCCGCCCCAGCCGTCGAGCAGCGGGAAGGCGCGTACCGAGCGGATCATCTCCCGGGCGTCGCGGTCGGACAGCGGCGTCACCCGCACGGCGACGTCGTCGAGCAGGTCCATGTAGTCCCCGGCGAGGCCGAAGGTGAGCACCGGCCCGAAGACCAGATCGCTGACCATGCCGAGGACGACCTCGATGCCGTCTGTCTCGGCCCCGGCCCCGCCGAGCCCGGGCCCGACGGGGCCAGCGGGGCCGGGCT
>NZ_FZMO01000075.1 GCF_900197875.1 Frankia canadensis | reverse complement strand
CCGCAACCCCTACAGTCACCCCCCGCCCTCCTTCGGCATGCCATAGCCGAAGCGTCAACGAGGAATGGCTCGCGCGCGGCGAAACCGCTCCTCCAGCGCTCCACGGAGACCCGCGCACGGGGCAGATCAGCGGACCTGACGGGCAAGGGCAGGCACCGCCCGCAGGCGCGGGGCGGGGCGGTCGCCAGTGGTCGCACGCCAGTGGTCGCACGCCGCTCACCCCAGCCACATGCCGGCAACCGCACGCCGCTCTGCCCGGCCGCACGCGGACAACCGCAGGCCACATACTCCGGCCACAAGTCGGCAGCCACAGGCCGCACACCCCGGCCACCTGCCGACAGCCGCATGCCAGGGCTGCGGACAGTAGCCGCATTCCGTCGCGTGCCAGGAGCGGCATGCGCGGGTAGCGGCGGAGACCGGCGCCCACGTCGCGACGACCTACGCCCACCACCTGGTGTCCGGTCCACCCGAACACCACACCCGCCCAGACCCATCCCAGCCTTACGCCGCACGCGGATGTTCAGCGGACCCCAGTGCCTGGGCGAGCAGCCATGCCACCCGGGCGCCCGGCACACCCGGAGTCATGGCCGTCTGGGCGTGTCCCGGCCAGGCAGTGAGGAGGACGAGCGGCGGCGCAGGGCGGGGAGGGCCTGGCCGCCGTCAGTGATGCGCGTCTGGACCCGGGTCAGGCGTTCCTGCCCGGCCGGGCCCAGGCGAGCTCGCAGCGCGGAGCCAGCGAGACGGGCGACCTGGGCGAGGCGCGGGGCGTCGGCGTCCACCGTGGCGCGGCCCCGGGTGGCTGACCGCTCCCGGTCGGCCTCGCGGCGGCGCGCTTCGGCAAGCTCCTGTTCGAGTTCGGCGATGCGGGCCAGTTGCTCCAGGTCGACCGCGGCGAGACGGCTGCGCTCGTCGTCCAGCCGGGACCACTCCCGCTGCCGGGCGCGGGCGACGGCCGCCGCGGAGTCCTGCAGCCGCAGCACATGCAGGTAGAGGTCGATGCGGTTGCGCTCCAGCCGGGACAACAACCGGTTCGACACCCAGGGGGTGAGCAGGTCCGCGATGCGGCGGGCCCACGGCGCTCGACGGTCGACAACGACTCCGAGGCCGAAGATCGGGGCGACCGTGAAGAAGCGCAGCTCCGGCTGGCCCGCGATGAAGTCCTCGATGGCGGTACGCACGCCGTTGCGCGGCCCGCCCTCGGTCAGCGCCCAGGCGAAGGCCCCCATCCCGCGGAAGCCGCCGCGCACCACCCCGGAGTTGTCGATCTCGACGCCGATGTCCCACGAGTGGGGCTGGCGGTCGTCCTCGGGGATCCGGTCGGGAGCGTAGTACTGGTCGCGCCGGCCGGCCGGCCAGCCGACGTCATGCAGGATCACCATCGGGAAGTAAGATCGGCCGAACCGCTCAACCGCCTCGGCGATGGCGCTCAGCTCGCCGCTCACCGTGGCGTAGTTGTGGTCACCGTCGATCAGGTAGGCGTCGGTCGGGGCATGGCCGTCCAGGGCCTGCGGGCTGTAGCCACGGATGACCTGAACATCGAGCCCGCCGCCCGAGGCCGGCTCCACTCCCGGCTCCGGGTCGACGACCAGCAGCCGGCCGCCCCCACCTCGACGGAGCAGATCGACGAGCAGCGAGGTGGTGACCCCGCTCTCCGAGCCGATCTCGGCCACGCTGCGGGCGCCCGACGCCTCGATCAACGGCACCCAGATCTCGCGAAGATCGGCCAGCGAGTGCAGCAGTAACGGGGCGAGCGTGGACGTGGCGGCCTCTTCAACCTCCACCGCGTGATCATCCTGGCGGACCAGCCCGCCGCCGACCACCGCACCGGGCGCGGGGTCGCCCACCGCCGGCCCGCTTGTCACCGACCCGCTCGGGGCGAATCCACCTGCGGCGGGACCCTCGGGTACCGGCGTGTTCACGGGCGCCGCCGCCTGGGCAGACGATCCGCTCGTCGCGGGGCCATCCGTCGCGGGGCCATCCGTCGCGGGCCCGCCGGAGACGGCGAGGTCAGCCGCGGCGGCGGCCGCCAACTCGGCGAAACTGTCCCGGACCTCGCCGTCCCGGGTGGAGCTGTCCCACGGCTCACCATCCCGGGCCGAGCCGCCCCGCCCATCTCCATCCCGGGCCGAGCCGAGCCGCCCATCACCATCCCGGGCCGAGCCGCCCCACCCATCTCCATCCCGGGCCGAGCTCTCCCACGGCTCCCCGTCTCGGGGGGAACTGCCCCATACCCCGCCTGGGCGGACTGTGCCGTCCCACGCCTTGCCCGCGTGGGCCTCGCTCTCCTGGGCCCTGGACTGGTCCTCGGGCTCCAGTCCGCTCCCGCTCGCGGCGCTGTCACGGCCGGGGGGAACGCTGGCCCCCCACGCGTCGGCCCCGAACCGCGAGCCGAAATCGACCCGCCCATCGCTGGCGCCAGGACCAAGCGGAGCGTCGGATTCACGCGAGGCGACGTCTATCGGACCAAGGGGCCCGGGAAAGACGACCCTCGTGGCGATGTCCTCACCGTCGCCTTGCTCGTCGCGGTCCGGACCGCCCACAGCCTGGGCAGGGTCGCCAGCGGTCTTCGCCGCACCGCGATCGGTCCGGTCCGTATCGCCGGACGGGTCCGTATCGCCGGACGGGTCCGTATCGCCGGACGGGTCCGTATCGGCCGCGGTCGGGCCACCGAAGCCGGCAACCGGACCGGGGTAGGCGGCGGAGGAGCCCCGCTGGACGGCGGCCTCCAGGTAGGAGGTTGTGTCCAGGCGGGTGGTCGTGTCCAGGCCCTCTCGCAGTGCGTCCTCAGCGGCGGCGCGGGCCGCGGCGACGGCGGCCGCGGCGGCGAACGGCCGGGCACCCGCCGTGCGGGTCGAGGGGTCCTCGTCCGGGCGGGGCGACGCAGCCGCCGGCCGACCCGTGCCGCTGCGGACCTCGAACGGGCCGCGCGCCATCGACTCGCCCCCCGAGCCGCCAGCCTGGTGGCTCTGGAAGGCGCCTCGCACGGGGAGACTCCCGCCGGGCTCGGTGGTGCCACGACCGTCCGGCGCGACACCCTCGGCGTCCGACCCATCACGATCAGCGACAGGGTCCGCCTCTTCGGTCACCGCAGCCCTCCCAGCTCCCGCCGGATCTTGCGGGCCGCCCGGACCGGCAACCCATCGCGGATCGCACCCTCGTCGGGCAGGGACAGCGGATCGCCCCGGATCCCCATCCAGCCGAAGGCCATCTCGACATCGAGAGCGTAGACCCCGGCCAGCTGTGGCTGCGAGGCCAGATCGATCGTGTAGATGAACTGCGGGTCGTCGCCGACGATCTCGACCAGGTTCGGCTGGAGAAGCCGCAGGCCAAGCAGGGCAAGCTGCTGGGCCGGGTCGTCCAGGGAGGTGATGGTCACCTTGTACGGCTCGGCCATGTTGTTCACGTGGAAGGAGATCGTCAGCCAGTCGAGCCGTAGCAGGCCGCGCCGGCCAGCCGGGTCGATGCGGACGCGCCGCGCTCCGACCGCCTCCAGGCTGAGCCGGACCAGGGACAGCCCGTCGCGGGCCGAGCGGGTGACCACGGTCTCCTTCGGCCCGTTGACGAAGTCGGCGCCGGTGTCGACGTACACCTCGACCGGTCCGGCGGCGGCCTCGGGCGAGACCTCCTCGGTCGGCACCCCGGCGGCGGCGGCGAGCCCGCTGATGACGGCCAGCGGGCGGTTGGCCACTCCGGCGACGCCGGCCGGCCAGTACAGCTCCCGCATGGAGATCCGGTCGATGTCCGCGGGCGTCAGGTACGGCATGCGGCGCACGAGCTCGGGCGGCAGCAGGCCCTCGGTGGCGTCCGAGCCGAAGTTGTCGTCGTGGGCCCAGGAGCCGAACGCGGCGGCTTCGGCGGCGGTCGGCCGGGCGACGAACCGGGTCAGCGTGCGCAGCCCGGCGCGCCGTGCACCGGCGGCGGCCAGCGACGGCATCGGCGTCTCCGAGCGGCGGTAGCGCAGCCACTCCCGCTGGAACGCCATGATGCCGTCCTGCACGGCGGCCCGCTGGGCGACCTGGGTGCGCGAGGTCCGGTCGATGCTGAGCACCGGGTTGCTCATCTCGTCGAAGGAGACGAGCGAGCCGACGTCGGGCATGCACAGCTGCTCGAGCACCTCGGGGCTGCGCATGAGCTGGCCCGCCATGGTCTCCGGCTGGCCGCCGGAGGCGACATAGCCCTCGAGCTCAAGGCCGTTGAGACGATGGGTCATCGCGGCCTGGTTCGTCGCCAGGTACAGGCCCAGAATCTCCAGCCTGCGGCCGGTGGAGGCGAGCAGCCGGGTCATCAGGACCTGGATCGTGCCGCCCCAGCCCAGGTCGCACAGGACGATCCGGCCCGTCTCGGGCAGCTGGCCGTCGAGGTAGCGCACGTAGCGCTCGCGCAGCCTGGTGGCGGTGAGCACGATCTCGCTGCGGATCCGCTCGTCCGAGCAGAGTGCCTCGAGTGTGTCGTCGAGCAGGCCTGGCACGTCCAGTCGGCGGTCGGCGAGCGCGGAGATGCCGGCGACGTTCTCCAGCCGGACGCCGAGCTGGCGCAGCAGCTGGCCGACGCTGGGCGCGTGCCGGCGGACGAGGAAGCTCTTCAGCTCGTCGGGGCTGCCCTCGAAGACGTTCGAAAGGGCACACACCTGCCGGGACGCCCACAGGGTGGAGGTGGTGACACCGATGTCCTCCCCCGGGTCGACGAGCAGCCGGGACAGGAAGTCGCCCTCGCGCATCAGGCAGTGGATGTGGTCGGCGCCGAAGTCCCGGGCCCGCTCGACCGCCCACTCACCGAAGCCGGCGAAGACCGGGCCGAACACGGTGGCCCCGGTCTCCCAGTACCGCCGCAGTCCGGCGGGCACGGCGGCGGCGTCGGCGCGGTGCAGCACCCGGGCCCGCAGCGCGGTCATGCCGTAGTCACCGTCGACGGGGTCGATCGGCAGGTCGTCGCTGGGGGCGTTGCGCAGGCCCTCCAGGTCGAGGGTCCTGCGCAGCGCACCGGCGTACTTGGGGTAGTGGATGGCGACGAACCCGTGCTCGCGGGCGCCCTCCACGTCGGCGACGGGATGGTCACCGAGATGGACGACCCGGGAGGGCTGCAGGTTGGACGCCGCCAGCATGTGCCGGAACAGTCCGTCGCTCTTCGACGTGCCCGCGTCGGACGAGGTGAAGATCCGGGTGAACTGGACGCCGGCGAGCTCCGGCCGGTTCAGCAGCCGCTCGAGCTGGCTCGCGGAGAAGTACGTGTCCGACAGCAGGTACACGGGTAGACCGAGCTTGGTCATGGCGAGCTCGGCGAGCTCCACCACCGCGAGGTCCGCCCGGCACAGCTCCCGCTCGACGGCGACCTCGGCGTCGAGCAGGTCCTGCACGCCGGCGGTGCCCGGCAGCGCGGGCAGCAGTGTCTGCCAGATCTCGTCGAGACGCACCTCGTACGTGCCGCGGGTGTCGTGGGCGTGCATCCGAGCGACGTGCTCGGCGTGCGTCCGCAGCCGGGCGAACTCGCCGGGGGAGACGCTCGCCGGCAGGTGCCCGGCGTCGGCGAGGCGGTGGCCGAGCAGCACGAACGCATGGGTGGGCTCGGGGACCATGCGCCACAGCAGGGTGTCGAAAACGTCGAGAGTCAGGGCCTGTGCCCCGCCCGACTCCAGATGCGACCACACTTCGCGTAGTCGGACGTCGGTGAACACGGCCGTCCTCTCCATGCGGCCGTCGGTGGCCGCCTCCGCCGGGTCGGCCCCGACGGCTCGCCAAACGCCGGGAATCCCGCGCGGCATCGGCCGGCCGAAGCCAGTTGGACGGGTCGATACTATGAACCCCGCTCCGGACGCCAACCACCGGACCATTGGTCAACACCGGAGCATCACGCCGGCGAACACACCATGACGCAGAGCATCCCGACTCGGGCAGGCCTCGAACCGAGGCGGCGTCACCCTGGAGTCGTGCGCGCGGTAGCGTCACGATTGTGACGAGAAGCGGGCCGGGCCGTCACCGCGCACCACAGGCCGTTCACCGGCGGCGGGCCACCCGTCCCACCGGATCCGATTCAGCCGTGGTCACGGTAGCACCGATGGTAGCCAACGGAGCCGGCGAAGTCGGGACGGACCTGACTCGCGCCTCCCCCCGCCGGGCTCGCGGCGGTTCTCGGTACTGTCGCATCCCTGTTGTATCGAGAGTGACCTTGTCGGATCGAGTGAGGAGCGGACAGGTGCAGCTCCAGCCACGTGGCGCCCGCAGGCAGCGCCCCGATCCGCCCCATGGCGGGAGGAGCCGGCCGTGTCACGTCTGACCGACGCGGCGCTGCCGCCCGGGAACCCGGTGACGTCCGGCACAGCGCCGCAGCACACCCCGGCGCATTCCGCCGACGCGAGCCGGCTCGCCCGCCGCAGCCGCGCCCAGACGAAGGTGCGCTGGGAACTGCTGCGCAATCTCGTCCGCAAGGACCTGAAGGTCAAGTACAAGGGCTCGAGCCTTGGTTTCGCCTGGTCGCTGGCGAATCCGCTCCTGATCCTCGTCGTCTACACCTTCGTCTTCCAGATCGTGCTCAAGTCCCAGGTTCCGCGGTTCGGCATTTACCTGATGTCCGGACTGCTGATCTGGAACGCCTTCTCCGGAAGCGTCTCCGCGGCGTGTGGCAGCGTCGTCGCGAACGCCAATCTGGTCAAGAAGGTACGGTTCCCGCTCGCGGTGCTCCCCCTGTCGGCGGTCGGCTTCGCCGCGGTGCACTTCCTGCTCCAGCTGCTCGTGCTGTTCGTGGTGATCCTCATCCTCGGCTACAGCCTGCTGGGCCCGGAGCTGCTGCTCCTCGTGCCAGCCGGCGCCGTCGCCCTGACGTTCACCATCGCGCTGTCACTTCTGGTCAGCTCACTCAACGTGCGCTACCGCGACACCTCACACCTGCTGGACGTCGCGCTGCTTGCCTGGTTCTGGGTCAACCCGATGGTCTACGCCTTCGGGCTCATCCAGGACCGGCTCCACGAGTGGACCTGGGTGTATCTGCTGAACCCGATGGCGGTGGTGGTCGTCTCGTTCCAGCGCGCGATCTACGATCCGCCGCCGGGGAACCGAGCGGGGCCGACGACGGTCCTGGCCGACATGGGTTATCGGTTCTACCTGGAACATCTCGCCATAGCCGGGTTCATCTCGCTCGTCCTGCTGTGGGTCGGGCTGCACGTGTTCCGCACCATGCAGGCGGACTTCGCCGAGGATCTGTAAGCGGGCGCCTGGCGGGGTGCCGCGTGGTATCCCCGCTGCCAGCCCTCGGAGTCAGCGCGCCGGCCGTGGTGCGATCATGGCAGGACGCCCCCGGCGGTCAGCAAGGAGTTGCAGTGGCCCGACACTCGTCCGCGTACCAGCGCGGTTCGGCATTCCCGCCGTCGGGGCGGCGGTCCCCCAGCCCCCAGCCCGAGCCGGCGCGGGACGCCACCGACTCCCCCACGCACCCGGAAGCCGGCTCCGGGGCCTACCCGGGTGTCACCGATCCCCTGAGCTACCCGGGCGCCGGCGATCCTGCGACCTTTCCGGACGCCGCCAGTCCGCGGGCCTACCCGACCGCCGCCGATCCAGCGGCTTATCCCGCTGCCGCGGGGTCTCCCCACCCGGGCGCCGCGCGGTCTCCCGCTTACCCGGGTATCTCCGAGCCCTCCATGGATCACCCGAACGCGGCCGGCGGCCCGGCCTACCCGAGCGTCGCGGCGCCGAACCAGCCGGGCCGGTTCGGCGCCGCCGATGCCGTGGGGCCGGCCGGTGTGGCTCCGGGCGCGCCGGCGGTCATCCGGGCGGCCGGTATCAGCAAGCGGTTCGTGTCGGGCCGTAACCGCGCGACGAGCCTGAAGGAGCGCTTCGTCCGGCGCGGCGGCCCGGCGGGCGACGACTTCTGGGCCCTGCGTGACATCGACGCGACGATCGGACGCGGCCAGACGGTCGGCCTCGCCGGCGCGAACGGTTCCGGCAAGTCCACGCTGCTCAAGGTCCTCGCCGGGATCCTGCGCCCGACCAGCGGGGACGTCGAGGTGCACGGGCGAATCGCCTCACTGCTCGAGCTCGGCGCCGGGTTCAACGGGGAGCTCTCCGGGCGCGACAACGTCTACCTGAACGCCTCGCTGCTCGGGCTGTCCAAGCGGGAGATAGACCGCCTCTTCGACTCGATCGTCGACTTCGCCGAGCTGCGCCACAAGATCGACGACGACGTCAAGCACTACTCTTCCGGCCAGTACGTGCGCCTCGGGTTCGCCGTCGCCGTGCACGTCGACCCGGACGTGCTGCTCGTCGACGAGGTACTGGCCGTCGGCGACGAGGCGTTCCAGCGCAAGTGCCTCGCCAAGATCGCCGAGTTCCGGGCGCAGGGCCGCACGATCCTGTTCGTCACGCACTCCCTCGACCTCATCGAGAGCATGTGCGACCGGGTACTGGTCCTGGAGTCCGGCTCGCTGATCTTCGACGGGCAGCCGGCAGTCGGCACGAAGCTACTGCGCCAGAAGCTCGGCAGCCTGCCGGCCGAAGGCCCGGTCGACTGGCAGTACGCCACCGTCCGCCCCCAGTCGGTGAGCTTCAGCCCCGAGCCCGGCGGACTGTCGATGGTGCAGTACGACCCGGGCCAGCGGCTCACCGTCAGCGTCGAGCTGGACGTCACCGAGGGCGCGCCCGAAAACATCTACCTGCACACCTACATCGTCGGGCAGAGTGAGGTCCCCATCTGGATGATGGAGACGCCGGCCGGAGGGTTCGTTCTCGGCCCGGGTCGGCACACGGTGGACTTCTCCGTGCCGCACCTGCCCGAGCTGCTCGGCGCGTTCGCCATCAAGGTCCACGTGTCCGACGCCGCCACCGGTGCTCCGGTGACGACGAGGCGTTTCGACGAGCTGTTCGGCGTCACCGGCCCGCAGGCGGACGGACTTCTCAAGGTCGACTACGAGGCGAGGCTGCGCGCATGACGGATCAGGCGGGGATGACCGACCCGACTGCGGACCCGCCCCCGACAGCGGACCCGACAGCGGACGCGGCGTCGGCACAGAACTCGCCGCCAGCGCAGAGCGGGACGCCGGTCGCGACTGTGGTGATCGTCAACTGGAACGGTGCGCATCTGCTGCCGGCCTGCCTCGACGGCATCGCCAAGCAGGAGACGAGCTTCGCGTTCGAGACCTGGGTCGTCGACAACGCGTCGTCCGACGGGTCCCGGGAGCTGCTCGCCGAGCGCTACCCGTGGGTCCGGGTCGTGGCCTCGGAGCGCAACCTCGGTTTCGCCGGCGGCAACAACCTGGCGTTGCGCCAGGTCACCACCCCGTACGCGGTACTGGTCAACAACGACGCCATCCCCGAGCCGACCTGGCTCGCCGCGCTGCTCGCGCCCTTCGACGAGCCGGGCGGCCGGCATCTGGGCGCCACCACCGGCAAGGTCGTCTTCCTGCCGCGGTTCCTGCGGATCCGGCTGCACACGTCGACGTTCGTCCCCGGACCGCAGGACTCCCGCGAACTCGGCGTGCGCGTCTCGTCGGTCACGGTCGACGGCCGCGAGGCGCTGCGCGAGGTGCTGTGGGAGAAACTGACCTACGGCGCCGAGGGCCCGGCGAAGAACCCCTACTTCTGGACCCGCGGGGACGGCGAGCTGTGTGTGCCGATTCCCGACGGCGGCCCGGTCACGCTCGGCTTCACCTGGGCGGCGGAGTCCCGCAAGCAGGTCATCCTGAGCTGGGACGGCCCCACCGGCGCGGCGGACGGCGGTCGCGCTGAGCTCGCCGTCGGCCCCGAGTCGGCCACCGTGTCGCTCACCGTCGGCGGCGAGGCGCCGCGCGTCGACGTGATCAACAACGTGGGCGGCATCGTGCTGGCCGACGGCTACGGCGCCGACCGCGGCTACCAGCAGGTCGACACCGGCCAGTTCGACCAGTCGGAGGATGTCTTCACGGCGTGCGGCAACGGGATGGCGATGCGCTCGTCGCTCGGCCACGAGCTCGGCTGGTTCGACGACGCGTTCTTCCTCTACTACGAGGACACCGACCTGTCCTGGCGGATCCGGGCACGCGGCTACACGATCCGCTACGTTCCCGGCGCGGTGCTGCGGCACATCCACTCGGCGTCGAGTGTCGAGTGGTCGCCGCTGTTCGTGTTCCACACCGACCGCAACCGGCTGCTGATGCTCACCAAGGACGCGACGGCCACGCTCGCGCTGTCCGCGGTGCTGCGCTACCCGGTCACCACCGCGTCGATAGCGGTGCGCACGATGCGCCAGGCCTGGCGAGCCCGCAGCCGTCCGGCGGTCCGCCCGACCCTGTTGCGGCTGCGGGTCTGCGGGTCCTACCTGCGGCTGCTGCCCACGATGCTGCGCGCCCGCCGCCAGATCGGCGCCACGGCGGCGGAACGCCGCGGCAGCCTCCAGAGCTGGCTGGTCTCCCGATGAGCGAGGCAGGGGCGCCGGACGGCGCCGGACGGCCGGCGCGGGGGGTGCGGGCAGCCGTCTACAACCGGTTCTGGCACTCGATGGGCGGCGGGGAGCGCCACAACGGCATGATCGCCCAGGTGCTGGCGGGCGAAGGCGCCGACGTCGACATCCTCGGGCACTCCGAGGTCGACCTCGACCGGCTCGGCAGCCACCTCGGGCTCGATCTCGACGGCTGCCGCTACGTCCGGCTGCCCGACCGGGGCGAGGAGGCCATCGCCGCCCTGTCGGCGAGCTACGACCTGTTCGTCAACGGCTCGTACATGAGCCGGATCGCGCCGCAGTCCCGCCGCTCGGCGTACCTGTGCTTCTTCCCGACGCCGTTCGACCACGACATGGCGGCCTGGCGGAAGGCAGCGGTGCGCACCGCCGGTCCGCTGCTGCGCGGTGTCCGACCGGCGGTCAGCTTCGGCCAGGGCTGGTACCCGCCTGAGGGCGGCCGCCGCCGTCAGTGGACCTGGACGAACGGGTCGGGCATCCTCGCGGTCAGCCCGGGCGAGCGGCGCACGCTGCGCGCCGACATCGGCCGTCCCGGCGCGCCGTCCGGCACGTCGCTGCGCGTCCTCGACGCGGCCGGCGGGGTGCTCGCCAAGCTGGAGATCGGCCCGGACTTCGCGCCGTTCGAGGTGCCGTTGCCGCCGACGACCGACGGTACCGAGCTCACGCTGGTCAGCGACGCGTTCTCACCGGGCGAGGCGGACGTGCGCGAGCTCGGCGTCGCGGTGAGCCGGCCGCGGGTCACCGACGGCGACGAGGGGCCGATCGCCCGGCTGCCGCTGCGCTTCCCCTGGCTGCTGCGCGACCCCGCCGACCTCGCCTACCTTGACGGCTACGACGTCGTCATGGCGAACTCGCAGTTCACCCGTGGCTGGATCCGCCGGCTGTGGAAGCGCGACGCCGACCTGCTGTTCCCCCCGATCCAGGTGGACCGGCTGCATCCGGCACCGGTGCGGGAGAAGGCGGTCATCACCGTCGGGCGGTTCTTCGCGCCGGGCCTGGGGCACGCGAAGCGGCAGCTGGAGATGGTCCAGTGGTTCGCCGAGCTGTACCGCTCCGGTGACCTGCCCGGGTGGTCGATGCACGTCGTCGGCGGCTGTGAGGACTCGCAACTGCCCTACCTGGAGCAGGTCCGGGCGGCCGGCGCCGGGCTGCCGGTGCACCTGCATCCCAACGCGCCCCGCGCCGAGGTCGAGCGGCTGCTGTCGACGAGCTCGGTGTTCTGGTCGGCCACCGGCTACGGCGAGGACGACCGGCGCCGTCCCTGGACCGCCGAGCACTTCGGGATGACCACGGTGGAGGCGATGGCCGGCGGCTGTGTGCCCGTCGTCATCGACCGCGCCGGTCAGCGGGAGATCGTCCGCCACGGCGTCGACGGCTACCGGTGGACAGGCCCCGAGCAGGTCGCCTCGTTCACCCGGCGCCTCGCCGCCGAGGAGGGGCTGCGCGGCCGGCTCGCCGCGGCAGCGATCGAACGGGCGACGACCTTCTCCGACGCCGCCTTCGCCGACCAGTGGCGCGACATCGCCCTACGCCAGCGCCTCTACCAGGCGTGATGATGGCGGCCGGGACGCGTCCGGACACGGGCAGGGGCACGGGCACGGGGAGACGCGACGCGGGCTCGGACGTGGAACGCCGAGGCGGCCAATGAGGATCGTGCTCGACGGCACCCCCCTGCTCGGCCGCCGCACTGGCGTCGGCCGCTACACCGAGCACCTGCTCGCCAGCCTGGCCCGCCTCATCGCCGAGACCCGCGATGGCGGCACCACTGCCCAGGCCAGAATCGACACTGGCGCCGATGCGTCCGCTCGGGGGGTCGACGCACTCGGCCTGGGGATCGACGCGTCGTGGGAACTCGCCGCGACGGCGTTCACCTGGCGGGGGATGGACGCGCTCGCCGGTGCGCTGCCCGCGGGCGTGCGACCGGCAGGGTGGCGGGCGCCCGCACGGCTGTTGCAGGAGAGCTGGGTCCGCGGTGAGCATCCGCCGATCGAATGGCTGGTCGGGGCGGCCGATCTGGTGCACGGGACGAACTTCGTACTCCCGCCGATGCGCCGCGCCCGGGGCGTGCTGACCGTGCACGACCTTTCCTACCTGCGCACTCCCGACACGGTGAGCGCCACGTCAGCCCGCTACAGCGAGCTGGTGCCCCGCGGCCTGCGCCGGGCGTCCGCCGTGCTCACGCCGAGCCGCGCCGTCGCCGAGGAGGTGATCACGGCGTACCGACTCGACCCGGCTCGCGTCACCCCGACCCCGCTGGGCGTGGACGACGCCTGGTTCACCACTCCGGCGCCGACGGCGGCCTGGCGGCGGGCGAACGGTCTGCCCGAGCGGTATCTCCTGTTCGTCGGCTCAGTGGAGCCGCGCAAGAACCTGCCCGTCCTGCTGGAGGCGGTCCGCCGGTTGCACGCGTCGGACACCGACGCCCCGCCCCTGGTCCTCGTCGGCCCGCACGGCTGGGGGCCGGCCCTCGACCTCGCCGCGATGCCGTGCGGCAGCGTGATCACCGCCGGCTACCTCGACGCCGACCAGCTGCGCTCCACCGTGGCCGGGGCCAGCGTGCTGTGCTTCCCGTCGCGGTATGAAGGCTTTGGCCTACCGCCGCTGGAAGCTCTTGCCGCCGGTGTCCCCGTCGTCGCCGCCGACATCCCCACCGTCCGCGAGGTCACCGGAGCGCTCCTCGCCCCCGTTTCCGCGGCCGTTCACCCGCGCACTGGTGCTGGTGCCGGTCACGCTGGTGGCACTGGTGGCACTGGTGGCACTGGTGGCACTGGTGGGGCCGTTGGCGGTGGGGGTTTCGGTGGTGGCGGTACTGGCGCCGCGGGCAGCGTGGGCACCGTCGCGACAGGCAGTCCCGTCCGGCTCGTCCGGCAGGCCGGCAGCGCCTCCTCGTTCGCTGACGAACTCGCCGGGGCGATCGGCGAGTTGCTCGTCTCTCCCGGTGACACGGCCGTCGGCCGCCGCCATGCCCGCACGTTCACCTGGCGGCGCACCGCCGAGCGCACCGCCGCTGTCTACCAGCGCGTCGCCGAGACGCCCTAGCGCCACCGCGAGCAGCACCAGCCCGACCACCGCACAACCAGCCAGTGCCCCCAGTCCCAGCCGCGGTGATCCCGGCCCGGCGATCGACCAGGCCGCCAGGAGCCGGTCGGCCTCGTTGTACCGTCCGAGCGCGTGCTGCTTCCACGCCAGCTCCCGCGAGATCACCACCAGGGTGCTGCCGGCCAACCCCACCACCGCCGCCATCGTCGGCACTCCCCAGCGCCCCAGCGGCACCGCGTCCGCCGCCAACGCCACCAGCACCGCGAGCACGGGCACCATCGGCAGCAGGTACCGGGCGAACGGTGCCCCACCCGCGGCCATATAGCCCACCAGCGTCCCGAGCACGAGCACGCAGTGCCCGCCCACCATCAGCCACGCCACCCAGGCGGTTCCCGCCCCCGGAACCCGGCCCACCACCGATCCACCGGCCCGGTGCTGGGGCCGGCGCTGGCGCCATCCCGTCCGCAGCGCCGCGGCGAGCAGTCCCACGCAGGTCAGCACGCCCACGGCCACCTCGGTTCGCCGGGGCCACCCCGTCACCAGGGCCGGCCGTCCCAGCAGGCCTCGATACAGCTCCCACCACAGGTGACCGTCGCCGAGCAGCTGGCGCACCATGGGCCGTTGACCACCGACCGGGAACATCGTCGCGATCCGCCCAGACGCCGTCGGATCACCGTAAAGATGGTCGTTGCGGAGGTAGAACCAGCCAATGGCACCCATTGTCACCACCAGGGGTACACCCGCCGCCACGACTCCGACGCCCAGCCGCCGCCACCATCGCCCCGCCACGCCCAGCGCGGCCCCCACGCCGACGGCGGGCAGCACCACCGCGAGCGCCACCGCCCCGCTCGCCCGGCTGGCCGCCGCCCAGCCGCCAGCACCGACACGGCGACACGGCCCGCCAGTCCGCCCCCCGCCGTATCAGCGCGGAGGCGGCCGCGAGCAGACCGGTGATCATGGCCATCGCCAGCACATCGTTGTAGACCTGCCCGGACGTTGTCACAACCAGGCCGATCACCGCGATGATCCCCGCCGCGCCCACCGCCACCGCGGGCCGGCGGGGCAGCAGTTCGCGGGCGAGTGCCGCCGTGGCGACGACGAGGCCCACACCGAAAAGCACGTTGAGCGCCCGGGCGGCCCGGAATCCGCCGCGCGGCCGATCGAGACCCGTCCCGATGCGCAGCGGCACCGATTCGGCCGCGTAGAACAGCGGCGGATGGTTCGCGGTGTAGATCAGGTCGAAGTTCGTCAGCGGTCGGTCGAGCCGCACCCCGCACAGCTCCCGGGCCCGCGTCTCGATCGCCGCCCGGGCCTGCGCCGAGGACGCGCGGCAGCCACTCGGCAACCCCGGCATGCCTGGCAGCCGCGAACGCATCGGCGTGTCGAGGGTGGGCAGCGATCCGTGCCCTATCTGAACGGCGTACGCGGTGTGCTCCGCCTCGTCGGCGCTGGTGAATGGTGGCACCACCGCCACCACCAGCAGTCCCAATGAGCTGAGGAGCACAGCCGCGCCCACGACGCCGGCCATCAGCCAGCGCCGCCCCGACGTGCCCCACGTCACCGGTCCCCCCGACCTTCCCCGCGCCCACCGGCACGGTCATCGGCTCGACAGGCCGATCGACCCACCTATCCGGCCGGCCGACGGCTCACGACCCGCACGAACGCGACCGCGCCCATCATCGCCGCCAGCCCAACCAGCCCAATCACCCCACCCAGATACCGATAGTCGAAGCCCGACGTGACGGCCGAGAGCACCAGCGTCGACCCTCCCGCACCTCCCGCCAACCAGAGCACCCGCCACACCTCGCCTGGCGCACGCTCGGCCGCGGTGTCCCCCTCGGCCACAACACCCGCTTCTCCGCCTCTTCTCACACCCGTCCCCGGGCCCACACCCACCTCGGTCCCCCGGCCCAGGCCCGCGTC
>NZ_FZMO01000118.1 GCF_900197875.1 Frankia canadensis | reverse complement strand
GCCACGGGGGGAGCCGGTGCCGTCGGTGGGGGTCATGCTGATCACGAGCAGGGGCTCGGAGGGCGTGGCCGCCACGGGGGACGCGGCTGGGTTAGCCGCGGTCGACGCGGCGACGCGGGGGCGTGGCGTCCCCGACGCCCGGTACTCGGCGGGATAGCCCGTCGGCGCTGTCGGGGAGGGCGAGCGACTCGGGCGCGGCGCAGGCGCCGGGGTGCCAGCGGGTGTCGGCGTCGCGGTGGGTTCGGCGTCGGGGTCGCGGTCCGGCCCGGATCCGGGTGCGCTGTGCGTCGGGGTCGGCGTCTGGCTCGGAGTGCTGTGCGGCGCCGCGTCGTGCGCCGGCAGCGTGACGAGCGGGTGGGCCGGCGGGTGCGGCGCCGCGAGGATGGTCGGACCGGACAGGACCCCCGACGTCGTGTAGCCGGCCGCCCAGGCGAGGACCGCGCGCAGATAGCTCGCCGACGGGTTGTAGCTGTAGATCGCGGCGTGCAGGTCGGCGGTGACGGCGAGGTCGCGTCCGCCGTGGCAGAGGTAGCCGCCGGCGGCGAGGGTGGCGTCGTCGATGTTGTTCGGGTCGGCCCGGCCGTCGCCGGAGCCGTCGCGGCCGGAGGTCCGCCAGGTGCTGGGGATGAACTGCATCGCCCCGACGGCGCGGTCGAAGCGCAGGTCACCGTCGAAGCGACCGTGGTCGGTGTCGCGGATGAGCGCGCGGCCGTCGTGGCCGTCGAGCGCGGGGCCGAGAATGCGGCTGGTCAGGGTGCCGTCAGGGGTGACGGCGCGGCCGCGGGCATGACCGGACTCGACCCGGCCGATGCCGGCGAGCAGCTGCCAGCGCAGGTGGCAGCGCGGCCGTTCGGTGGACAGGCGGGACTCGGCCCTGTGGTAGGCGAGCAGCATCCGGCCTGGGATCTGGCGGTCCGCCGCGCGCAACACCACCGACGGCGAACCCCCGGTGTTCGCTCCCGCGCCGGAAGAGCCGGTGGTCGGCCCTGAACCGGGGGAACCGGCGTTCGGTGACGCCGTGGGGGAGGGCGACGGGCCCGCGCTGCCGGACGGGGTCGGCCTGACCGCGGGGATGAGCGGGGGCAGGTCGACGTCGTAGTCGTGCGTGGGCGGGTGCGCGACCGTTCCAGCCGGCACGTCGGGCGTCGAGGCACCCGCTCCCGCCACCGTCGCGGTCGCCGGGTGGGGGACGACGCCGGCCGCGACGCAGCCGAGCGCGAGCACGATGGTCATCGGAATGGCGGCGATCACGCCGGCCACGGCAGACCGGGGTCGCCGGGAGACGTCCCGCCCCCGTCGGCGCGTGAGCCGGTGGCGACCGGAGGCGTTCACCTCGGCGGGAAGGGCGCGATGACGCGGGCGGACGGCCGGAGCTCGCCGGTGCCTGCTCATGCCGCGTGCCTCCCTCGTGAGAGCGCAAGGATGGTGCTGGGCGTTCCTCCGCAGGCCCTCTCCGCCGGGCCCCGCCAATACGTGCAGTCGAGTGGAAGAGACACCGGAAACGGGCCGTGAAGCGCCCATGACCTGCGCTATTCCGTCGATCTTTACGGCACTATCCGCCGTCCGCCCTGAACGCGCGGACGGCGGACGGCGGACGGCAGGAATGGTCGGCGATGGAAGCGGAACCGGTTCCTCGCATCCCCTTTGCCGCCTGTCCCGGGGAAGCACTTTGGCATATCTCAGGGCGGTCTGTCATCCCTTGTGCAGGAAGCGGTCTCTGCTGCCCATAACGATCAGGGGTCTACTCCTTGCGCCGTAAGTGGGGAGCATGTTTCGTCGATGTAACGCCCTTTTGTGTGACCCAGGTAATAGAACTTGCTCGGAGTAGTTCTGCGCGTGGGAAGACTCGCCGCCGCGCTTACGGAGCGTTTCCAGAATCCGGGGAGCTCCGAGACTCTCCTTGCGGAGAGTAGTCGACCCGGGTAAGTGTCTTCGACGGCCGTCACCCGCCGCATCGCTACAGCCCAGCAACTCGGGTGGTCGTTTCTGTACCGCCCACCACCACCGCTGTCATTTTCGGTGGTCCGCGCGGCCGGTCGTTCCCCTCGGCGGCCGCGCGTCTAGCCGTGTGGTGGATTCCTTCGTGTGCGGTGGATCGGAGTTGGCGTGATGCGGGCTTCTCCCGTGCGTCCGGATAGGTCGTTCACCCGTCTTCTCGGGTTGTTGCTGGCCGCGGTTCTGGCGGTGACGATCGTCGAGTTCATTCCGGCTGGCAGCGGCAGTGCGGCGCGTGCCGCGACGCCCGCGAGCAGCCAGGATCCGGCGGCGGCGTCTGGTCCGGCGGAGCGTCCTGATCTGGTGTCCGCGCAGTTGGCGGCGCGTGCGGAGAAGCGGCGGGTCGAGGTGACGGATGCCCGTTCCGAGTCGACGTCGACGTTCGTGAACCCGGACGGGACGATCACCGTCGACTCGTACTCGGGTATCCGCCGTGTGCGTCGCGGCGACGGCTGGGCCGATGTCGATCCGACGCTGGTCCTCGCGGACGGCAAGGTGACGCCGAAGGTCGCGAAGGCGGGCATCGTGCTGTCCGCGGGCGGTAAGGCGGCCGGGGATGTGGCGACGCTGACCGACGCCGGCCGCGACGTCGCCTTCGGCTGGCCGACCGCGCTGCCCGCGCCCGAGCTCAAGGGCGACACGGCGACCTACCACGATGTGTCAGCCGACACGGACCTGGTCGTGAAGGTTGTCGCGACCGGCTATGACGTGCGGATCGTGGCCCGCACCCCGGCCGCCGCGCAGGTGGCGCTGCGTCTGCCGATGCGGCTCAAGGGCCTCACAGTGGCCCGCGAGGCGTCGGGCGAGCTGCGCCTGTCCGCCGGCGGGAAGGTGACGGCGCGTTCGCCGGCTCCGCTGATGTGGGATTCCCACGTCGACCCGAGGGCCAAACTGCCCGATCACACCCGCGGTGTCGATGCCGCGCTGGAGGGCACCTCCGCGGCGCCGACGCTGGCGTTGAAGCCGGACAAGGGCTGGCTGACGGACCCGGCTCGGCAGTACCCGGTGACGATCGACCCGGCGGCGACCCTGGCCGACAACCTGGACACCGACGTCAACGACGCCAACCCGACGACGAACTACGACACGAGCGACCAGCTTCGGGTCGGGAACTATCTCGGCGCGGCGGTCAACCGGTCGTTCCTGCGCTTCGACGACTCGTCGATCAAGAACCGGCATGTCACCTCGGCCGTGTTGAACCTGTGGCAGGCGGGCTCGGCGACCTGCACGGTCGAGCCGACGATCGTGCAGGGTGCCAGCGGGATGGGGCCGGGTACCACCTGGAACAGTCAGCCCACCGCCGACGGCGTCACCTGGGGTAACGCCACGTTCAACAACGGCGGCTCCTGCACGGGCTCCGGCGGCACGAACATCGATATCACCGGCTTGGTCGACGCCTGGGCGCACAACGGCGCCCCGTCGCCGGAGGCGCTGACGATCCGCGCCCCCAGCGAGTCGGACGCCAACCAGTTCAAGTACTTCTACTCCGGCGACACCTTCCTGGCCCCGCACATCTCCACCACCTACAACTCCTACCCCGGTACCGTCGCGGGCCGGTTCACCAGTCCGTGTTCGGCGCAGTGCGGTGGCAGTCCGGCGACGGTGCTGACGAACACCACCACCCCGACGCTGTCCGGCTCCTCGTTCGACCCCGACGGCGGGCAGGTCCGCGTCGACTTCGAGGTGTGGAACTCGGCCGGCACCACGAAGATCACCGGCGGGTCGGTGGCGAACACTCCGTCGAACTCCCCGGCCTACTGGACGGTGCCGTCTGGGCTGCTGACGAATGGCACGTCGTATGAGTGGCGGGCGCGCGCCTTCGACGGCACCGACTACTCGACGGCCTGGTCATCGTGGATCCCGCTCACCGTCGACACGACCGCGCCCGCCGCGCCGACCGCGGTGAGCTCGTCGGTCTGGCCGTCGGGCGGGTGGGGTTCGGCGACGTCGGGCACGTTCACCTGGACCTCGCCGGGCGGGGACACCCAGTCGTTCCTCTACGGTCTCGACCAGCCCTCCCCGGCGACCGAGACGACCGGCACCACCACGGCGTCGCTGTCCCCGGGGGGCGGTCTGCACACGTTCTACCTGCGCACCAAGGACAAGGCCGGCAACCTCTCGCCGGTCGTCTCCTATGCCTTCGGCGTCGGGAACGGCGCTCTGGCCCGGCCGGCGGAGGGCGCCCGCGTCCAGCGCTTCACCACGCTGGAGGGCCAGGCGCCCTCAGCCCAGACGAAGGTGACGTTCCAGTACCACGTGGGCACGAACACCAGCGCCGCGTGGACCGATCTGCCGACCGGTGACGTGGTGCTGGCCGGCACGACGACGCATCCGTCCTGGCCGATGAACCGCAACGGCTCCGGGCTGTTCGACAGGCTGACGTGGGATGTGGCAACGACGTTGACGGCCTCGGCGACCGACGGTCCACTGCAGGTCCAGGCCTGCTTCCGGGACGCGTCGAACACGGTGAGCTGCGCGCCGGCGCACACTGTCCAGTACGCGCGGCACGCGTTCGCCGACGCCGAGGCCACCCAGCAGGTCGGCCCGGGCTCGGTCGCGCTGCTCACCGGTGACTACGCGGTGTCCGCGACGGACGCGACCCTGCCGGCCTACACCGGCGACCTGACGGTCGGGCGGACGTTCACCACGCTCGCGCCGACCCCCGCCAGCGCGTCGGCCATCTTCGGCCCGGGGTGGACGGCGAGCATGCCCGGCCCGGACGCCGGCGCCGCGGACCGGACCCTCACCGACAACACCGACTCCGGCGGCTACGTCACCCTGACCGACGAGACCGGCGTGCAGGATGTGTATGCCCGTGCCGGCAGCGGCTCCTACCCGTACGCCTACACCGGCGTCGGTGATGCCGCCGTCGACGGCAGCACCCTGACGAAGGACTCCGCGACCCAGTTCACCCACCTCGATGTGGACGGGACGAAGACCGTCTTCGTGTCCCAGACCGTCAGCGGGGCCACCGTCTGGCATGTGGGTCAGGTCGTCGAACCGGGGTCGAACACGACCTCGACGTACACCACCGACGCGTCCGGCCGGGTGACGCGGATCCTCGCGCCGGTGCCGGCCGGGGTGTCGTGCACGACGCTGGTCGCGGGCTGCCGCGCGCTGGCACTGACCTACGCGTCGTCGACCACCGCGACCGGGACCGGCACCGACCCGGCGACGTGGGGTGACTACACCGGCCGGCTCAGCGCGGTCGCCCTCGCCCTCAACGGCGCGGCCCCCGTGACGGTCGCTGCCTACGCCTACGACGCCAACGGCCGGCTGCGGTCGGCGAAGGACCCGCGGACGAACCTCGCCACCACCTACACCTACGACGTGGCGAGCCGGCTCGCCACCCTCACCCCACCCGGGCAGGCGGCCTGGACCCTGGCCTACGACGGTTCGGGGCGGATCGCGACGGTGTCCCGGCCGACGCCGGGCGGGCAGACGGCGACGCAGACCATCGCCTATGACGTGCCGGTGTCGGGTTCGGGCGCGCCGATCGACCTGTCCGCGGCCGCGGCCGCTGGGTGGGCGCAGACCGACCTGCCGCTGTATGGCGCCGGGGTGTTCCCCGCCGACCATGTGCCCGCGGCGACGCCGTCGTCGTCGGACTGGCCGTACGCGGACCTGACCTACCTGAACTCCGACGGCCGCCAGGTGAACAGCGCCTCCTACGGCAACGGCGCCTGGCAGATCACCACCACCGAGCACAACACGGCGGGCAACACGATCCGCACCCTGTCCGCGGAGAACCGCAACCAGGCGCTGGCCCCGACGGCGGACACCGATCCGACGGTGGCGGCGCTGACGACGTCGGCGAGCCGTTCCCAGCTCCTCGACGAGCAGACCGTCTACACCGCCGACGGAGTGTCGGTCGCCGACACCTACGGTCCGACGCATCAGATCTTCGACAACGGCGGGGCCCGCTACTCGGCCCGCGAACATGTCCACACCGACTACGACCAGGGTGCGCCGTCCTCGCCGACGCCCTACCGCCTGCCGACGACCGTCACCACGACGGCCCGCCGTTCGGACGGTTCGGACGTCGACCCGCGCAAGACGGTCAACGGCTACGAGGCGAAGACCGGCGCGGACGCCGCCACCTCCGGGTGGAACCTGCGCAAACCCACGACGGTCGCCACGTGGATGGGCGGTGGTTCGACGCCGGACATCGTGCGCACCTCCTACTACAACGCGGCGGGCAACACGGTGGAGTCCCGCCAGCCGAAGGCGAACAGCGCCGGCACCGACGCGTTCACCACCGTCACCTCCTACTACACGGCGACCGGTTCCGGCGCCTGTGTGAACGCCTCGTGGACGGGTCTGGCGTGCACGTCCGGCCCGGCGGCGCAGCCATCCTCCGGCAGTCCGCTGCCGGTGTCGGCCTACACCTACAACAACCTGAACCAGACGCTGACCGAGGTCGAGACGGTCAACTCGACGACCCGGACGACCACCTCCACCTACGACAGCGCCGGCCGGAAGACCTCGGAGGCGTATGCGGCGAGCCCAGCTGCCGACGGCGGCACGGCACTGCCGACGGCGACGTTCGGCTTCGATGCCTCGACCGGGCTTCCGACCACGACGACCGCGAACAGCGTGACGCTGACGACGGGCTATGACTCGTGGGGCCGGGTGACCTCGCAGACCGACGCCGACGGCAACACCTCCTCGACCGCCTACGACATCGACGGCCGCATCTCGACCTCCGGGGACGGCAAGGGCACCTACACCTACACCTATGACGGCACGACCGGTGAGCACCGCGGTCTGGTCACGAGTCTCAACGTCGGCGCCGGTTCGGCTCCGTCAACGTTCACCGCGGGTTACAACGCCGACGGGAAGATCACATCGCAGACGTATCCGAACGGCCTGGTCGCGGCGACGCGCTATGACGACAACGGCGAGCCGACCGCACTGTCCTACGCCAAGGGCGGGACGCCGTGGCTGGCGTTCGCGCAGACCAACTCGCAGTTTGGCCAGGTCAGGATCGATTCCACTCCGGCGTCGACGAAGTTCGTCGGCTATGACCTGTCCGGGCGGATGACCGCGGTCACCGACACGGTCAGCTACGGCGGCCCGGCGTCGTGCACGACCCGGATCTACGGCTACGACGCCGATTCCAACCGGACGGCCCTGTCGAGCTACCCCGACGGCGGGGGCAGCGACGCCGGATCCTGCTCCACGTCGACCACCCCGGCGGTATATTCCTTCTCCTATGATCAGGCGGACCGGCTCACCAACTCGGGTTACGCCTACGATCTTTTCGGTCGTACCACGACGGATCCGTATCCGCCGGCGGGCAGCTCGGCGGGCCTGGGCTATTACGTGAACGACCTGGTCGCCTCGGAGACGGTCGGTTCGTCGACGCGGACCTATGCGTTGGATCCGGCGCGGCGGATCCGTTCCTGGACCGACGGGTCGACGACCAGCACCAACCATTACGCGACTTCGTCCGGGGACAGCCCGGCCTGGATCGGTGTCGGTTCCGCCTGGACCCGTAACATCACCGGCATCGGTGGCGACCTCGCCGGCACCCAGACCGACACCGGCACCGTCACCCTGCAACTCGCCAACCTTCACGGCGACGTGGTCGCCACCGTCGACGACTCGACCTCCGCCACCTCCCCGGCGAGCTACGCGGAGTCGACCGAGTTCGGAAGCCCCTACTTCCCCTCCTCCGCCTACCCCCGCTACGGCTGGCTCGGGGCGAAACAACGCAGCCGCGACACCATCTCCGGCCTCACCCTGATGGGCGTCCGCCTCTACGACCCCTCCCTTGGCCGCTTCCTCCAGACCGACCCCGAACCCGGAGGCTCCGACAACCCCTACGACTACGCCCACCAGGACCCCTACAACACCCTTGACCTCGACGGAAAAAGATGGTGGAAGAAGGCCCTTCATAAGGTGATTCGTCCGCTGCGGCGGCATTGGCGTGGAATCGCCCAGGTTGGAATCGCCGGCGCGGCTTTTGTTGCCGGCGCTGTATGCACTGCCGCAACAGCCGGTATATGTGCTGGCGCCGTAGCTGGATACGCCATTACCGCCGGAATTGGTGCAGGGGCGGGTGCGGGTAGTTATGCGGTCGGAGCAGGTCGTCACACGCGCGGCGGCTATCTCACTGCGGCAGGTGTGGGGGCTGCATCGAATTCCGGTGGACAATATACCTCCAGGGTAGTGCAGAGAGCCTCGGCGGCGCTTCGATTCAGAGGTAGCGCATCGCGGATCTTGAGAAGAATGGTGACTCGCCGTCGATACTGGAGGCCATAGTGACAGCTTTGCAGATCCTCCTCCATCTTCTAAGGTCGCCAAAATATATCGGCGCTGTGGGCGCTGCTCTCGTCTTGGCGATCGTCGCAGCTGGGTTCAGCCGCTGGTCGCTCTTGATTACTGCTCCCATATTCTGCGCGGTTACGACCGTCATCTCTGAAAGAATTCGCAAGGAAAGGCGGTAGTGTACATAAGATGTAAGATCCACCTTGTTTCGCTCTGCGTGTCATGAGGCGAGGGCGGCGGGCGACTTTCCAGGGAATTTTAGGAGGACCGGCAGCCACCCGCCGCCGAAAAATCCCGGTCTCGCGTCGGGCTGAGCGAACCATACGCCGACCGACCCCGACTTGGCGGCTGTCGCACTGAACCCTACAATCCGTCACCAAGGTCTTGGCGAGAGCCGGAGGTCCACCACATCAGGTCGCCTCGGAAACGGTCGGTTCGTCGTCGCGCAGCTACGCGCTCGACCCGGCCCGGCGGATTTGTTCCTGGACCGACGGCTCCACGACCAGCACCAACCACTACGCGACCTCGTCCGGCGACAGCCCGGCGTGGATCGGTGTCGGCTCGGCCTGGACCCGCACCATCACCGGCATCGGCGGCGACCTGGCCGCCACCCAGACCGACTCCGGCACGTCCTGGGTGCAGATCACCGTCAGGCTTGGGAGACAGGCCGCGTAGACATGATCCTCGGGGGGGCGAGATGCGGGGTGCCGTCACCGATCTCGACGTGCCGCCGACCAGGGTAGACGTTCCACGCAGGCCCGGGTGCCGTCCCGGGCGATAGGCCGACGTCGCGCAATCTTTATTTGGCTGCGGCCCTGGGTGCGCTCACTAAGGACTCAGGGAAAGTACTCGACCGAGTCCAGAAGAGAAAGCCGAAAGTGCGAGGTCGTCATCACAGGTAACGTCGGCTTTCAAATCCTAATGCAAAAGGAAGTGATGTATTTTGGCGCGGAACTTCCCTCGGCTCGATGAAGGGCTGCACTCGTCCTTGGCGGTTTCTGTCACCTTGGTACTGGAAGGTTACTTCGTCGAAAAGGACGTTTCGGCGGCGGTTGTTTGGTTGTGCATTTCTTTGCTAGTCGCCGCGGCCATCGGGCTGCGACATTTCGCGCGCAGGAAGAGTCGCAGTCGCGGGGCGCTGGACGATCAAAGACCTGACAGATCAAGCTGAGATGCCCTATCCATGTTGTTCTGATCTATCTGCACCGCCCCGGGGCGCCAAGAGGCCCGGGGCGGTGCAGATTTTCATGCACGGGCTCATGTAAAACGGGGCGGGGATACCTACACCTATGACGGCACGACCGGTGAGAACCGTGGCCTGGTCACCAGCCTGAACATCGGCGCTGGTGCCGCCCCGTCAACGTTCACCGCGGGTTACAACGCGGACGACAAGATGACGTCGGAGACGTATCCGAACGGTCTGGTCGCAGCGACCCGCTACGACGATAATGGTGAGCCGACCACGCACACCTACGCGATGGGCGGCAACCCGTGGCTCGCGTTCGCCCAGGCCAACTCGGTGCACGGCCAGGTCCGGATCGACTCGACCCCAGCGTCGTCGAAATCGTTGGGCTACGACCTGTCGGACCGCCTGACGTCGGTGGCGGATACGGTGAGTTATGGTGGTCCGGCGTCGTGCACGACCCGGGTGTATGCGTACGACGCGGACTCGAATCGGACGGGCCTTTCGAGCTACCCCGATGCCGGGGGCAGCGATGCCGGTTCCTGTTCCACGTCGACATCGCCGGCGGTATATTCCTTCTCCTATGATCAGGCGGATCGGCTCTCCAACTCGGGGTACGCCTATGATCTTTTCGGTCGTACGACGACGGATCCGTATCCGCCAGCGGGCAGCTCGGCGAGCCTGGGCTACTACATGAATGACATGGTCGCCTCGGAGACGGTCGGCTCGTCGACGCGGACCTACGCGTTGGATCCGGCCCGGCGGATCCGTTCCTGGACCGACGGGTCGACGACCAGCGTCAACCACTACGCGACCTCGTCCGGGGACAGTCCGGCGTGGATCGGTGTCGGCTCGGCCTGACCCGCAACATCACCGGCATCGGCGGTGACCTGGGCGCGACCCAGACCGACACCGGCACGGTCACCCTGTAACTCGCCAACCTCCACGGAGATGTGGTCGCCACCGTCGACGACACCACCACCGCCAGCTCCCCGGCAAGTTACGCCGAGTCCACCGAGTTCGGCAGCCCCTACTTCCCCTCCTCCGCCTACCCCCGCTACGGCTGGCGCGGCGCCAAACAACGCACCGCGGACACCAACCGATGGTCGACCGGTCGATCTCCTGGGCGCGGCGTAGTGTCCGAACATGCATTACGATCTGGCTCGCGACCAGTGGCAAGGCATCGAAGCCGGTGCAGTCGTGGGGCCGGACGGCCGTAGGTACGTGAGGCGCGGCACGCGCATGAAGCGGAAACGAGCTGTAGCTCTTGCAGCCAGCGGTTGTCCGTTGCTCGTCTACTGGCCCGGGGGCCTGCCCGAAAAGACTCGCGTGGAGTGGTTCGATGGCACGGACGCGCTGTCGGCCTGGAAAGCGCATCGCTCCTCCGTTACCAGCGATCCATCTCACGCGGCGAGGGGATCGGTGTTGACAGCGGGACTCTGGGAGTCCTCGGAGGAGGAACCCCTTATCGTGCTGACCTGGCATCACTAGCCTCGATCTTTCGTGTGTCCAGCAGGCCGGAGGTGACGCCGTGTAGCGTCCGGCCGGCAGCTCGGCGAGCCTGGGCTACTACGTGAACGACCTGGTCGCCCTCAGAAACGGTCGGGTCGTCGACGCGCACCTACGCGCTCGACCCGGCCCGACGAATCCCTCCTGGACCGACGGCTCCACGGCTCCACGACCAGCATCAACCACTACGCGACCTTGTCCGGGGACAGCCCAGCGTGGATCGGCGCCGGCTCGACCTGGACCCGGAACATCACCGGAATCGGCAGCGACCTCGCCGCCACCCAAACCGACGCCGGCGCCGTCACCCTGCAACTCGTCAGCCTCCACGGCGACGTCGTCGCCACCGTCGACGACACCACCCCGCCACCTCCCCGGCAGGCCACGCCGAGTCCACCGAGTCGGCAGCCCCTACTTCCCCTCCTCCGCCTACCCCCGCTACGGCTGGCTCGGCGCCAAACAAGGCAGCCGCGACACCATCTCCGGCCTCACCCTCATGGGCGTCCGCCTCTACGAGCCGTCCCTTGGCCGGTTCCTCCAGACCGACCCCGAACCCGGCGGCTCCGACAACCCCTACGACTACGCCCACCAGGACCCCTACAACACCCTCGACCTCGACGGCAACAGCTCGTGGAAAGAAGACCCGACATGTCGTTGCGCACCACAAGGTTGATATTGAGCATTTTCAAAGTTGGTTTTTTTAGATTCCTTCCTGTTCCAGGACGAAGACGGCTTGGGTGAATGTGCCGA
>NZ_FZMO01000418.1 GCF_900197875.1 Frankia canadensis | reverse complement strand
CCCCTGCCCCCACCCCCGCCGCCGCTGCGGCCGTGCGGCGGGCTCGTCAGGCTGAGCCCCGCTTCGGGGAGTGGCTGGCGCAGGAGGCGCTGCTGCCGCGGTTCATGCTCGGCAGCTGCTGGCAGGTGCTGCGCCCCGCCGCCGGCCAGGTGCGGTACGCCATCGCCGGTCTGCTGATGCTGCTCGGGGCCTGCCCGGCGCTCGTGTACGCGTTCGGTGCCGCCCATCCGGTGGGGGCGCTGCGGGCGGTGGCAGGGCTTGCCGCCATCACCTACCTGGCGATCGTCGGCCTGGCCGTGCGCCGGACGGCCAGCGTCAACCTGTGGTGCCTGCGGCTGCCGGCAGGTGCCGCGCTCGGCATGGTCGCACTGATCTCCCTGGACGACGGCTGGGCGGCCCGGCACGGCTGGGCCTGGCTGTACGCGTCGGCGGCGCTCGTCGGGCTGGCGCTTGGCTATCTGCTGCTGGAGGCCGTCGGCCACGGGGTCGCAGGGACGGTGACGCTGGTGCGGCGGGTCGCATGGGTGGCCGTGCTCGGCTGGACGCACGCCGTCGCCATCGCCGCCATCACCCTCGCGGCCGTGGTGCCCGCCGTCGCCCCCGGCATCGACGAGACGATCAACGGCCCGACCGCGGCATCCGCGGCGCAGACCCTCACCCTCGCCGCCGCGGTGAGCCTCGCCGCCGGCGTCCTGCTCCAGGTGCTCTGGGACGACCGCCCCGCCACCTACCCGTTGACCCACCTGCCGTGGAAAGGGCGGACCCGCTGATGGAACCCTGGATTCCGCTCACCCTCACCGTCACCACCCCGATGTTCCTGTCCCCACGGCCGGGCGGCGCGGCCGAACTGCGGCCACCCGCCCTGCGCGGCGCCGCCCGGTTCTGGTTCCGGGCGCTGGCCGCCCCCGTCTTCGAACCGGCGGCCGACCACACCGCGCTCGCCCGCGCCGAAGCGGAGATCTTCGGCCGCCCCGAGGGCGCCCCCGGCTCCGTCCGCGGCGACGGCCCTTCCCGGGTCGCCATCCGCCTGCGCCGCCCGCCCACACCGACCCGCGCCGACCGCGAGCGCGACCAGCCCGACTGGCTCCGCAGCCGGCCACCCGGCCGGGCGACTCCCGGCACCGACGACGAACGTCCCGACCACGGCATCGGCTACCTGCTCGGCCAGGCCTACTTCCGACCCGGCCCCCCACCTTCCCTCGGGTGCAGGAGCTACTTCGCGCCGACATCCACTGCCGGGCCCGCCGCGACCGCCGACATCGATCTGCGGGTCTCCCCCGCCGCCCATTCGGACCGCCAGCCCTCAGTCGACTACGTCCGCGAGATCGCAGGCATCAGCCTGTGGGCCGCGGCGACCTTCGGCGGCCTGGGTGCGCGGACCCGCCGAGGCTTCGGCGGTTTCAGCCTCGCCGGCCTCAACGCCCTGAGCACCGTCCTGCCCGCCTCCACCATCACCCCCGACGTCCCGACCCGCAGCCATCCGGCCATCCGCCGCCTGCACGAACTCGTCCGGGACCGCCACCGCCCCGGGAGCGCCGGCGAGGTCCGGCGATCTCGGGACGCTTGTCCCCAGCTCGACGCAGCCCGC
>NZ_FZMO01000554.1 GCF_900197875.1 Frankia canadensis | reverse complement strand
GGCGTACTGCTCGACCCAGGCGGGGGGACGGCGGTCGTCGGGGGTCGGCTGCCACTGGCCGTCGCGGTGCGCGTAGCCCCAACCGGGGCCGACGCGCAGGTAGGTGGCGAGGGCGTCGAGAAGGCGGTCGATGTGGGCGACGGTGGTGCCGACGCCGACACTGGCCCGCAGCGCCCCGCCGGGCGCGCCGAGCCGGGCGAGCAGCGGATGGGCGCAGAACCGCCCGGCGCGCACACCGATGCCGTGCTCGGCCGACAGGAACGCCGACACCAGCGCCGGGTCGTGCCGGCGCAGGGAGAAGGTGACGACCCCGACCGGCTCGCCGCCGTCCGGCCAGATCCGGTGGATCACCACGTCGTCGAGGGCGCCGAGGCCGCGCAGGAGCCGGTCGCGCAGCACGGTCTCGTGGCGTTCCCAGGCGCCGGGGGGCAGCGCGGTGAGCACCCGGCAGGCGGCGGCGATCGCGGTGGCGCCGGCGAGGTTCGGGGTGCCGGCCTCGTGCCGGGCGGGGCCGGTGGCCCAGTCGACGCCGGTGGTGGACACCTCCCGCACGGCGCCGCCGCCGGCGAGGTAGGGAGCGGCGCTGTCGAGCCAGTCGGCCGGGCCGACGAGGACGCCGGCGCCGAACGGGGCGTAGAGCTTGTGCCCGGAGAACGCGAGGTAGTCGATGCCGAGAGCGGCCATGTCGACCGGGCGGTGCGGCGCGAGCTGCGCGGCGTCGACGAAGAACCGGGCGCCGGCGTCGTGCGCCATCCGGGCGAGGCGGGCCAGCGGCGGCGTCTCGCCGGTGACGTTCGACGCGCCCGTCACCGCGAGCAGGGCGACCGGAGCGGCCCGCAGCTCGGCCGCGAGCGCGTCGAGGGTCGCCTCCAGCGTCGGCTGGGTCGCGACGCAGCGGACGTCGCCGGTGCCGCGCCGGCCGCCGCCCCGCCAGGGCAGCAGGTTCGCGTGATGCTCCAGGTCGACCAGGACGACCCCGCCGGCGGTGGCGGGCAGCGCGCGGGCCAGCAGGTTGACGGCGTCGGTGGTGTTGCGGGTGAACACGACGAGATCGCCGTCGCGGGCGCCGACGAAGCGGGCGACGT
Source organism: Frankia canadensis (assembly GCF_900197875.1). GTDB lineage: Bacteria > Actinomycetota > Actinomycetes > Frankiales > Frankiaceae > Frankia > Frankia canadensis. Next base: position 24,763 of record NZ_FZMO01000554.1, on the reverse strand, counting down.
CGCGGCGCGCCCCCTCGTACAGGCTGGTGCACACCTGCGAGGCGAACCCGGCGCCGCGGTGCACGCTCGCCGAGTAGGGCAGCACCCTCGCGACGTGTTCGGCGACGTCGGACAGGCACGGCGCGCTCGCCGCGTAGTCGAGGTTGGCGTACTCCACCACACCGCCGCCGACCACCGGCACGGTCAGCCCGGCGCCCTCCACCGCCAGCAGCGCCTGCGGCACCTCGGGTGCCTGGGGTGCCTGGGGTGCCTGCGGGCATGCGGGCACGGCAGAGATGATCGATGTCATCATCGCTCCACGATTGGACCCGTGAACGGGTCTGCACTTGCCGCAGGCTGGTCGCCGCGGCCCCGTCACCACCCGGGGCACCCCACTGCGCTACGAGGGTTGCCGGCCAGCAAGCCGGGGCTGAACACTGGCACTCAGGACGTTGCCGGTGACTCTAGCAAGAGCCGTGCGTCGCCGTACCCCGACTGGTCAGTGGTGGCGACGGTTCAGTGTGGCGTGGCGCTGCGGACGGTTCGGTCGAGCACGTCGCCGGCGAGCAGGACGCGGTCGGCGGACGGCTGCTCGTATCGGTACTGGCGGGCGCGGATGTGGCGGAGGAAATCGGGCTGGGGCGCGAAACCGTAGATGTTCAGGTAGTAGGTGACCGCGTCCGACCAGATCCAGAATCCATCGGTGCGGTGGCCGGCCGGGACGGAGCGTCCTTTCAACCGGTCCACCACGTCCGCGTCCCGGGTCGTGCTCTCGCCGATGAGGTGGCCGGCATTGAGGTAGGCCAGCAGGCTGGCCATCTCCTCCCCGGGGGACAGCCGCTCGCGCTCGCCGAAGCTCGGCCGCCCGTCGACGACCGCGTAGACGTCGGCGAGTCTGGGCAGTGGGATATCTGGGTTCGTCATAAGTCCTCGCTTGGCTTGAAGTCGGTTCACTCGCCGTTGTGAGGGCACCCACGCCACGGGCCTCGTGCCTGCGGTGCCGCCGCGTCGGCGCAGGTGAAAATGGGTGTTTTGGAAAACACCCGGCAATGGCACCATGAGAGGACGGGGGTGACGACGGCACATGACCGGCGGCGCCACCGCCGCCGCGCGACGCCCCACGCCCACGGGCCTCCCTCTACGCCACCGCAATCAGCCAGAACACGAATAAGCCCATGCATTCTAGTGCAGCCATCCACCCGAATCGTGGACGGGCTCACTCCGGAGGATCGTGCGCCGCAGCGGTCGGCCGGCGGGGCGGATGAGGATGGAGTACGCCCGCAGCGCGTTCACCGGCACCGCCGACGACGTCCTCGCCGCTCGCCGCACTGCCGACCCCCACCTGACGACGTCTCCCGCGGCGCAGCGGGGCCGCGGGCTTCCTCAGTCCCCGCTGTCGCGCGGCGCGGCCAGGGCGCGGCCGGCGCGGGTGAGCAGGAGGGGCAACGTGCGCTCGTGGACCGGTGCGGCCGCCTTCCAGAGCAGACGGCCGGCCGCGCGCCGGTAGCGCACGCGCGTCACCCAGGTCACGGCGGATGCCTCCACCAGGGCGGCATTCGACGCCTCGACGAGGGGCGACGGCGCGGTCAGGACGATCCGCCCCGGCTCGTCCTCGGTGACCTGCCAGCCCAGCACGTGGGTGGGGGAGCGCAGGGGGCCCAGTCGCAGCCGCAGGCCAAGGCGCCAGCCCACGATCAGCACCGGGCGCAGCGCCGCGGGGGACCCCTCGAACACGGCGCGGGCCCAGTCCCGGGCGCTGTGGGCGTTCGCGTCCGGGTACGCCAGCGTGAACGCGACGGAGTAGTCGTCGCCGCCGGAGCCGCCGCCGTCGGTGGGAGGAACGGCGCTGCGCCGGGCACGGTCGATCGTCATGTATCCCCTCCGGGAACGCGCGCCGGCTGATCCGCCGTCAGTCGGAATCGTATGATCCGGCCGCGGTACGGGTGTCCGGCAGCGCCCCCGGCGTTGTGGCGGGCCGCGGCCCGCGTGGGGGCGTGCCTGCGGGCGTCAGCCGGCGGCGCCGAGGCTGCCGGCGACGACCAGCAGGGTGAGCACGACGGCGGAGACGGCGGCCAGCCAGGGGCGGCGAGCACGCAGCCACCACAGGCCGGCGGTGGCGACCCCGAGCGCCGGTGTCGCCGCCAGGACCACCATGCCGAGCAGGATGACGGCCGCGGCCTGGCCGTGGCGCAGGCCGCCGGCGAGGTCGGACAGCGTGAGGGCCGCCCCGCCGCCGAGCAGGTCGCCGCTCGGGCCCCCTACCCAGGCCGCGCCGTTCTGGGCGAGGGCGACCACGAGCCCGACCAGCACGATCGCGGCGCCGAGGCTCCCCCCGATCCGCAGCACCACCGCGACCGGGCGTGCTCCCACCTCGAGGACCTCCCGCCCGTGGTCCGACCTCGGGTGGGGGTACTCCTCGGCGGGCATCGCGACACCTGCCTCGTCGTCGGTGGGGGCGGACGTCAAGCCAGGCCCCGCAGCAGCATCTGGACGCTGATGACGAGCAGGACCACGAGGAAGATGGTCCGCAGCGTGCTTGTCGGCACCACGGCGAGCAGCCGGGAGCCCAGCCGCGCGCCCGCGACGGTGCCGAGCGCCACCGCGCCCGCCAGCGCCGGCACGACGTCGCCCCGCTGCAGGTAGACGACGGCGCTCGCGGCGCCGGTCACGCCGATCATCAGGTTGCTGGTCGCCGTCGAGACCTTGATCGGCAGGCGCATCGCGAGGTCCATCGCCGGGACCTTCATCGCGCCGGAGCCGATACCCAGCAGGCCGCTGACGGCGCCGGCGGCGGTCATCATCGTCAGCCCGGTGGCGGTCCGGGTCACGCGGTAGGGGCGGCGGGTCGCGCCGCCGGGACCGCCGGGCTCGCCGGGGCGGTCGGGCCCGCCGCCGGACTCGGTGACGCTGCCGTGCAAGGTGAGCAGGTTGGCGATGCGGTCCTCCGGGACGGCCACGCCGGCGACCTCCCGTCGACTGCGCAGCATCTGCACGGCGCTGAAGGCCAGCACCGCCCCGAACACCGTGTACAGCACGTGCGCGCTGACCAGGCCGGCGATCAGGGCCCCGCCGACCGCGCCGCTCACCGTCGCCACCTCCAGGGTGACGGCGACCCGCAGGTTCGCGAACCCCTCGTCGAGGTAACGCGGTGACGCGGCGGCGCTTCCGGCCACCACCGAGATCACCGACGCGCCGATCGCGAGCCGGACGTCGAGGCCGAAGGCGAGGGTCAGGATCGGCACGATGAACGTGCCGCCGCCCAGCCCCAGCAGGCTGCCCAGGCACCCGGACGCGACGCAGACGACGGTGATCACGAGGAGCTCCGCCAGCGGGCTCACGGCACCACCCCTCCACCGAGTCGAGGGCGATTATGTCTGCTACAGAGCATATCGATGGCAGACATATATCGTCCAGTGGCCGGTGACGGGTTTCACACCCGGTGTCGGTGGCCGGGCGTGGCGGCCGGTGTTCGCCGGACCGTGGGCGGGTTCCTCGCGGGGCGTCAGCGGTCGAGTGCGCGGGCGAGGAACGCGAGGACGGTGGGCATCCGATCGGCGGTGGGGAAGTCGGGCCCGTGACCGGCGCCAGCCACGATCGTCGCCTCCACGACCGGAGCTCCCGCCGCGCGCAGAGCGTCGGCAAGCTCGAGGGTCTGGCCGTGCGGCACGGTGCAGTCCGCGTCCCCGTGCTCGAGCAGGAACGGTGGCAGCGGCCCGCGCCCGAGATAGTGCAGGGGGCTCGCGACCCGGACGAGCTGGGGCGCGGTGGCGACCGTGCGGCCGAGAAAGCGGGACTCCGGCGAGCCGCGGCGGCCGTGCCCCGCGTCGCCGGCGGAGCAGTGGACGTTCGCCCGGGCCTGGTCGTCCATCGAGGCGAAGTTCACCGGCCCGAAGAAGTCCACGACGGCTCGCACGTCGCTGGATACCCCGGGGTGGCCCAGCGCCGGGTCGTCGTACATCGGCACGCCTGCGGTCGCCCCGAGCATCAGCGCGAGGTAGGCGCCGGCGGACGCGCCGCTCGCCGCGATCCGGTCCGGGTCGAGGCCGTACTCGTCGGCGTGCGCGCGCAGCCAGCGCACGGCCGCCTTGACATCCTGGACCGCCGCGGGAAACCGCGCCTCGCCGGAGAGGCGATAGTTGACGCTCGCCACCGCGTAACCGGCGCGGACCAGGGCCCGGACCACCGGCAGGTCGTCCCGCTTGTCGCCGACCGCGAACGCGCCGCCGTGGATGGTGAGCACCACGGGAAGCGCCCCGGCGGCCGCGCGGGCGGACCCGGTGGCGCGGCCGGTGCCGCCCGTCCTGGCAATGCCGCCCGCTTCGGTGGTGCCACCCGCTTCGGTGCTGCTGGCGGAATCGTCCGCTCCACCGGGGAACGGCGGGGGTGACGGCCGGTACAGGTCCAGGCGTTGGGCCCGCGAGACGGGTGCGTACACCAGGTCGTGACGCGTCCAGGTCCCGGCGGGCAGGTCGGTCGGACCGCCGGGGCGACCCGTGTCCGCCGGGGGAGCGGTGGGGTGTGCCCGAGGGCCGCCCGGGCGGCAGCCGGCGGTGATGGCGACGCCGAGGGCGAGCAGCCCCCCGGCGATCGTGGTGGTGACGGGCCGCGACACGCGCGGCCATCGTGAGTCGCGGGACGGGCGGGGGCGCGGCGAGCCGCGATCGGGCTGCTGCCGGTGGGGCTTGCGGATGGCGGTCCATCCTTCCGGGCGAGTCGGCGGACGCGGTGCGTCGCGGCGTGCGTTGTTCGGATGTACTGCGTCGATCCTCCAGCACCGCCCCGAACGCCGCCGCCGGGGCGCCGGGCTGGATCGCCTGCGAGTGTGAGCGGCGACACGAGAAGGCCGGGATCCCTTTTTTCGGTCCAGTACGGTACCGTTTCCATGTCGGCGAGCCCCAGGCGTGGGTGACGGCCGATGGGGAGGAGGAGCGTATGTCGCCCCCGGATGGTTCCGGTCGGGGTCGCCCCCGGGACGAGTCCCGGGAGCAGGCCATCCTCGACGCGGCGCTCGAGCTGCTGGTCGAGGTCGGCTATGAGCGGATGAGCATGGTCGCCGTCGCGAGCCGCGCCCGGGCGAGCAAGGCGACGATCTACCGGCGCTGGCCCTGCAAGGACCAGATGGTCGTGGAGGCGCTGCGCAGGCGGGCGCCCGAGGCCCATGTACCGGCCGACACCGGCAGCCTGCGTGAGGATCTCGCGGCCGAAGTACGGCTCATGGCCGAGGTCGTCTCCGGACCGGATGGCGCGATGCTCGTCGGCGTGCTGCGGGCGGCGAGCGAGTCGCCGCAGCTCGCGGCGGTCATCCAGGCGAACGTCCTCCAGCACAAGACGGAGATGGGCTCCTGTCTGATGCAGCGGGCCGTCGAGCGGGGTGAACTGGCCGACATCGTGGACGCCGCGCCGCTGATGGAGGTCATCCTGGCGATGATCTTCATGCGACTGCTTGTCACCGGGGAGCCGCTGGACGACGCGTTCGTCGAGCACGTCGTCGACGAGGTGGCGCTGCCGCTGCTCGCCGGCCGGTCGGGGCGCCTCGCGGAGTCTTCGAACACCTGAGCTAGCATGGTCTCGAACGCCTGATCGAGGGCGGGTGGAGGGCGGGACGGGCGGCTACTTGCCGTCGCCGACCACGCCCTGGCTTTTCACGCCCTCGATCCGATCCCATTCCATCCAGTGATCGCTGTGCCCTGTCCGTCGGCCCGCCGTGTCACGTTTCGGCCTGGTTCTTCGTCCTGTCGTCATGCACGCCCGACCCTGTTTCCTAACGGCTCCGACTGATACCGCCCTGTTCGCGCGGCACGATGCCGTGCGGTTGCCCTGCTTGTATTCGCTCTGCCTGGCAAGGAGCTTTCCGTGACCGAAACCGTCCAGGACCGGACTTCCCGGGATCCGGTGGGCGAGGCCGACGGCGCACCAGACCCACGTCGGTGGCTGGCGCTCTCCATCATCGCCGTCGCGCAGCTCATGGTCGTGCTCGACGCGTCGATCGTGAACATCGCGATGCCGCACGCCCAGTCCGCGCTGCACATCTCGACCGCCAACCGGCAGTGGATGGTGACGGCGTACACCCTCGCTTTCGGCGGTCTGCTGCTGCTCGGCGGGCGCATCGCCGACTATCTCGGCCGCAAGCGCGCATTCATCTGGGGCCTGATCGGCTTCGCGCTCGCCTCCGCCCTCGGCGGCGTGGCGCCGAACGCCGGGCTGCTGTTCGCCGCCCGTGCCCTGCAGGGCGCGTTCGCCGCCGTCCTCGCCCCGGCGGCCCTGTCGTTGATCACCGTCACGTTCACCGAGAGCAAGGAACGGGCGCGGGCCTTCGGCGTCTTCGGCGCGATCTCGGGCGGTGGCGCGGCCATCGGTCTCATCGTCGGCGGCGTTCTCACCGAGTACGCCTCCTGGCGCTGGTGCCTGCTGGTCAACGTGCCGATCGCCCTGGTGACCGCCTTCGCCGCGGCGCCGGTCGTGCGGGAGAGCCGCGCCGAGGGCGAGGCCCGCTATGACCTGCCCGGCGCGCTGACCGTGACCGCCGGCCTCATCGCCCTCGTGTACGGCTTCACCCTGGCCGCCGAGGACGGCTGGAGCGACCCGCGCACCCTGGGGCTGCTGATCGGCTCGGTGGTGCTGCTCGCCGCGTTCGTCGTCATCGAGTCGCGTTCCACCGCGCCGCTGCTGCCGCTACGGGTCGCGTGGGAGCGCAACCGGGGCGGATCCTTCCTCGCCTCGCTGCTCATCGGCGCCGGCCTGTTCGCGATGTTCCTGTTCCTCACCTACTACTTCCAGCAGACCCTGGGCTACAGCGCGCTGAAGACCGGGTTCGCGTTCCTGCCGTTCAGCGCCGGCATCATCGTCTCGGCGGGGCTCGCCAGCCAGTTGCTTCCGCGGTTCGGGCCGGGCGTGCTCGCCGGCGTCGGCACGGCGCTCGCCGCGGTCGGGATGGCGCTGCTGCTCTCGATCGGCATCGACACCGGCTACGCCTCGCACGTGCTTCCCTCCGAGCTGCTGATCAGCTTCGGGATGGGGCTGTCGTTCGTCCCGCTGTCGAGCCTCGCGCTCGTCGGGGTCGCGCCGCACGATGCCGGCGTCGCCAGCGCCCTGGTCAACACCACCCAGCAGATCGGCGGCTCGCTCGGTACGGCCCTGCTCAACACCGTGTACGCCACGGCCGTGACCAATTACATCGCCGATCACGGCACCGGGGCCAGGGCCCTCGACCAGTCCCAGATCGAGGGGTACACGACGGCCTTCCTGTGGGGCGCGGTGCTCATCGCGGCCGCGGCGGTCGTGATCGTCGTGCTCATCCGGGCCGGTCGGGACACGACACCCGCCCCGGACGCCGCTCCGGCGCACGTCGGCTGAGCCCATCCGCCGGTGGGCGGGCCGCCCGGGAGAGTCCGGGTGGACCCGCCCGCCGGTGTGGCGCGGCCCCCGCCCGGCGGCGGATCGCCGCGGGCGGATCTCACAGGTCGACATCGTCGCCGCGCAAGGCCCGCGAGCTGATGCGGAACCCCACCGTCCCGTCGACGATCTTGCGGATGACGGTCGCCTTCGGATCCCGTCCGGCGACGCCGTCGACCCCGAGAGCGGCGGCCAGCGCCCGCAGTTGCGGCGCCGTGACCCGGCGCAGCCCGGCCAGGTGGGCCGCGGCCTCCTCGCGGCTCGCCGCGCCGAGCAACGCCGCGCGCACCTCCTCGACGTCCACCGAGGCCGGCAGCGCGTCACCGGTGGCGGGCCGCTTCGGCGGCGGCGCCGCGCCCGCCACCCCGGCCCGCGCCGCGGCCGAGGAGGTCGCCTTCGCCGGCCTGGGCGTCCGGGGTGAGGGCGGCGTCGTCCCGGCCGGTGCGGTGGTCAGGGCCAGCCGGGCCCGGCCGGCCAGCAGCGCGTCGACCTCGTCGGGGCGCAGGCCGGCGAGCAGCTCGGACAGCTGCCCGAGCAGCAGGGCGCCGAGGCGCGCCGCCTGTGCCCCCGCGGACGGCGCGGCCTCACCGGTCGGGGCTGTGCCGCTGGGTGGGGCGGTGCCACTGTGTGGGGCTGTGCCGCTGGGTGGGGCGGTGCTGGCGGGTGGAGCGGTGGTCACGAGGCGGCCGTCCTGACGCGTTTGAGGAACTCCTCGACGAGGCGGTGCAGTTCCCAGCCGAGGGCGTGGGGGGTCTGCTCGGAGAGGATGACGGGGATCTGGGCGCGGGCCGCCCCGGCGAAGTGGCTGTTGCTCTCGCGCACCATGGCCTCGAACACCGGCAGGCCGAGCTGGCGGGTCTGCGCGATGTAGGGCCGTAGCGCCGCGATCGGCTGGCCACCGTAGTACTGCACCATCGTGAACACCACGCCGAGGATCACCGGCTCCAGCTTGCGCACCGTCGGGTGCAGGTCCGACTGGAGATCCACGATCCTGTTGAACTCCCAGATGTAACGGCGCAGCCGTGACTGGAGATGCTCGATGCCGAGGGTGGACAGCTCGTCGGGCCGGGCGGGGATGAGCAGCTGGTCGCTGGCCGCGACCGCCGCGCGTGTGATGACGCCGAAGTTCGGCGGGCAGTCCATCAGGACCAGGTCGTAGGCGGGCGCGGGCAGGGTCGCCAGCGCCGCGTTCAGGCGCAGGTAGACATCGAAGTAGTGCCGGGTGGAGCGGTGCACCTCCGCGCCGCCGAGGCGCGCCGCCAGGTTCATCTCGACGTCGCCGAGCGACAGGTGCGAGGCGGCGAGGTCCAGTCTGCCGCCCCCGTCGGCGATGCGGTCGTTGACCACCGACGGCGAGGTGAGCACCGGCGCCAGCGGCGGCACGGTGGAATCCATCCGCCACGCCTCGAACCACTGTTTGATCGTCCGCTGTTCGGCGAGCTCCGCCCGCCACCGCTCCGGCCGCAGGAAGGAGAACGTGAGGCTCGCCTGCGGGTCGAGGTCGATGAGTAGCACGCGCTTGCCCCAAGCGGCGATCTGCGCGCCGATGTTGGCGGTCAGCGTGGTCTTGCCGACGCCGCCCTTGTAGTTCACGACGGAGATCACTCGCATGGTGCGTCCGCCCCGCGCCCCGCTGTGGACCGGGTCATCCCGAACCCCCGTTGCCGCGCCGCTCGATCGACCGGCCGTGCGCCGGCGGCGCGATGCCGGTGATGTCGCGAACAGCACATCACGCCACTGCCCGCATCGATGCGTACCGATGCGTACCGGGTGCAGCCGATGCGTACGTCTTGACCCGCAGTGGTGTGGCCGGCGCACCGTTGTGGGCACGATGTGTGATCTGAGCGCTACGCTGATCCGGGTCGACGGGTCCGCGGTGGACGTCGCCGCGTTGGACGTCGCCGCGGGGGCGAGGCGCGGGGGTGAGGTGCACGGGTGTCGCGATGCGGGCGAGGAGCTCCCTTGGCAACGCGATCACCACCAACGGGTGGTCGCCGTAGGTGTGCGGCGGCGGCGGGCTATCGTCTCCCGGACCTTGTGAAGTCACAGTCACGGACCTCGGGGGACGATGCCTCCATGAGTACCTCCAGCGGAGCCGGCGCCGGTGCCACCTCGGGCCGAGGCGGGACGGCAGGCCCGCTGCCCGGCGCTGGGCGCGGCCAGGGCCGGCCGTCGGCGGCGCGTGCCCTGCGCCGTGCCGCCGGCCGCAGCGCCCACGTCGCCCAGCGGGTGCGTGCCGTGCCGGCCCGCACGCTGCGTGCCGCCGGGGACCCGGCGGGCGGCGACGCCTCCGGCGGCCGTCCGGCGCGCGTCATCCCCGCGACGAGCCGGGCCGGCGAGGGCCCGGGCGAGGAGGCACGGGTCACAGCGGGCCGGGCCGGCCCGGGTCGGGGTGCGGCGCTGGCGGGTGCCGGCGCCCCCTCGCGCGAGGCCGCGCCACGGGGCGCGACGTCGGCGCGGGAGGTATCCGGCGGGCGGCCCGGGGGCCGGCGCCGCGGCTGGCGCCCGGAACTGCCTGCCTGGGGCCGGCCGTGGGTACCGCGTGTCGCCGCGCTGCTGACGTTCGCCGTCGGCCTGCTCGACGTCGTGTCCGCGCTGACCCCCGAGTGGCGCACCCGGCTGGCCGACCTGCGGGTCCTGCTGCCCGCGTCCGCCTCCCGGCAGGCAGCGGCGTTCACGGTCGTCGTCGGCATGCTGCTGGTTCTGCTCGCGACCGGGTTGCGTCGGCGCAAGCGGCGGGCGTGGCGGGCCGTCGTCGTCCTGCTGGGGCTCAGCGTCGTCCTGCATGTGGCCAAGGGGCTCGACTACGACGAGGCGGCGGCGTCGGCGGCGCTGCTGGGCGCGCTCGTGCTGGTCCGCGGGGAGTTCCGGGCCAAGGGCGACCCGTCGACGCGATGGCGGGCCGTCGGCGTCGGCCTGCTGCTCACCGTGATCTCGATCGGCATCGGGTTCCTGCTTCTGCACCTGCGCGAGCATCGCCTCGCCGGCCCGCACTCCTGGTCGGCCCAGCTGGAGCAGATCCTGCTGGGGCTGATCGGCATTCCCGGGCCGCTGCGCTTCAACTCCGACCGGTTCGCCGACCTCGCCACCCGGGTGCTGCTCACCCTCGGCATCGTCACCATCGGCGCCACCGGCTACCTGGCGCTGCGCCCGCCTCATCCGCGGCCGCGGCTGACGGAGGAGGACCAGGGGCGGGTGCGCGCGCTGCTGGCCCGCCACGGCGGCGCCGACTCGCTCGGCTACTTCGTGCTGCGCTCGGACAAGTCGGTGATCTGGTCGCCGTCGGGCAAGGCGTGCGTGGCCTACCGGGTGGTCAACGGCACGATGCTGGCCAGCGGCGACCCGCTCGGCGACCGGGAGGCCTGGCCCGGGGCGATCCGCGCGTTCCTGTCGGAGGCCGCCGATCATGCCTGGACACCGGCCGTGATCGGCTGCTCGGAGGCCGGCGGCACCGCGTGGACCCGCGCGGGCCTCGCGGCGCTCGAGTTCGGCGACGAGGCCGTCGTCGACACCACCACCTTCACCCTCGACGGGCGGTCGATGCGCAACGTGCGCCAGGCCGTCGCCCGGGTGGAGCGCGCCGGCTACACCGCCGTCGCCCGTCGGGTCCGCGACCTCGAGCCGGACGAGATCGCCGAGGTCAAGGCGCAGGCCAAGGCCTGGCGGGGCGCCGAGACCGAACGCGGGTTCTCGATGGCGCTCGGCCGCCTCGGCGATCCCGCAGACGGCGACTGCGTCCTCGTCCTCGCCTACGAGACGCCCCGCGCGCCGGCCCGGGACGGCTCCGACCGTCCCGCCGAGGCCGCCGCGGCGGCGGCGGTCATCTCGCCCGACGGCGCGGCGCCGCGGCTGCGGGCGCTGCTGCACTTCGTGCCCTGGGGGCGTGACGGGTTGTCCCTGGACGCGATGATGCGCGACCGGTCCGCCGACAACGGGCTCAACGAGTTCCTCATCGTCAGCACCCTGCGCCAGGCCGGTGATCTCGGGGTGGCGCGGCTGTCCCTCAACTTCGCGTTCTTCCGCTCCGCGCTGGAGCGCGGCGAGCGGCTCGGTGCCGGGCCGGTGATCCGCTGCTGGCGCGGGCTGCTGATGTTCATGTCCCGCTGGTTCCAGATCGACAGCCTCTACCGGTTCAACGCCAAGTTCGCCCCCACCTGGCTGCCGCGCTTCGTCTGCTATCCGGCGACGGCCGAACTGCCCCGGATCGCCCTGGCGATGCTGGAGGCCGAGGCGTTCCTGGTCTGGCCGCAGTGGCGCCGGCGCCTGCCCCGGCCGGCCCCGCTGGTCGGCGCCGCCCGCCGGCTGCGCGGACGCGCGCGAGACACCACACAGGAGGGTGCGGACCGGACCGGCGGTTCCGACCCGTCACGATCGGGCCCGGCATAGCCTGACCTGTCGTGACCGCGGATGTGAGGCGGACGGCGCAGCGTGTGGGGGTCGGGGTTGGGATCCTTGGTCATCATCGGGAAGTGGTTCCTGCTGGGTCTCGGCGCACTGACGGTCGCCGCGTGGGCGGGGTGCGTGCGGCTCGGGCGCCGGGGCCGGCTCGTCACCGCCGCCACGGCGAGCCTCGCGTTCCTGCTCACCCTCGCGACCGTCGCTGACGTCGTCAACGCCCACTACGGCTACCTGCCGCGCCTCGACGACGTCGTCGGGGTGAAGTCGTGGCCCACCGCCTCGTCGCGGGACACCGTGGCCGCCGCCCCCGTGCGGACCCACCCGCAGGGGTCCGTCGTGAGCCTGCCGGTTCCCGGCAGGCGCAGCGGCTTCGGTACCCAGCAGGCGCTGGTCTACCTGCCGCCGCAGTACTTCTCCGAGCCCACGGCGCGCTTCCCCGTCGTCTACCTGCTGCACGGCTCACCCGGCGTGCCCGTCGACTGGTACCGGGCGGACCGGGCGGCGCAGACCGGCGCGTGGCTCGCCTACCGGCGCCGACCCGCGATCTTCGTCGCCCCCCGGCTCAGCCACGGCTGGCTCGACGACAGCGAGTGCGTCGACCGACCCAGCGAGCACATCGAGACCTATCTCATCGACGACGTCATCCCGACGATCGACGCCCGGCTGCGGGTGCGCGACGACCGCGCCGACCGGATCTTCGCCGGAATGTCCGCCGGCGGCTTCTGCGCGCTCAACCTCGGCCTGCGCCACCGCGACCTCGTCGGCACGATCGTCGACATGTCCGGCATGGACAAGCCGACCCATGACGGCGGCATGGTGGGCCTGTTCGGTCACCGCCGCGACCTCGCCGAGGTCGTCGCCGCGAACACCCCGGCGCTCTACGCCGACCACCTGCCACCGTCGCCGCCGACGCGGATCTGGTTCGACTCGGGCCTGAGCGACCACGAGGCGCTGGGCGACACCCGCGCCATGGCCGCCACCCTCGGCCGCCGTCCCGGGTTCACCGTCATGTTGCGGCTGCGGCCGGGCGCCCACGACTTCGGGGTGTGGCGGCCCGCCCTGCGCGAGGGCCTCGCCTGGGCCCTCGAACCGGGTGCCGACGTCCAGGTGCGGCTCGGCGCCGTGCACCCCCAGCATCGGTCCACCGCCAAGACATAACCGTCCAGACCGGCGGAACACCCGAGTGACCGTCCGCGTTGTGGGGAATGGTTGACCGGGTCACGGTGTCCTTACGTGACGGCTGGTCCTCGTCGGACGGGGGGTGCTCCGTGAAACTGCTGGGTCGACACCGCGAGCGCGGGACGTCCTCGCCCGGCCCCGCGCCCTCCATCGCCGCCGTCTTCTCCGCATATGCCGCCAGCCGCGCCGCCGCCAGCGCCGCGAGGCCCGTCAGCGCCGTCGCCAGCGCCGTCAGTCCCGGCAGTGGTGCCGCCGCCCGTGCGGCCAGCACCGTCGCGGATGGCCGCGCCCAGGGTGCGGGCCGACGGGGAGTGGGTGTTCCGATGGCGCCGATCCTGCTTCCCTACGCTCTCATCCCGCCGCTGGTGGTGCCCGCGCATGTGGATGTGGCGCTGCGACGGGCGACGGGCGCCGCGCGGTCGGCCAGGCGGGTGGCCGCGGCGATGTGGCTGCGGACGGTGCCGCGCCGGTTCCCGGTGACCCTCGTCCTGCTCAGCGCCCTGATCGCCGCCCGGATCCTGCGCGGTGTCGCCCCCGACCTCGCGCATCGCTGGCAGTGGGCGACCAGCACCACCCTGCACCAGATGATGCACCATCCACTCGGTGTCCTCGCCGGCAGCATTCCCTGGGTCGTGGAGGGGCCGGTGCTGCCCTGGCTGGCGCTCGCGGGCCTGGCCGTCGGCGGGCTCGAGGCGGCCGTCGGCAGCGGGGTGGCCTTCGCCGTGCTGTTCGCCGGGCACACCGGCGCCACCCTCATCTCCGAGGGCGTCCTCGGCCTGCGGGTCGCCTCCGGCGCGTTGCCGTCGACCGCCCTGCACATCCTCGACGTCGGTCCGAGCTATGTGGTGGCCACGTCGCTCGCCGCGGTGGTCGTTCTGCCCGGCAGCCGCCGGCTGCGCCGCGTCGCCGCGGTCGTCCTGGTCGGGATCGCCCCGGCGATGATGTACGGCTTGGCCGACGCCGACCTCGACGGCATGGGCCACACCGCCGCGTTCGCCCTCGGCGCCGTGGCCGGCGCCCTCCCGCTCCTGCGCCATCGGGCCCTGCGCCGCCGCCTCGCGCGGCTCGGCAGCGCCGCCGGGCAGGTCGTCGCCGGGCAGGTGGCTGCCGGGCAGGCGACGGCACCCGCTACCTCGACGGCACCCGCTACCTCGACGGCACCCGCTACCTCGACAGGGTCCATCTTCCCGTAGGTGGGAAGCGCACGCGGGGGAGAGCGGCACCGTGTCGCGAATACGCGGCTCCCTGTCCGTTTTGCCCCTGATTCTGCGACACGGGTCCCCGTGAAGTTGCCAGAACGCTGCCGCAGTCCGCCGTGCGAGAGCCCATGAAGATCACACCTCGAGACGCAGTTCAGGGGCCGCTCGACGGGAACGGCGGCGGGGCGGTGGGCTTGGCGCGGCCGCCGGAGACCGCGAGGCGGGCGGCGCGCAGGAGTTGGGCGCGGGCGTCGGCCTCGGGCATGCCGAACAGGTCGAACGAGACGACCTGGCCGAGCAGACCGGGACGGTCACAGTCCGCGACCCGTGCGACGAGAAGCGTGCGCGTGGCGCCGGCGGGATCGCCGGCCCAGGCGGCCTGCCACTCGGCCGCGCCGTAGACGGAGGTGAGGTAGGCGTCGGAGAGCACCGCCACGGTCCGCTCGGCGCCCCGCACACCGTCCTGCATGCTGGCGAGCCAGTTCGAGCCGGGCACGAAGTCCCACGCCTGGATCAGGACACGGTGGCCGTCATCCTCCAGGCTCCAGGCGACCCACTCGGCCCACTGCCGGTCCGCCTGCGTGTAGGAGACGAAGAAGTCCCATCTCGGCCGGCCCTGCGCGGGTCCACTCATGATTTCCCCCGATCGTCACCGCATAGTGTGCCATCGACACGTCACGCAGCGCAGTATTCCGTCGAGGCGTGGACCGGGTTCCGGACCGTGGAGGCCGCCCGGTGACGGACTCTGGTGAGAGCCGGCTCGGCGACGGCAGCGGCGACGCCCGTATCGTCCTGCACCGGCTGCTCGACGCCGCACCGGTGCGTCATCTGCTCGACGACTCGAATCCGCGCGCGACGCTCGTCGCCGCCATCCTGTCCGGTCGGGTCTTCGAGGACGTCGTCGCCGGCGGTTACAGCACCTTGGACCCCGACTACTTCGTCCCGGTGGACGTCGAGGAGAAGCGGTACCGCGGCCAGGCGTACCTGTATGTCCCCCGTCCCTCCGGCGGCCTGCTGAACCACGGCTTCCGCCTGCCGGACGCGCCGCCCGGGCAGGAGGGGACAGGGACGATCTCGTGGGACTCGCCGCCGCCAGCCTCGAGGCGATCAGCCGTACAGGCAGGGACGGCGGCCGGCGGTCCCGTGAGCATCCGGACGACTCACCCGAGGCCTGCCTGCGGTGGAGTTGGCAGCGCGGCGCGCAGCGCGGTGCGAGCCGGGCGCAGATCGACGACCTGCTCCAGCCGGACGCGACCGGCCGGCGGGCCACACTGCTCATCGCCGCCGCCATGCTGCCCAGCGCGGACCGCGACGCCGTGCTCGACGCCGAACAGCGTCTCGCCACGGTCTGCGGCCTCGCCGAACCGGAGGGAAGCGTGCTGGCCGCTCCCGGCTACCACCTGCGCCTGCGTGAGCTGAGCGTCGTTACGAACGACCAGCGCAAGGTGTCCTTCGAGCCTCCGCAACGCGCCGCCGACTGCCGCCGCTACGCCTGGGACAGCTATCCCACGTTGCATGAGACATACCTGGCCTGGGCGAAGGAGGTGATCAGCCGGGCGGATCGGCGGCTATCGATCCGCGACCGCGGCGATTTCGGCGTGTCCTTCACAGAGCAGTCGCTGCGGGTGAACCGCCCGGAAGCCGCGCTCGAGCTCGCCGAGCACTGGGCGCGATCCTCCTCCCGCGGTGCCTACCCGGGAGTCACCCGCCTGCTGGCCGCGGGACTCGCCGTAGGGCGTGACGGCATTGGAGGCGGCCCCTTCCGTCAGCGCATCCTGCAATGGTCGGAAAACAACCGACTCCAGTCCACGCTGGCGCTGATCTGTGTCGAGCTGTGCGGCACCGTCGTCGCGCGCACCTATCCGCGCCAGGCGCTCACCCGCCTGCACAACTTCGCCGCTCACGAGGATAGGGCAGTCGCCGAGGAGGCGGTCGTCGCCATCACCCGCGTCGCGCTCGACCTGGATGACTGCCGCCATCTGCTGGAAAACGGGTCGTCCGGGCGCCCCAGGCCGTCCGGGGAAGCGCCGGCAACCGGGCCGTGTTCCTGGCTCTGGCGGACCCCGCCCGGCTGCGGGCGACCAGGGCGGGCCTTCGTGCAATGGACGATCCCGCCATATGCGCCTATCTGCGGGCGGGTTGGTTGCGAGTGCTCGACGAGGATCTCGCCGCGGTCGAACCGCGTGCGCGTTCGCTGTTGTCGCCCGCTGTCGAGGAACGCGTGCGGGAGTGGCTTGACTGGCCCCCGGGCAGCGCAGACCCGTCCGTGGAGAACCTGGCGGGCCTGTTGGTCGACGGGCCGCGTGAGCGTTTCGACCTGCTGGCGACCGTTCGGCTCGTCTGGGCAGCCAGCGCGAACGCAGCCCGCGCGGATGCCCTCGCTCGCATCGACCGCGTGCTCGGTGGCGAGAACCTGCTGCTGCCCTGGCCGCCCGTCGACCCACGGATGGCGCCGACGAGCGGACTAGTTCGAAGCCAGGAGGAATGGGGCGGAGACGACCGCGATGGCGACGTCGCGGACGCGTCCGACGGCGTCACGGGGCATGACGGCATCGCGGGATACGGGGAGGAGTGGTGATCGGGCGTGACCATCGGCTGTCCTGTCCGGGAGAGAGACCGAGGGGTGTGAGCACGGCAATACTCCCGAATCGGTCGTGGCGATACGCGTCGCGGACTGCGGAGTGGCGTTCGCGGTTCGCGATGCGGGGCGCGTGCATGATGGCGGCAGCTCCTTTGGAGCCTCATCTCATCTCCGAATCCGACCGTGCCGCGGTCGGATTCGCTGTGACCAGAAGCGGGGTTGACTGTGAGTGCAATCGCTGACGGCGTGTACCGGATCAGCATCGACGGACGGGACAATCTGACCCTCAGCTCGCCGGACCGGAACAACATTCTCCTGCTGCCCGGTGAGGGCCCCGGCCAGGAATGGGAGATCAGGAACTCCGGCGTCGGCAGCAACGGCGACAGTACCTACACGATCCGTCGGGCGTCCGACCCGCTGTTCGTGGGCTACGACGGAGACCCCGACGTGTTCGAGCGCGTCCGGCCGCTGCCGCAGCCGCGGGAGTGGCGTATCACCGAGGGCCCGCGGCCCGGCACGATCACGATCGGCGTCGTCGACAACGCGCTCACCCTCGGCCTGCACCCGGCACTCATCTTCCCGCCGCTCGTCGCGCTGTCGCCCGTCTTCGCCGAGGACCGCGGCTGGGCCCTGCAACCTGCCGGCTGACACCGCCCCTGTGCCTCCGCCCCGCCCCCGGCTCCGCACGTGCCGCCGGGCGGGGCGGAGGCGCGCGGCCGGCGGTGCCGGTGCGGTGCCAGTGACAGTCAAAGGGCCGTCCGCATCGCCCGGCACCAGATAGAATCCGGGCTTCTATGCGCGCGACGATCCGGGTCTACTGGCGTCTGCTGCGGGCCGGGTTTCGGCGCCAGTCGGCCTATCGGCTGGCGGCGCTCGGGGGACTGGTGGCGAACACGACGTTCGGGCTGCTCAAGATGGCGGTCTTGCTCGCGACGGTGCGGGCCGCGGGCGGGGAACTCGCGGGATACGACACCGCGATGATGAGTACCTACATCTGGCTGTCCCAGGGTCTGCTCGGCTCGATGAACCTCGACGGCCGTGTCGACATCGCCGAGCGGATCAAGGACGGGCGGGTCGCGGTCGACTTCCTGCGGCCGGTGGACGTCCAGGCCGCGGAGATCGCCACCGAGGTCGGCCGGGCGTTGTTCTCCCTGCTCCCGCGGGGCGTCCCGGCCGTCGCGATGGGCCTTGCCGTCGGAATGGCCCTGCCGGAATCGGCCGCCGCGTATCCGCTCGGCGCGTTCAGCCTGCTGATCGGGATCGTGCTGTCGATCGCCACGGCGTATCTGGTCGGCATCTGCGGATTCTGGCTGGTGGAAACCCGCGGCGTGCAGATCTGCTACATGGTGCTGTCGGGATTCCTCGCCGGGCTGTTCGTGCCGGTGCGCATATTCCCCCCGTGGCTCGCGGCCATCGCCACGGCGACGCCGTTCCCGGCGATGATGATGTATCCCGTGGACATTCTCGCCGGGCGGGCGAACACCACCGAGGCGCTCGGGCTGGTCGCCGTCCAATGTGCCTGGCTCGCCGGTGTCGTCGCCGCCGGCCAGGCGCTCACCCGCGCCGGGCGGCGTCACCTGGAGATCCAGGGTGGTTGAGACCGACCAGGCAGGCGTGCCATGGACGGCGCCGCGGCCGCGGGTGCCCGCCGGGCCACAGGTTCCGGGCGGGCCGCCGTCGCGGGCGACGCGGCTACGGGCCGGTCTGCGCCCGTACCGGGTGGTGCTCGCCTCCCGGGCCCGGTCCCAGACGGCCTATCGGGTGAACTTCGCCCTCGACCTGGTCAGCTCGGTGCTGACCGCGTTCGCCGAACTGGCCGAGATCTGGGTGCTGTACCGGGCGGTGACGGGGATCGGCGGGCTGCAGTTCCACCAGATCCTGCTCGTGTTCGGCCTCGCCGACCTCACCTTCTCCCTCGCCGACCTGATGTTCGGCCACTGCGACAACCTGCCGACCTACCTGCGCGCCGGCACCCTCGACGTGTTCTACCTGCGCCCGCAGCCGCTGCTCGCCCAGCTGGTCACCAGCGACATCACCCTGCGGCGCCTCGCCCGGGCGAGCGTGGGCCTGGCCGCCCTCATCGCGGGCCTCGCCGTGAACGACATCGCCGTGAGCGCGGCCAGCGTGGGACTGCTGGCGGTCGCCCTGGTCAGCGGCGTCGCGACGTTCGCGGCGCTGTTCGTCACCGCGGCCGGCCTGCAGTTCTTCATCGTCGACGGCCGGGAGATGACCAACGCCTTCGTCTACGGCGGCCGGTACGCCGCCACCCAGCCGGCGTCGGTGTGGCCGCATTCCCTCGTCGTCGTCTTCGGCTACGTCTTCCCGATGGCGTTCACCGGCTTCCTGCCGACGCTGGTCCTGCTCGACCTGCCGTCGCCCACCTGGCTGCCGGGCTGGCTCGGCTGGTGCGCGCCGCTGGCCGCCCTGTGGTCGTGGGCGCTGGCCCTGCTGTGCTGGCGCTGGGGCGTGCGGCACTACCGCGGAGGGGGCGGATGAGTCCGACCGAGCCGAGCACATCCGGCCCGATCATCGAGACCGCCGGCCTGACCAGGACGTTCACCGTCCGCGACGGCGTGCGCAGACGCCGGCTGACCGCCGTCGACGACCTGACCGTGACGATCGAGGCCGGGGAGGCCGTCGGCTACATCGGCGCCAACGGCGCCGGCAAGTCCACCACGATCAAGATGCTGACCGGCATCCTCGTCCCCACCCGCGGCACCGTCACCACCTGCGGGCTGCGTCCCGTCCGGGACCGGCGCCGCCTCGCCCGGCAGGTCGGCGTCGTGTTCGGGCAGCGCTCGCAGCTGTGGTGGGACCTGCCGGTCCGCGAGTCGTTCCGGATCCTCGCCGCCATCCACGACCTGCCCGGCGACGTCGAACGGGCCCGCACCGGCGAACTCGTCGACCGCCTCGAGATGGCCGAGTTCCTCGCCATCCCCGTCCGCCAGCTCTCCCTCGGCCAGCGGATGCGCGCCGAGATCGCCGCCGCCCTGCTGCACGCCCCCCGGCTGATCATCCTCGACGAGCCGACGATCGGCCTCGACGTCCTGTCCAAGCAGCGGCTGCGTGAGTTCCTCGTCGCCGAGCGGGCCACCCATGGCACCACCCTGCTGCTGACGACGCACGACATGGGCGACGTCGAGCGGCTGTGCGACCGGGTGCTCGTCGTCGATCGCGGCCGGCTCGCCTACGACGGCGACCTGCCCGGCCTCGGTCGCACCACCGGCGCCGAACGGGTCCTCGTCGTCGACCTCGTCGCGCCATCACCGGACCTCACCGCCATCCCCGCGGCACGTCACCTCGACAGCGAGGCCCACGGCCTGCGCCAGCGTCTCGCCTTCGACCCGGACCTGACCACCGCCGCCAAGGTCTTCGCCGCCGTCACCGAACGGGTCGACGTCCGCGACTTCACCATCGCCGAACCCGACATCGAGGACGTCGTCCGCCGCCTCTACGCCCGCCAGGCCAGCGGCTGAGACCGAGGCAGGACAGGAACGACAGGAAACGACAGGGCACGGCATGGGCGGGCCAGGCCGCGACACAATGCCGGGCGTGGAGATTCCGACGCTGACGACCCGCAGGCTCATCCTGCGCCCGGGCGACAGCGGCGACGTCGAGGCCCTGACCCGGATCTGGTCGGACCCCGAGTTCGCCCGCCATCTCGGCGGGCCCGTCACCCTGCCTGACGCGGTGTGGCACCAGCTTGCCGGCTGCCTGGGATGTTGGCAGCTCACCGGGGTCGGCCCCTGGTGCGTCGTGGAGCGCGACACCGGGACGCTCGTCGGACGTGCCGGGTTGTGGGACGAGCCGGGCTGGCCGGGAGTCGAGGCGATCTGGTTCATCGGCCGGCCCTGGTGGGGGCGCGGGTACGCGACCGAGGCAGCGGCGGCGTCGATCACCTGGGCGTTCGCGCGCCGCCCGGAGCTGGACCGGGTCGTCGCGGCCATCGTCCCGGCGAACGACGGCTCCCTCCGGGTGGCACGCCGCCTCGGCATGACCCGCACCGCCACCGCCTACCTGCACGAGGAGCCGCACGCCCTCTACGCCGTGTCCCGCGACGCCTGGGCCCGGCGCGCTGCACCCGGCGAACTGTGAGCCGGCGCCGCCTGTCCGCGGCGTCCAGGAACCGCGAACTGGCGACACGGAGCCGCAGCGGGGCTGTCAGTCCTTCGGGGTGGCCCAGCGCACGGGGCCGCTGGCGGTGTGCTGGGAGAGGAGGCGGTCGCCGGTGCCGTCCGGGTTGACCACGCGCAGCGGGCCGCTCGCGGCGAAGAACTGGCGCACGGTCGCGTCCTGCACGTAGACGATCGCGCCCTGCGGGGACCAGCCGGGGTGCCAGGTGCCGGTGCCGGCGATCTGCCGTGCGGCCCCGCCGTCCACGCTGATCACGTGGACACCGCCCGCCGAGCTGCTGAAGACGATCTCGCGGCCGTCGGGGGAGAAGGCGGGCTCCACCGCGGCGGCCCCAGGCACCGGCGGGCCGGTCAGCACGCGGTCGGCGCCGTCGAGGGACAGCAGGTGCAGCGACTGGTCGTTGCCATTGCGGTAGACGAGCCGGTTGCCGTCGGGCGCCCAGGACAGCTCGTACGCGCCGCGCACCGCGCTGATGCGCCGGCGGTTGCCGCCGCCCGCGTCGACCAGGTACACGCCGCCGATGTTGCGGGCGTAGGCGAGGGTGCGACCGTCGGGGGAGAAGACCGCGCTGTCCGAGGAGCCGTCGGGCTCGTCGGTCACCGGGTGGGCGTCGGTGCCGTCGGGGCGGACGCTGACGATCTCGCCGTCGGTACCGGTGAACACGACACGGCTGGCGTCCGGCGCCAGCGCCGGCTTGTCGCCGGTGCCGACCTGACGCTCGGCACCGGCGGGGCTGACGACCACGATCGGGCTCTCGTTGATGGAGCTCGTGTCGTCGTACCGCTTGAAGACGTGCCAGCCGCGCGCCTCAGCGTGGGCGCCGTCGCCGACGCGTAGCTGCACGCGGCTGCCGCGCGCGACGCTGGCGCCCGCGGCCGGGGTCGTGCTGAGCACGCGGCCGCGCTGCGACGGCCCGCTCGCCACGGTGACGGTGTCCACGACCAGGCCCGCCCGGCGCAGCAGCGCCGCCGCCGTCGTGGAGGCGCGTCCGGTGTAGTCAGCGAGGGTGATCGACGCGCCGGCGCCGGTCGTCGCGGTGACCACCGCCGTCGTCCCCCCGCCACCCGACGGCCCGCCCGCGGTGGCCGAGCCGCCGCCCCCACCACCCGGATCGAGGACCACGACCACCACCACGACGAGAGCCACCAGCGCCCCGACCGCCGCCACGACCACCGTGACCGGCGCGGGCACGCGGCGCCGCGCCTGTCCCGCCGCGGATGGCTGCACGGCGTTCGGGTGGTGCGCGGTGACCGAGGGCGGCGTCGGCGTCGGAGCTCCTGCCCACGTCGCAGGGGCGGGAGTTGCCGGCGGGTCCGAGGACGGCGGCGCGCTGGATGGCGGCGGCGCCATCCAGCGCGGTGGAGCCGCGGGTGGCGGTGTCCCAGACGGCGTCGAGGGCGGTAGCGTCGCCGGTGAGGACTGCGGGGCGATGACAGTCCGGCCCGGGAGCGGTGCGGGCGGGGCGATCGAGGGCGTGAGCGCCGGCGGCGGGGGTGTGGCGCCGGTGAGCCGCAGGAGCAGGGTGGTCGCGGTGGGGCGCAGGGTGGGGTCGCGCTGCATCGTCCACTCGACGATGGCGCGCAGCGACGGCGGCAGGTCGGAGGTGTCGGGCCGTTCGTGCACGATCCGGTAGAGCAGCACCGGGGTGACGGCCTCGCCGTGCGGGGACCGGCCGGTCGCGGCGAACAGCATCACTCCGCCCCAGGCGTAGACGTCGGCCGCGGGGGTGAGCGCCTCGCCGAGGGCCTGCTCGGGGGCCATGTACGCGGGGGTTCCCAGCACGCCGCGCTGGGTCAGCGTGGTCGTCGCCTCCAACGCCCGGGCGATCCCAAAGTCGATGACCCGGGCCCCGGAGGACGACAGCAGGATGTTGCCGGGCTTGAGATCGCGGTGCACCAGGTTCGCGCCGTGCACCGCCGTCAGGGCGCTGGCGACCGCGACGCCGAGCCGGTCCAGTTCGGCGGGCGGCAGCGGTCCGGTGCGCCGGACATGGTCGGCGAGCGTCGGACCGTCGATGAACTCGGTGACCAGGTACGGCTCGGGGCGGTCGGTGGCGACGTCGAGCACCTCGGCGGTGCAGAACCGGGCGACCCGCTGGGCGGCGTGCGCCTCCCGCAGGAAGCGGGTGCGGAACTCCGGCTCGCGGGCGAACTCGCGGCGGATCACCTTCACGGCGACGGCCCGCCCGTCAGCCGCCAGGGCGTAGTAGACGGTGCCCATTCCGCCGACCCCGAGGCGCCCGGCGATCCGGTACGGCCCGACCTGCGCGGGGTCGCCGTCCTCCAGCGGCTCGACGACGGGAGGGACGTCCGCCATCGCCGCTCCCGTCCATGCCGTCGT
The DNA here is from genome assembly GCF_900197875.1 of Frankia canadensis. Classification (GTDB taxonomy): domain Bacteria; phylum Actinomycetota; class Actinomycetes; order Frankiales; family Frankiaceae; genus Frankia; species Frankia canadensis. The sequence continues at coordinate 1,561 of NZ_FZMO01000554.1, read as the reverse complement.
GCCGCACTGGTCTCGTCCCGTCTGGTCCCAGTATCGCCGGACCCGTCACGGGCCTGGACGCGGCCGTGTCGACTCACCGGTCCGCACCGCCCGAGCCGCGGGCCAGGACCGGCTCGCCGTCACCGCTCTTCGTGGCGCGGCCTGCCGTCGTCACCGCCGAACCGGGCGCGGACGCGGGCCGTGACGCGCGGATGAGGAGCAGGGCGGTGGCCGCCGCGCACAGGGCGAGCGCGGCCAGGACCCAACCGGTGCCGTGCTCGGCGTGACGGGTCGCGCCGCCGTCGCCGGCGAGGCCGAAGAAGACGGTGCCGACGGTCGACACGCCGACGACGAGACCGAGCTGCATCACGGTCAGCAGCAGCCCACTGGCGTCGGCCGCGTCCGCGATCGGCACGTGCGCGAGGCCGACCGTCATGATGATGGACATCACCCCGAGCCCGAGGCCGACCAGCGCCGTCACCAGCGCGTAGGCGACGCCGCCGCCGGCCGTCGGACCGAGGAACAGGTAGGCGACGCCGGTGACCGCGGGCCCCGCGGGGACCACCCGGACAGCCCAACCGGCGGGCAGGCGCTGCCAGGTGAGGCCGACCAGGGCGAAGGCGGCGACACAGGGCACGAACGCGAGTCCGGAGCGCAGCGGGCTCAGACCCAGCCCGCCCTGCAGATGCAGGGTCGTCGTGAACAGGAACCCACCCCAGGTGCACATGGCGAGCATCAACACGGCGGCGGCGGGCCGCAGACCGGGGGCGCGCAGTGCGCTCACCGAGAGCAACGGGTGCCCACCGCCGGCCGCGACCCGCCGTTCGACGGCGACGAACACCGCTCCCAGCAGTGCGGAGCAGATCAGCGCCGCGAACGTCCACGCCGGCCAGCCGAGATCGTGCCCGAGGACGAGCGGCAGGACGAACAGGGACACCGCCGCGCTGAGGACGAGCAGGCCGGGCAGGTCGAGCGGGGCGGCGCCCCGCGGCCGGTCGGCGGGGAGGGTGCGCGGCGCGACGGCGAGCAGCAGCACGCCGATCGGCACGTTCACCAGGAACACGGACCGCCAGCCCGACCCGAACAGACCGGCGCTGACGAGCAGCCCGCCCGCGGCCTGGCCGACGGCCACCCCGCCGGCGACCACCGCGCCGTAGAACCCCAGCGCCCGGGCCCGCGCCGGACCCTGGAAGTTCTGCTGGATCATGCTCTTGACGTCCTCCGCCGCGTGAACACGGGGGATTCCAACTCCTACACACCTACCAGGGGAGGTGCGCAGTGTTGGGGTTCACGGTTCACGGGCACGGCCAACGCCGTGCCTCCCCGCGCGGTCACGGCCCGTCCGGCCGCGATGTTCACCGCCGCGTTCACATCAGCGTTGGCGGTGTGTCCGCAGGTGGCGCACCGGAAGACCGCTTGGCTCTCGCGGTTCCCAGGCGCCGTATGCCCGCAGGCCGAGCAACGCTGACTCGTATAGGCGGCCGGGACCTTTTCGACTCGGCCGGGGGCTTTCTGTTCCAGACGTTGGACAAGCAGACCCCAGCCGCCCGCGAGGATCGCCCGGTTCAGCCCGGCTTTCTGC
>NZ_FZMO01000069.1 GCF_900197875.1 Frankia canadensis | reverse complement strand
CCCGGGGGGAGGGTGGTCGGCGAGGCTCGCGCATGATCGGGGTGAAACGGGTGGGGGCCACCCCCCCCAACTCCGCTCCGCGTCGTGTAATCTGAGCAGCGCGACCTCGCGCCCCTTTAGCTCAGTCGGCAGAGCGTCTCCATGGTAAGGAGAAGGTCTACGGTTCGATTCCGTAAAGGGGCTCCGGGTTCCAGTCCTTGGGCGGGTTCGTGTCCGGGATGAGCGGTTCCGCCGGTTCCCCGGGTAAGCTAGTCGGGTCCCCGGCCATCCGGGTGATCATCGTGGCGGTGTAGCTCAGTCTGGCAGAGCAAGCGGCTCATAATCGCTGTGTCGCCGGTTCAAGTCCGGCCACCGCTACTATCGGGACGCGGCTCGCCGCGCCCCGCGTAGGGCTCTGCGGCTCGCCGCGTCGCCCGACAGGTTTCAGTACTCGACTCAGGAAGAGGCATCACACCGTGGCCGCCACTGACGTTCGCCCGAAGATCACGATGGCGTGCCAGGTGTGCAAGCACCGGAACTACATCACTCGCAAGAACCGGCGTAACGACCCGGATCGTCTCGAGCTGAAGAAGTTCTGCCCCAACTGCAGCAAGCACACGGAGCACCGCGAGACCCGCTGAAGGCACGCGGAGTCGCGCGTCCGCCGTAGGGCTCGCCACTCTCTGCACCACCCAGCCGGCCAGGCTAGTTCCTGGTCGGCTGGCTCGCGTTCCATCGCTCCTCCGTGACCTGGCGTCAGGTGTCGCGCGTGACACATCCGTCCCGCCGGCATGGGCACCCGGCTACCGCGTTCGTGGTGGGATGGTCGACGCCGCATCCCGCGCCCGTGCGCGCCGGGCGTGCGCCAACGCCGGCGGGGTGCCGGCAGCCCGGGCCGAGCGCCGGGAGTCGAGAACGGGAGCCATGATGCCGCTCAACCAGGACTTCGTGGGACGAAGCTTCGTCTCGCCCGTTCCCTACCAGGTCGGACGGGAACATATCCGGCAGTTCGCCCGCGCGATCGGCGACGACAACCCGCTGTACCACGATGTGGAGGCGGCCAAGGCAGCCGGCTATCCCGACCTCGTGGCGCCGCCGACATTCCTCATCGTCGCCAACCCGGGCACACTCGGCCTGCCCACCGACGATCCGGCGCTGGGGCTCGACTACAGCCTCGTCGTCCACGGCGAGCAGCGCTTCAGCCTGCTCCGCCCGCTGGTGGCCGGCGACGAGCTGGTGACGACGTCCACGCTTACCAACATCCGAACGGTCGGCACCAACGAGGTGCTCGTCACCACCTACCGCTACGACACCACCAGCGGAGAGGAGATCGCGGTCGGCACCTGCACCCTGGTGTCCCGGGGCTCCGCCGGCCCGCGGGAATGAGGGCGCGACGATGACGGCGACGATCGCGTACGACGATGTCGAGGTCGGCACCGAGCTGCCTGAGCGGCTGTTTCCGCTACGCCGGGTCGATCTGGTCCGCTATGCCGGGGCGTCCACCGACTTCAACCCGATCCACTGGAACGAGCGGGCCGCCGTCGAGGCCGGCCTGCCCGGGGTGATCGCTCACGGGATGCTCACGATGGCCACCGCGGTCCGGCTGGTCACCGACTGGCTGGGTGATCCGGGCGCCCTGGTCGAGTACGGGGTCAAGTTCTCGGCCCCCGTGGTTGTGCCAGACGGTGACGAGCCCGCCGTCGTCTCCGTCCGGGGCACCGTGCAGAAGAAGCTCGAGGACAACCAGGTGGTCGTCAACCTCACCGCCCGCTGCCAGGGCGCGAAGGTGCTGATGGCGGCGCGGGCCACGGTCCGGCTGCCCTGACGATCCCGGGCTGTCCCGGGCGACCCCGGCGCACGGGGCCGCCCGGTGAGCGCGCGCCTGGACCTCGGCTGGACGTGGCTCAGCTGGCCTCGGCGAGCAGCGCGGACATCCGGCCCACGCCCTTGACCAGGTCCTCGTCGCTCAGCGCGTAGGACAGGCGGGCGAAGCCGGGGGTGCCGAACGCCTCGCCGGGCACGATCGCGACCCCGACCTCCTCGAGGATGAGCTGGCACAGCTCGGCGCTGGTGGCCGGGGTGCGCCCGCGCAGGCTCCGGCCGAGCACGCCCTCGAGGGACGGGTAGCAGTAGAACGCGCCCTCGGGCATCGGGCAGCGCACCCCGGGGGTCTCGGTGAGCATCCGGTGCATCGTCTGGCGGCGGCGATCGAAGGCGGCGCGCATCTTGGTGACGGCGTCGAGCGGCCCGGACACGGCGGCGAGCGCGGCGGCCTGGGAGACGTTGGCGACGTTCGAGGTGGCGTGCGACTGGAGGTTCGCGGCCGCACCGACGACGTCCTTCGGCCCGATCAGCCAGCCGACCCGCCAGCCGGTCATCGCGTACGTCTTCGCGACGCCGTTGACGATGACGCAGCGCTCGGCCAGCTCCGGCACCTCGGCGAGGACCGAGGAGTGCCGGGCGTCGCCGTAGACCAGGTGCTCGTAGATCTCGTCGGCGAGCACCCAGATGCCGGCCCGCTCGGCCCACTGGCCGATCTCGCGGACTTCCTCGGGGGAGTGCACGGCGCCGGTCGGGTTCGACGGCGAGTTGAACAGCAGCACCTTCGTGCGCTCGGTGCGCGCCGCCTCGAGCTGCTCGACGGTCACCCGGTAGCCGGCGTCCGGCCCGGTCACGACGTCGACCGGCACTCCGCCGGCGAGCCGGATCGACTCGGGGTAGGTCGTCCAGTACGGCGCGGGCAGGAGAACCTCGTCGCCGGGGTCGAGCAGCGTCGCGAAGGCCTCGTAGACGGCCTGCTTGCCGCCGTTGGTGACCAGCACCTGGCTCGCGGGCACGGTCACGCCGGAGTCCCGGGCGGTCTTCTCGGCGATCGCCTCCCGCAGCTCCGGCAGTCCGCCGGCCGGGGTGTACCGGTGCATGCGCGGCTCGTGGCACGCCTTCTCCGCGGCGGCGACGATGTGGTCCGGCGTCGGGAAGTCCGGCTCGCCGGCGCCGAAGCCGACGACGTCCTGCCCCGCGGCGCGCATCGCCTTCGCGGTGGCGTCGACGGCCAGCGTGGCGGACGGGGCGATGCCGCTGATGCGGCGTGAGATCCTGCTCATGGGCCCATGCTGCCACGGCGTTCACAGGGGCGTGACATGCGCGCGGCCGGGATCGGCGGGCCGTGTGGACCGTCTGGCGCCCGCCGCCGGGCCCGTGCGCGGCAGGCCGGCGGGCCGGGTTCGGAGGTGGCCCGGTGGGGGGTCGGCACAGGGCTGATGGCGCCGGACGGGCAGGCCCGGCGGCCGGGCGCCGCGTCCGATCGGGTGGTTCGGCGCGGTCCGTCCGGAGACCGGGGAGTCCCGACGCGATTGGCGAGCGCGGAGTCCGGCCGATGAAGGGGTATGCTCGATCCGCCCGGGTACCCGTTCCGGTGACCGGCTCTCAGCTGCTGAGCCATGCGCCACAGTGCAGGCGCGCAGCGTAGGGTTGGTGGCGGTCGCGGGGGCCGGGGTGAGTTCTAGGGGCGTGGCTCAATTGGTAGAGCACCGGTCTCCAAAACCGGCGGTTGCAGGTTCGAGTCCTGTCGCCCCTGCGCTGTTCGACAGTTGGCTGGTTCGGCGACGGAGTTGGGTGGAGTTCAGTGGCGACCGATACCCGTGACGCGGCACCGCGTCCCAGGGGGGCCACGCGTACCGCGGCTCGACGTCGGTATCGGCCTCTGCAGTTCATCCGCGAGGTCATGGCGGAGCTCCGGAAGGTCGTCTATCCGGGGCGAAACGAGCTGGTCACGTACGTGATGGTCGTGCTTGTCTTCGTCACCGTGATGACGGCCTTCGTGGCTAGTCTCGACTTCGGGCTGACGAAGGCGGTCCTCGCGATCTTCGGCTGACGGGGTTCCGCCGGCCGGTGGGGGTTGGTCCGGGCAGACGAGAGGCGCATGGCCGACGCCGGTCCGCCGGTCGATCGGCGGCCAGCCCGTCCGCACCACACCCGCCGCACCACGCCCGCGCAGCTCCCGCTTCGCGGAGTCACAGCAGCAGAAGCGTTCACGAGAAAAGGATCGTCCGCGTGTCCCAGTCGCCCGAGCACGCCTCCTCCGAGCAGGGGGAAGCCCTCGCCCGTCTCGATCCCCTCGCGGAGTTCGAGCACGACGAGGTGGCGAGCACGGACGCCGGTGCCGAGCTCGCCGACGCCGACCCGGACCTGGGCGTGGACGAGTCCAGCGAGGCAGGCGAGACCGCCGAGGGGGGCGACGAGCCGCCCGGCACCGACGGCGCCGCTGAGACGGCCGGTACCGAGTCCGGCGTGTCGGCGGGGTCCGGCCCGGCCGAGCGTACGCCCGCCGCCGCGAGCGCGCCCGACGAGGACGAGGACGACGAGGACGACCTGCGCCGGGCGATCGAGGAAGCGCCGGGCGATTGGTACGTCGTGCACTCGTACGCGGGCTACGAGAACAAGGTCAAGACCAATCTCGAGACCCGGATCTCCAGCCTCAACATGGAGGACTACATCTTCCAGATCGAGGTGCCGACGGAGGAGGTCCCGGTCGTCAAGAACGGCAAGCGGCAGATGGTTCTGCAGAAGAAGTACCCGGGATACATCTACGTCCGGATGGATCTGACCGACCAGTCCTGGTCGGCGGTCCGCAACACGCCGGGCGTCACCGGGTTCGTGGGGCTCACCAACCGGCCCTCACCGCTGCGCCGCGAGGAGGTGCTGTCCATCCTCGCCCCGGCGGCACCGAAGGAGAAGAAGGTCGAGACCGTCCGGGTCCAGGAGTTCGAGGTGGGCGAGTCGGTCACCGTCATGGACGGCCCCTTCGCCACCCTCCCGGCCACCATCAGCGAGATCAACCTCGACGCCCAGCGGCTCAAGGTGCTGGTCTCGATCTTCGGTCGGGAGACGCCCGTCGAGCTGCAGTTCAATCAGGTCGCGAAGATCTGATCCGGTCCGTAGAACCCCGGTAGGAAGACGAGCACATGCCGCCCAAGAAGAAGAAGATCACCGCGATCATCAAGCTCCAGATCAACGCCGGCAAGGCCACGCCGGCGCCGCCGGTCGGCCCCGCGCTGGGTCAGCACGGCGTGAACATCATGGACTTCTGCAAGCAGTACAACGCGGCCACCGAGTCGCAGGCCGGCAACGTGGTCCCGGTCGAGATCACCGTGTACGAGGACCGCTCGTTCACGTTCGTCACGAAGACCCCGCCGGCCGCGCGGCTCATCCTCAAGGCCGCCGGCATCGAGAAGGGCAGTGGCGTCCCGCACCGTGACAAGGTCGCCAAGCTGACCCCGGCGCAGGTCCGCGAGATCGCCCAGACCAAGCTGCCCGACCTCAACGCCACCACGATCGAGGCGGCCGAGAAGATCATCGCCGGCACCGCCCGGTCGATGGGCATCACGGTCGGCGACTAGCACCCGTCGGGACCGCTGGCCCGGTCCCGGCCCGCCACCGCTGATCGGTGGCACCGCACCTCCCGCGTATCAGTACCCGACGCCGTGGGAGGGCGGTCGTGAGCGCGCCCGGCGCGCGGAGCCGTAACGGTCCGCGCCGCGCCGGCCAGGCGCCCGACCGTCCGCCGGCACCACGAGGAGACATCATGAAGCGCAGCAAGGCGTACCGCGCCGCCGCCGAGAAGATCAACCCGGACAACTTCTACAGCCCGCTCGAGGCGGTCCGGCTGGCCCAGGGCACCTCGACGACGAAGTACGACGCGACCGTCGAGGTCGCGATCCGGCTCGGCGTCGACCCGCGCAAGGCCGACCAGATGGTCCGCGGCACGGTCAACCTGCCGCACGGCACCGGCAAGTCGCCCCGCGTCGCCGTGTTCGCCGCCGGCGAGAAGGCCGCTGAGGCGAGCGCCGCCGGCGCCGACATCGTCGGCAGCGACGACCTGGTCGCCCGCATCCAGGAGGGCTTCCTGGACTTCGACGCGACGGTCGCGACGCCCGACCAGATGGCCAAGGTCGGGCGCATCGCCCGGATCCTCGGCCCGCGCGGCCTGATGCCGAACCCGAAGACCGGCACGGTCACCCTGGACATCGGCAAGGCCGTCTCCGACATCAAGGGCGGTAAGATCAACTTCCGCGTCGACAAGCAGGGTAACCTGCACATCGTCATCGGGAAGACGAACTTCACCGACGCCCAGCTGATCGAGAACTACACGGCCGCGCTCGACGAGATCGTCCGCGTGAAGCCGTCGGCGGCCAAGGGCCGGTACCTCAAGAAGATCACCTTCGCGACCACGATGGGCCCGGGCATCCCCGTCGACCCGAACCGGACGCGCAACCTCCTCGAGGACGCCGTCCCCGCGACCTGATCCACGTCGCATCCAGGTCCTGGCGGCCGTCGGAGTCCATCTCCGGCGGCCGCTTCTGGCGTCCGGGCCGGGTGGGAACGTGCTCCCTGGAATCACGTGTCGTGAAACATGTGTCCTGGAAACATGTACACTGGCAGACGATCACGCTTTACGCCGAAGACCGCTGGTCGCCGTCGCCGCCCGCAGGGGTGGGCGATGGCCGAAGGCCCCGATCATCCCGGGCGGCCCGCGCAGGTGACGCGAAAGTGTAGGACCGCGCGTGGCTCCGCGTGCTGGTCGAGGAGGCGCCTCCAGCGCCGCTCGGCCCGGCCGGGGCGCGCCACCCTCACGCCCCGTGCGCCTGCGCCGGGGCGTTCGTCGTCTCCCGGGGTTGATCGGATGACCGGCCGAACACCCTGAAGGAGCCCCATGGCGAGACCTGAGAAGACCGCCGCGGTGGCGGAGATCGCCGAGGACTTCCGCTCCTCGACGGCCGCGGTGCTCACCGAGTACCGCGGCCTGTCGGTGAGCCAGCTCACCGAGCTGCGGCGCACCCTCGGCGAGGGCGCCCGCTACGCGGTCGTCAAGAACACGCTGACCAAGATCGCGGCTGGGCAGGCCGGCGTCACCGGGCTGGACGAGCTGTTCGTCGGGCCGACCGCCGTCGCCTTCGTCAGCGGCGACCCGGTCGAGGCGGCCAAGGGCCTGCGTGACTTCGCCAAGGCCAACCCGGCGCTCATCGTCAAGGGCGGCTTCGTCGAGGGCAAGGCGATGACCGCCGAGGAGATCCGCAAGCTCGCGGATCTCGAGTCCCGCGAGGTGCTGCTGGCGAAGCTCGCCGGCGCGATGAAGGGTTCCCTGTCCGGCGCGGTCGGCCTGTTCGCGGCCCCGTTGTCGCAGGTTGCCCGGCTCGCCGAGGCGCTGCGCGAGCAGCGCGCGAGCGAGGCCGGCGCGGCGGGTGCCGAGGCGCCGGCCGCCGAGGCGCCGGCCGCCGAGGCGCCGGCGGCCGAGGCCGTCGCCGCGGAGTAGCGGACCGCCAGCCCCACCAGCACCAGCCCCCGAACCAGCCCCACCCCGTACGGCCCGGAACCGCGCGGATCCCGCGCCCGGGCATCGGAAGACGAGGAAGGAAGACGCCACCATGGCGAAGCTGTCCACCGAGGAACTGCTGGACGCGTTCAAGGAGCTCACCCTCCTGGAGCTCTCCGAGTTCGTGAAGCAGTTCGAGGAGACCTTCGGCGTCACCGCCGCGGCGCCGGTCGCCGTGGCCGCTGTCCCGGCCGCGGGCGGCGCGGGCGGCGACGCCCCGGCCGCCGAGGAGCAGGACGAGTTCGACGTCATCCTCGAGTCCGTCGGCGACAAGAAGATCCAGGTCATCAAGGAGGTCCGGGCGCTGACCAGCCTCGGGCTGAAGGAGGCCAAGGACCTCGTCGACGGCGCGCCCAAGCCCGTCCTGGAGAAGGTCGCCAAGGAGGCCGCGGACAAGGCGAAGGCGGCCCTCGAGGGCGCCGGCGCGACGGTCACCGTCAAGTAGCACCGCGGCCGGCAGGTGCCGGCTGACGCCCGCGTGCCGGGGCACCTCCGAGGTGTCCCGGCACGCGGCGTCTGGTGCCGCAAACGCCCGGATACGCTGCTACGTAGGCGGTTGGGCAGGTCGGGCCGTTCGTGATGTTTTCCGAAGGGGGTTGACGGCCCCTGTGGATCGGAGTTCCATCATGTCGCGAACACTCGTCGGGAAGCAGATGCGGTGAGCCACGTACCCCCCGCGCGGTTGTACCACGCACGTTCTTGCCAGCGGTGTGCCTGTCGGCTACACTGCTAGTTTGCGCTGCCCTTTTCGTCGCATCGGCTCCGCCGACACCGGTTCTGCGGTGAGGTCGGGCCCTCTGCGGGGGTCCGGTCCGCGCCGCGCGTGGCACCGACCAGGTCGTCGGAGCCGCGTCCGCGCGGTGGGTCCGGTACGACGGCGGGGCGTGCTGGCCGTGCTGGTGTGTGGCACGGCTGTATGGCAGCCACACCGAGGACCCTGAGCAGACCTTTGCCCGTGCACCGACCCGTTGTTCTCAGCGGACACCGGCGTCGCCGCGCGCTCGCGCCGCGACGGTCCTTCGGCGTGCCCGCAGTCAGCCGAACGCCTGCCGCGCCCGAAACCTGCGGCTGTGCGGACCGACGGACCAGGAACCGACGGCATCCGCTGCGGGACGAGGGCCGACTCCGACCGCGTGCCGGCCACCGGACCTCCCGGCTCGGCCGTCGCGTGTACGCGCCCCGCGGTCATCCTCTCACCGGCGGGGCACCCCCCGTCGCCGTTCCCGACAACCGTAGCGAGACACTGATCACCTGACCACCCCCCGACGGATCCTTGACGTCCGCGACGCCAGCCCGACGATCAGGCCACCGGAAGGACCACCTTGGCCGCCTCGCGCTCTTCCTCCCGCATCTCGTTCGCTAAGATCATCGAGCCTCTCGAGGTCCCGGATCTCCTTGCTCTTCAGACGCAGTCCTTCGATTGGCTGATCGGCAGTGATGCCTGGGCGGAGCGGGTTCAGGAGGCCATCGACTCGGGTCGGGACGACGTCCCGATCACCTCCGGTCTGGAGGAGGTCTTCGAGGAGATCTCCCCGATCGAGGACTTCTCCGGGTCCATGTCCCTCTCCTTCCGGGACCACCGGTTCGAGCCACCCAAGTACTCCGTCGAGGAGTGCAAGGACAAGGACATGACGTTCTCGGCCCCGCTGTTCGTCACGGCCGAGTTCACCAACAACACCACCGGTGAGATCAAGAGCCAGACGGTGTTCATGGGCGACTTCCCGCTCATGACCCCGAAGGGCACGTTCGTGATCAACGGGACCGAGCGCGTGGTGGTCAGCCAGCTCGTCCGGTCGCCCGGGGTGTACTTCGAGCGCAGCCTCGACAAGGCGTCGGACAAGGATCTGTACTCCTGCAAGGTGATCCCCTCGCGCGGGGCCTGGCTCGAGTTCGAGATCGACAAGCGGGACACCGTCGGCGTGCGCATCGACCGCAAGCGCCGCCAGTCCGTCACCGTGCTGCTCAAGGCGCTCGGCTGGGACGAGGCGCGCATCCTCGAGCGCTTCGGCGACTTCCCGTCGATGCGGGTGACCCTGGAGAAGGACCACACCGCCAGCCAGGACGACGCGCTGCTGGACATCTACCGCAAGCTGCGCCCGGGCGAGCCGCCGACGCGGGAGTCGGCGCAGACCCTGCTGGAGAACCTCTTCTTCAACCCGAAGCGCTACGACCTGGCCAAGGTCGGTCGCTACAAGGTCAACAAGAAGCTCTCCCTGGATGTCGCGCACAACGTCGGTGTGCTCACCGAGGATGACATCGTCCGCACGATCGAGTACGTCGTCAAGCTGCACGCGGGAGCCGACCCGTCCGAGTACGAGGTCGACGACATCGACCACTTCGGCAACCGGCGCCTGCGCACGGTCGGCGAGCTGATCCAGAACCAGGTCCGCCTGGGCCTCGCCCGGATGGAGCGGGTCGTCCGTGAGCGGATGACCACCCAGGACGTCGAGGCGATCACGCCGCAGACCCTGATCAACATCCGGCCGGTCGTCGCCTCCATCAAGGAGTTCTTCGGCACCAGCCAGCTGTCGCAGTTCATGGACCAGACCAACCCGCTGGCCGGGCTCACCCACAAGCGCCGCCTGTCGGCGTTGGGCCCGGGTGGTCTGTCCCGGGAGCGGGCCGGCTTCGAGGTTCGCGACGTGCACCCCAGCCACTACGGCCGGATGTGCCCGATCGAGACGCCGGAAGGCCCGAACATCGGCCTGATCGGTTCGCTGTCGACGTTCGCGCGGGTCAACCCGTTCGGCTTCGTCGAGACCCCGTACCGCAAGGTGGCCAACGGCCGGGTGACCGACCAGATCGACTACCTGACCGCGGACGAGGAGGACCGGCACGTCAAGGCGCAGGCCAACACGCCGCTGCAGCCGGACGGCACGTTCGCCGAGGATCGTGTCCTGGTCCGCCGCAAGGGCGGTGAGGTCGAGTTCATTCCGCCGGACGAGGTCGACTACATGGACGTCTCGCCGCGGCAGATGGTGTCCGTGGCGACCGCCATGATCCCCTTCCTCGAGCACGACGACGCCAACCGCGCGCTCATGGGCTCCAACATGCAGCGCCAGTCGGTGCCGCTGCTGCGCTCCGAGGCGCCGCTGGTCGGCACCGGCATGGAGGCCCGCGCGGCCAAGGACGCCGGCGACGTGGTCGTGGCCGGCCAGGCCGGCGTCGTCGAGGACCTCTCGGCGGACTACATCACCGTCATGCACGACGACGGCACCCGGCGCACCTACCGGCTGGCGAAGTTCCGCCGGTCGAACCAGGGCACCTGCATCAACCAGAAGCCGATCGTCTTCGAGGGCGATCGGATCGAGGCCGGCCAGGTCATCGCGGACGGCCCGTGCACCGACAACGGCGAGATGGCGCTTGGCAAGAACCTGCTGGTCGCCTTCATGCCGTGGGAGGGGCACAACTACGAGGACGCGATCATCCTGTCCCAGCGCCTCGTGCAGGACGACGTGCTCTCCTCGATCCACATCGAGGAGCACGAGGTCGACGCCCGCGACACCAAGCTGGGCCCGGAGGAGATCACCCGGGACATCCCGAACGTCGCCGAGGAGGTGCTCGCCGACCTCGACGAGCGCGGCATCATCCGCATCGGCGCCGACGTGCAGACCGGCGACGTGCTGGTCGGCAAGGTCACCCCGAAGGGCGAGACCGAGCTGACTCCCGAGGAGCGGCTGCTGCGCGCGATCTTCGGCGAGAAGGCCCGCGAGGTCCGCGACACCTCGCTGAAGGTGCCGCACGGCGAGTCCGGCAAGGTCATCGGCGTGCGGGTGTTCTCCCGCGAGGACGGCGACGAGCTGCCGCCCGGCGTCAACGAGCTGGTCCGGGTGTACGTCGCCCAGAAGCGGAAGATCACCGACGGCGACAAGCTCGCCGGTCGGCACGGCAACAAGGGCGTCATCGCCAAGATCCTGCCCGTCGAGGACATGCCCTTCCTCGAGGACGGCACCGCGGTCGACGTCGTGCTCAACCCGCACGGCGTGCCCCGCCGGATGAACATCGGCCAGATCCTGGAGACCCACCTCGGGTGGGTGGCCAAGACGGGCTGGCAGGTCGACTCCGGCAGCGAGGGCTGGAAGGAGCGGCTGCGCGGCATCGGCGCGGACGCCGCCCCGAGTGGCACCAACGTGTCCACCCCGGTCTTCGACGGCGCCCGCGAGGAGGAGATCACCGGCCTGCTGGACTCCACGCTGCCCAACCGGGACGGCGTCCAGCTCATCGGCTCCTCCGGTAAGGCCACCCTGTTCGACGGCCGCACCGGCGAGCCGTACCCGTACCCGGTGGCGGTCGGCTACATCTACATCCTCAAGCTCCTCCACCTGGTCGACGACAAGATCCACGCTCGCTCGACCGGCCCCTACTCGATGATCACCCAGCAGCCCCTGGGTGGCAAGGCGCAGTTCGGTGGCCAGCGCTTCGGTGAGATGGAGGTGTGGGCGCTGGAGGCGTACGGCGCCGCCTACGCCCTGCAGGAGCTGCTGACCATCAAGTCCGACGACGTGGTGGGCCGGGTCAAGGTCTACGAGGCGATCGTCAAGGGCGAGAACATTCCGGAGCCCGGCATCCCGGAGTCGTTCAAGGTGCTCATCAAGGAGATGCAGTCGCTGTGCCTCAACGTCGAGGTGCTCTCCAGCGACGGTGTGCAGATCGAGATGCGTGACACCGACGAGGACGTCTTCCGTGCGGCGGAGGAACTCGGGATCGACCTGTCCCGGCGCGAGCCGAGCAGCGTCGAGGAGGTCTGACCGGTCGCCGGGGGCCGCGCGTGAAGCGCCCGCCCCCGGCGCCCCGGCCCGACTCCAGCGTCCCGACCGAGAAAGAGAGAGCAGGCGACAGTCTTGCTGGACGTCAACTTCTTCGACGAACTGCGCATCGGTCTCGCCACCGCGGACGACATCCGCCAGTGGTCGCACGGTGAGGTCAAGAAGCCCGAGACGATCAACTACCGCACCCTGAAGCCGGAGAAGGACGGGCTCTTCTGCGAGAAGATCTTCGGTCCGACCCGGGACTGGGAGTGCTACTGCGGCAAGTACAAGCGGGTCCGCTTCAAGGGCATCATCTGTGAGCGGTGTGGCGTCGAGGTCACCCGCGCCAAGGTGCGCCGTGAGCGGATGGGCCACATCGAGCTGGCCGCGCCGGTCACCCACATCTGGTACTTCAAGGGTGTCCCGAGCCGTCTCGGCTACCTGCTGGACCTGGCGCCGAAGGACCTCGAGAAGGTCATCTACTTCGCCGCCTACATGATCACCAAGGTCGACATCGACGCCCGCCACCGCGACCTGCCGACTCTCGAGGCCCGCATCGGCGTCGAGAAGCAGCAGCTCGAGGACCGCAAGAACGCGGACGTCGAGACCCGGCAGAAGCGGCTCGAGGCCGACCTCGCCCAGCTCGAGGCCGAGGGCGCCAAGGGCGACGCGCGCCGCAAGGTCCGCGAGGGCGCGGAGCGCGAGATGCGTCAGATCCGCGACCGCTCGCAGCGCAAGATCGACGACCTGGACCGCGTCTTCGACCGGTTCAAGAACATGAAGGTCCAGGACCTGGAGCCGGACGAGCTGCTCTACCGCGAGCTGCGCGACCGGTTCGGCCAGTACTTCGACGGCGGCATGGGCGCCGAGGCGCTGCAGCGCCGGATCTCCGAGTTCGACCTGGCCGCGGAGGCGGAGTCGCTGCGCGAGACCATCCGCAGCGGCAAGGGGCAGAAGAAGGCCCGCGCGCTCAAGCGGCTCAAGGTCGTCTCCGCGTTCCTGAACACCCGCAACTCCCCGATGGGGATGGTGCTCGACTGCGTTCCGGTGATCCCGCCGGACCTGCGGCCGATGGTGCAGCTCGACGGTGGCCGCTTCGCGACCTCCGACCTCAACGACCTGTACCGCCGGGTGATCAACCGGAACAACCGGCTCAAGCGGCTGCTCGACCTCGGCGCGCCCGAGATCATCGTCAACAACGAGAAGCGGATGCTGCAGGAGGCCGTCGACGCGCTGTTCGACAACGGCCGCCGCGGCCGGCCGGTCACGGGTCCCGGTAACCGTCCGCTCAAGTCGCTGTCCGACATGCTCAAGGGCAAGCAGGGTCGGTTCCGCCAGAACCTGCTCGGCAAGCGCGTCGACTACTCCGGCCGGTCGGTCATCGTCGTCGGCCCGCAGCTCAAGCTGCACCAGTGCGGCCTGCCCAAGCAGATGGCCCTGGAGCTGTTCAAGCCGTTCGTGATGAAGCGCCTGGTGGACCTCAACCACGCGCAGAACATCAAGTCGGCCAAGCGGATGGTCGAGCGGGCCCGCCCGGTCGTGTGGGACGTGCTCGAGGAGGTCATCACCGAGCACCCGGTGCTGCTCAACCGGGCGCCGACCCTGCACCGCCTGGGCATCCAGGCCTTCGAGCCGCAGCTCGTCGAGGGCAAGGCCATCCAGATCCACCCGCTGGTCTGCACCGCGTTCAACGCGGACTTCGACGGCGACCAGATGGCGGTGCACCTGCCGCTGTCCGCCGAGGCGCAGGCCGAGGCCCGGATCCTGATGCTGTCGAGCAACAACATCCTCTCGCCCGCGTCCGGCCGGCCGCTGGCGATGCCCTCGCTCGACATGGTCACCGGCGTGTTCCACCTGTCGACGCTCGCCGACGGCGCCGTCGGCGAGGGCCGGGCGTTCTCGTCCGTCGCCGAGGCGCAGATGGCCTTCGACGCGCACGAGATCGCCCTCCAGGCGAAGATCAACGTTCGGCTGCGCGACACCACGCCGCCGTCGGACTGGACGCCGCCGGCCGACTGGGTCACCGGGGACCACTTCACCCTGGAGACGACGTTCGGGCGCTGCCTGCTCAACGAGGCGCTGCCGGAGGGCTACCCCTTCATCAACGCCCAGCTGAACAAGAAGGCCCAGGCCGCGATCGTCAACGACCTGGCCGAGCGGTACCCGAAGATCCAGGTCGCGGCGACCCTGGACGCGCTGAAGAGCGCCGGTTTCTACTGGGCCACCCGGTCCGGGGTCACCGTCGCCATCGAGGACGTCGTCGCGCCGCCGAACAAGGCGGAGATCCTCGACGACTACGAGCAGCGGGCCGACCGGGTGCAGAAGCAGTTCGACCGCGGCTTCCTGTCCGACGAGGAGCGCCGCAGCGAGCTGGTCCAGATCTGGACCGAGGCGACCAACAAGATCGCCGAGGCCATGGAGGCGAACTTCCCGAAGACCAACCCGGTCCACGTGCTGGTCAGCTCGGGTGCCGCCGGAAACATGATGCAGATCCGGCAGCTCGCCGGCATGCGCGGACTGGTCTCCAACCCGAAGGGTGAGATCATCCCGCGGCCGATCAAGGCGAACTTCCGCGAGGGTCTCACCGTGGTCGAGTACTTCATCTCGACCCACGGCGCCCGCAAGGGTCTGGCCGACACCGCCCTGCGTACCGCCGACTCCGGCTACCTGACCCGCCGGCTCGTCGACGTCAGCCAGGACGTCATCGTCCGCGACGACGACTGCGGCACCGAGCGCGGCATCCTCACCCGGATCGCCACCCGCGACGCGGACGGCAGGCTCGTGCGCGACCGGTACGCCGAGACCTCGGCGTACGCGCGGACGCTGGCCTCCGACGCGGTCGACGAGAACGGCGAGATCATCGTTCCCGCCGGCACGGATGCCGGGGACGTCGCCATCGGCCAGATCATCGAGGCCG
This sequence comes from Frankia canadensis, assembly GCF_900197875.1. Lineage (GTDB taxonomy): Bacteria > Actinomycetota > Actinomycetes > Frankiales > Frankiaceae > Frankia > Frankia canadensis. Next base: position 1,228 of record NZ_FZMO01000069.1, on the reverse strand, counting down.
GCATCGAGCAGGTGCGGGTCCGCTCCGCGCTGACCTGCGAGTCCCGGATGGGTGTGTGCGCGCAGTGCTACGGGCGCTCGCTGGCCACCGGCAAGCTGGTCGACGTCGGCGAGGCCGTCGGCATCGTCGCCGCGCAGTCCATCGGTGAGCCCGGCACCCAGCTGACGATGCGTACCTTCCACTCGGGTGGTGTCGCCGGTGACGACATCACCCAGGGTCTGCCGCGTGTCGTCGAGCTCTTCGAGGCACGCAGCCCGAAGGGCAAGGCGCCCATCACCGAGGTCTCCGGTCGCATCAAGATCGAGGAGACCGAGAAGACCTTCAAGGTCGTGGTGGTGCCGGACGACGGCAGCGAGGAGATCGCCTACCCGGTCTCGCGGCGTGCCCGCCTGCGGGTACGCGAGGGCGACCGCATCGAGGTCGGCAACCAGGTCGTCGACGGTGCCGTCGACCCGCACGAGGTGCTGCGCATCCTCGGCCCGCGCCAGGTCCAGCTCCACCTGGTCGAGCAGGTCCAGGAGGTGTACCGGTCGCAGGGTGTGTCGATCCACGACAAGCACATCGAGATCATCATCCGCCAGATGCTCAAGCGGGTGAACGTGCTCGAGTCGGGGGAGACCAACCTGCTGCCTGGGGAGCTGTGCGAGCGGGCCCGCTTCGAGGGAGAGAACCGCCGGGTGGTGGAGTCCGGTGGCCAGCCGGCGTCCGCCCGCCCGGTGCTGATGGGCATCACCAAGGCGTCGCTGGCCACCGAGTCGTGGCTGTCGGCGGCATCCTTCCAGGAGACGACCCGGGTGCTCACCGACGCGGCGATCAACGCGCGCTCGGACTCGCTCGTCGGCCTCAAGGAGAACGTCATCATCGGAAAGCTGATCCCGGCTGGTACCGGCATCTCGCGGTACCGCAACATCCGGGTGGAGCCGACCGAGGAGGCGCGCGCGGCGATGTACTCCGTCGGTGCCTACGAGGACAGCGGCAGCGTCGAGTACGGCGCCTTCGGCACCGGATCCGGCCAGGCCGTCCCGCTGGACGAGTTCGACTTCCGCAGCACGGGCGACTTCCGCTGAGCCGCGGTCGGTAGCCAGGATCCGGCCCGCTGACAATCCGTCGGCGGGCCGGCGTTCTCGGCACCGCCAGGACGGACGCCGACGGCGGTCCGGTCTCCCTCCTCGCCCAGGGAGCCGGGCCGCCGTTTCGCTGTCCGGCCCTCCGCCCGCCTGCCTCAGCC
>NZ_FZMO01000505.1 GCF_900197875.1 Frankia canadensis | reverse complement strand
AGCGCCGTGATCGGGGGCATCTGATGCGGGCGGTGTACGCCCGCTACGCGGGGGTGGATCCGGCGGAGTTGGAGCGGCTGGTGGCGCAGGTGGCGGGCGATATTCTGCTGCGCCGGGTGCGGCCGGCGGGGATTCGCCGGGTGCGGGAGCATCGGGCGGCGGGGCATCGCACCGTGTTGTTGACGGGGGCGGTGGAGGCGTTGACGGCGCCGCTGGCGGCGCTGTTCGACGATGTGGTGGCGGCGCGCCTGGAGGTGGGCTCGGACGGGCTTCTCACCGGGCGGTTGGCGTCCTCGCCGCTGGTCGGGGATGCGCGGGCGGCGTTCGTGGAGCATCACGCCCGGGTGGTGGGGGCGGATCTGGCGGTGTCGTGGGCGTATGCGGACAGCCAGTCGGATCTGCCGTTGCTGCGGGCGGTGGGCAATCCGGTGGCGGTCAATCCGGATGTGGCGTTGCACCAGGTGGCGCGGGGGGCGGGCTGGCCGATCGAGGAGTGGTCGGTGGCGGCCGGCGAGTCGCGGCTGGTGGTGGGCAGCCGGGTGGAGCGGGGCTGGCAGGCGGCGGCGGCACGGGCGCGGGCGGCCTCCGCTGTGGTGGTGCCGTGGCCGCGTCCCACCGGGGTGGGCGCCGTGGCGGGTGAGGCGGTGTCGGCG
>NZ_FZMO01000053.1 GCF_900197875.1 Frankia canadensis | reverse complement strand
CCCGTGCCCCCGGTCCGCCCGCTCCCTCCTCTCGCGACGACCGGCGGCGTGGCTCGCCGCTCTCGGGCTACTGGTCACCGCCCTGGCCGCGTCGCTGGCAGGGTGCGGATCGGGTAGCGGCGGTTCAGGCGCCGATGGGCGCCTCGGTGTGGTGGCGACGACGAGCCAGGTCGCCGACTTCGCCCGCACCGTCGGGGGCGACCGGGTCAGCGTCACCCAGATCCTGCGTCCCGGCGTCGACCCGCACGACTACGAGCCCACCCCGCGTGACCTTGGCGCCATCGGCGACGCCGGCGTGCTCGTGGAGAACGGCGTCGGCCTCGAGAGCTGGCTCGACGACGCGATCGACGCGGGCGGCTTCCAGGGCGTGCGCGTCGACTCCAGCCAGGGTGTGCGCATCCGCAACGGTGACGGCGGCAGCGAGGAGAAGGGCGGTGATCCGCACATCTGGCACGACCCGCTCAACGTCAAGATCATGGCAGCGAACATCGAGCGGGGTCTCTCCCGGGCGGATCCCGCGAACGCTCATGCCTACCAGGCGAACCTCGCCGCCTACGACGTCCGGCTCGACGCCCTCGACGCCGACATCCGTCGCCAGATCGCGACCATCCCCCCGGCCGACCGCAAGCTGGTCACCAACCACGACGCGTTCGGGTACTACATCGCCCGGTACGGCCTGACCTTCGTCGGTTCGATCATCCCGAGCTTCGACACGGCCGCCGAGCTGTCGGGGAGCAGCATCAAACAGCTGGTCGCCCGGATTCGGGAGACGGGCGCCAAGGCCGTGTTCTCCGAGTCGTCCCTGCCACCGCGGACCGCGCGCACGATCGCGGCGGAGGCCGGAGTCCGCGTCGAGGCGGGCGAGGACTCTCTCTACGGAGACGCACTCGGACCTCCGGGGTCCGACGGAGACACCTATATCCACATGGAAGAGCACAACACTCGCACGATCGTCGCTGCGCTGCGCTGACCGCCACCATCCACCTTCGCCACCAAGCTCACCCAGGACGACCCTTACGTGACAGTAGAGTTGAGCCCGGCATCGGCGGAGCCGCGATGACGTGACTGGAGTCCGGACGGGGGTCGGCAGGCGTGGACGACGACGTGAGGTTCGGCGCACAGCGCCCCACCGGCGTGGACGGCGCGGTGCCGCAGCCCAGGCGCGCGAGCGCTCCCGGCCTGGGCCCACCTCACCCGCAGCCGGCGGCTCGGCCCGAGCCGCCGGCGTTTCCGGAGCCGCCGACCGAGCCGCTGGCGACGGCCCGGGTAGCGACGGCCGGCGAGGCCGCGACCGAGGAGGAGGCCGCGCCGGCTCGTTCGGGCAGCCGGGCCAACGCCCTGTGGACGGTCTTCGACCAGGTCGTGTCCAGCGGCACGAACGCGTCGATCAACTTCGTCATCGCGCGGCGGGTCGGCTCCGGCGAGTTCGGCGCGTTCGCCATCGCCTACACGATCTTCGCGATGGTCGTCGGGCTGTCCCGGGCCGCGGCGACCGCGCCGCTGGGCATCAGCTACGCGGATGTCTCGACCTCGGCGTTCCGCCGGGCCGTGCGCGGCGCGGCCGGCACGGCGCTGGCCCTCGGCGCCGCCGTGGGGCTGGTGCTGCTGCTCGTCGGCGCCGCCCTGCGCGGCACGGTGGGCCTGAACCTGGTCGCGATGGGCCTGATCATGCCGGCGCTGCTGGTGCAGGATGCCTGGCGCTACGCGTCGTTCGCCCTCGGCCGTCCGCTGCTCGCCGTGGCGAACGACCTGGTCTGGGCGGTGGCGCTGGGAGTTGGCATCGTCTCGCTCACCAGGCTCGCCCCCGGGGACGAGGGCGCGGCGGCGCTGGTGCTGATCTGGGGCGTGGCGGCGGCGGCCGCCGCGCTGGTGGGCGTCGCGCAGCACCGCGCGTGGCCCGACCCGAAGCAGGCGCGAGCCTGGTTCACCGGCCACCGGGAGACCACCGGTTTCATGACCGCCGAGTTCCTCTCGCTGCAGGGAGCCCAGCAGACGTCCACCCTCGTGATCGGGGCGGTCGGCTCCACTTCCCTCGTCGGAGCCCTGCGCGGGCTGCAGACCCTGCTCGCCCCCACCACGAACCTCGCCGTGGCGCTGATGAGCTTCGCCATCCCCGAGTTCTCCCGGCGCAAGCACCTCCCGGCCAGGACCGTCATCCGCGGCGCCCACCTGGTCAGCGGGCTCGTGCTCGTCTCCAGCACGCTGTGGGGCCTCGCGTTCATGGTGCTGCCGAGCAACTTCGGCTCCGCGCTGCTCGGCGACACCTGGCGGCAGACCCACGACCTGCTGCTGCTCGGAGTGATCGCGCAGGCCGGCCCGTGCCTCGCGGTCGGCCCGGCGGCCGTGCTCTACGCCTTCGGGCGGACCAGGCTCACCTTCTGGATCAACCTGTTCTTCGTGCCGTTCCTGCTGGCCTGCCCGGTCGCCGGCCTGCTGATCGGCGGCGCCAAGGGGGTGGTGATCGGCAACATCCTCGTCTACTGGGCGACGATCCCGCCGTGGATCTACCACCTGCACCGCCAGGTCCACGCCCACCCCCGCCACAAGGCCCAGGCCGTCGGCGCCCGCTGACCGCCGCCACCGCTCAACGCGGGGATCGGCGGCCGCGTAGGCGTCGATGCCGGGCCGCAGCACCTGCCCGGCGATGGCGCCGGCGAGTCCGGTCAGCGCGGCGTCGAGGGCGGTGGGTTCGGGGGCGCGATCCGCCGGCCGGCTCGGGCGAGCAGCGGGAAGGTGACGCTGACGAGCACGGTGGCCAGCAGCCAGCCGGCGGCCACGTCAAGCGGCCAGTGCATGCCGAGGTAGATCCGGCTCAGCCCGACGGCGCACGCCCAGGCCAGCGGCAGCGCCACCGCCGCGATCCGGGTGCCGCGCCGATGGGCGTGCCGCAGCAGCGCCGCGGCCAGTCCCGCGGCGACCAGCGCCGACGTGGTGGTGTGCCCGGAGGGCAGGGCGGCGCCGGTGGCCTGCCACGCCCAGTCCGCCGCGGGCGGGCGGGCCCGATCGATGAGCCTGGACAGCCCGAACCGCACCAGCTGCCCCGCGACGAGGACGAACATGGCGCCGACGGCGGCCACCCGGGCCCGCGCCGACCCCCGGCCCGCCGCCAGCACCCCGGCGAGCGCGGCGAGTGCGTAGGCCGGGACACCGCTGCCCGTGGTGGTCACGGCGATGGCGGCGTCTGTCAGCCCGCGCGCGCGGTGCCGCAACGCCCACCGGTGCACGGCGAGTTCCCACCGGAACCCGCCGTCGTGCCCGGCGGCGAGGACGAGCAGCGCCACGAGCGCGCCGGCGGCGACGACCGCGACGCCGCTGACCAGCCGCCGCCGGCCACCCGGGCCCATCCCGAACGCCGCCGCCCCCACCTGCCCCTCGCTACGCCCCGATGCCGATGCCCGGCCGTCCGCCCTGCGAGGACATCAGCCGTGAGAGGACGATGTGAACGGCGCGCGTGCCGAGGCGCAGGGGTTCGGCCGAGGCGGACGCCCATGACGGTCCCGCCACGATAGCCGGACGCCGCCGAGGCACCGGCCTCGTCAGCAGTTGACGAACTCCGGCTGCTGGTTGAGGACCTGGCCCTCGACGGACACGAACCGGCGGTACGCCTCGCCTCCCACCGCCTGCGGCCGGAAGGCCGCGACGCGGTGGCAGTTCTGGAACGCCAGCGCCACGCCGAAGTGCCGCTCCAGCGCCCCGCGGATGGCCGTGCTCGCCATCGCGCGCAGCAGCTCGCCCTGCGCCCGCTCGTCCGGCGGGGCGACGAGGTTGTCGGCGAGGTCGACCGGCGCGGACAGCCGCCCGGCCAGGTCCGCCACGAGGCCGTAGGCGTACGGCAGCGAGTCGCGCACGCAGGCGACGAACGCGTCGTCGTCGACGTCGCCGGCCTCGGCGGCGGCGAGCAGGTCGGGAGAGACGGTCAGCGACATGCGGTACCTCCAGCTGGGGATGAGTCAGTCATCGATCACCGACAGCTTCCAAAAAATGAAAACCGTTGTCAATGCCATCAGCGACTCAGCACCCACCTCTGTCAGTCGACCACCCGCTTCGCCCCCGTTTGCGCGCGCGAACGCCTCAGGTGAGCCGCTCGCGGCGGAACACCAGACCGGCCGACTCCCGGTCCCAGGTGTCGGCCGTCACCGCCTCGGCCCGCAGCACGTCCTTGCGCACTTTGCCGGTCGGCGTCAGCGGCAGCTCGTCGACCGTCCGCAGGTACCGCGGGACCATGAAGTAGGGCAGCCTGCCGGCCAGGTGCTCGACCGGCGCCCGGTGATCGACCTCCCGCCCGGGCGCCGCCTGCACGACCAGCAGGATCTCCTGCTCGGCGTGCTCGCCGGCCACGCCGACCGCCGCCGCGCCGGCGACCGCAGGATGGGTCACCGCCTCGGCCTCCACCTCCATCGACGAGACGTTCTCCCCACGCCGCCGGATGACGTCCTTGAGCCGGTCGACGAACACGTACTCCCCGTCCGGGGTGCGCCGGAACGCGTCGCCGGTGTGGAACCAGCCGTTGCGCCACGCCGCGGCGGTCGCCGCCGGCATCCGGTGGTAGCCGGTACTGATCGTCCACGGCTCGTCCGCGCGGATGATCAACTCGCCGGGCTCGCCGTCCGCGACCTCCTGGTCGACGTCGTCGACGAGGCGCAGGTCGAAGCCGGCGCGGGCCCGTCCGCACGTCCCCGGTGTGCTCGGCCGGTCGGCGCCGGTCAGGATCGGGGTCGACAGCTCGGTGCTGTTGTAGGCGGTCCACACCCGGACCCCGAACCGACGGCCGAAGGCGACGGCGTCGGCGGTGAACGGGTTGACGCAGATGCCGCGCAGCCGGTGGCGCTCCGGCCGGAAGTCGGCCCCCTCATCCGCGACCAGGAACGACGTCATGGCGCCGAGCAGGTTGCACTGGGTGACGCCGGTCCGCTCGACGGTCGACCAGAAGTCCTGGGTGCGGAACCCGGGCACCACCGCGACCGAACCGCCGACCGCGAGCATGTTGGCGATGGGCAGCGTGGCGGCGGAGTGGAACAGCGGCGTGTTGACCAGGTCGCGGTCGGTCTCGTCCATCCCGTCGACGGCCCGGGCGGCCGCGTGGTGCTGCCGGTAGGAGATCAGCACTCCCTTGGACGGCCCGGTCGTCCCGGACGTGTACATGATCGACTGGGTGTCCCATGGCTCGGGCGAGCGGGCCGGGCCGGGCCAGTCGTCGTCGTCCCGGTCGAGGACGTCCACGTCGAGCACCTCGATGCCCGCCGGCAGCCCGGCCGCCGTCCGTGCCTCGCCCGCCGGCCCGCCCACGACCACGACGGTGCGCAGCTCGGCCGTGTCCACCTGGCGCAACCGTTCGAGCAGGGACGGGTGGGCGACCAGCACCCGGGCCTCGGAGTTGCGCAGGACGCGTTCGAGCAGGGCGCCGCGGTAGGCCGTGTTCACCGGCGTGTACACGGAGCCGAGCAGGTTGGCCCCGAACCAGGTCCGCAGCGCCCACGGACCGTTGGGTAACCAGGACAGCACGGGCTCACCGAACCCGACGCCCAGCGCCTGCAGCCCGGCGGCACTGCGCCGGGCCAGCCGCCACGTGTCCGCGTAACTCCACCGCACGGCGCCCATGGCGCCCCCGGCGTCGCCGGCCTCCTCGAAGAGGACGAAGTCCGCGTCCGGGCGCGTGCGTGCCTGGCGCTCCAGCACCGCGCCGAGCACACACGACTCACGATCCGTCAGGCTGGAACGAGGGCTCACGGACGACCTCCGAACCCGGCCCGCGACCCGGCCGGCTGTGGATCTCTCGACGGCAAACATGGTGTCGGAATAGGCTTCGACTGTCGAGCCTCCGACGGGCAGCCACCGCAGGACAGCCGATACGCAGCAGTCCGCTGCGAGAAATCCAGCTACTGGAATGCAGGGAGACCGACGTGACGAACGCAGCGACGGACCCGACCCCGCCCGGTCCGCTGGCCGGCGTCCGGGTGGTCGAGCTCGCCGGCATCGGCCCGATCCAGCTCGCCTGCACCCTGATGGCGGACCTCGGCGCCGAGGTCGTGCGGGTGGAACGTCCCGGCGGCCAGGTGTGGGCGCCGCCCGAGCGGGAGGTCATGCACCGCTCCCGGCCGTCCGTCGCGGTCAATCTCGGCCAACCGGGCGGCGCCGAGGTCGTGCTGCGGCTGGTCGAGCGGGCCGACGTCCTCGTCGAGGCGTTCCGGCCGGGTGTCGCCGAGCGCCTGGGCGTCGGGCCCGACGTGTGCGTCGCCCGCAATCCCCGGCTGGTCTACTCGCGGATGACCGGCTGGGGGCAGGAGGGTCCGCTGGCCCCGCGGGCCGGGCACGACATCAACTATCTCGCCGTCACCGGGGCGCTGCACGCCATCGGCCGCCGCGGCGAGGCGCCGGTGCCGCCGCTGAACCTCGTCGCCGACTTCGGTGGCGGCGCGATGTTCCTCGTCGTCGGCGTCCTCGGCGCCCTGCTCGAGCGGGAGCGCAGCGGCCGCGGCCAGGTCGTCGACGCGGCGATGGTGGACGGCGCCTCCTACCTGATGGCGATGGCCTACGGCGCGCTCGCGAACGGGATGTGGGCCGACGAGCGCGGCGCGAACCTGCTCGACGGCGCCGCTCCCTTCTACGACACCTACCGCTGCGCGGACGGGCGGTACGTGGCGGTGGGTGCCATGGAGCCACAGTTCTTCGCCGCGCTGGTCCGGACGCTGGAGCTGGCCGACGTGCCGGCGCAGCACGACCAGGCCGGCTGGCCGCGGATGCGCGCGATGTTCACCGAGGCGTTCGCCGCCCGCACCCGCGACGAGTGGGCCGAGGTCTTCACGGACGTCGACGCGTGCGTCTCACCCGTGATGAGCATGTCGGAGGCGCCGGCGGGTGACCATCTCGCCGCGCGCGGCACCTTCACCGAGGCGTTCGGCGTCATGCAGCCGCAGCCGGCGCCCCGGCTGTCCCGGACCCCCGGCCGGATCGGGCCGGCGCCGACGGCACCCGGGGCGGACAGCCGCACGGAACTCGCGCGCTGGGGCTTCGCGAAGGACGAGATCGACGGCCTGATCGCCGAGGGCGTGGTCCACGAGGCCCGCACGAAGGCGGCGGACCAGGACTGATGATCAGCGTGCTCGCGGATCACCCAGGCGCGCGGGCGGCGGCCGGCACGCCGTCAGTCCTGCTGACGGCGTCCAGGGTCGGGCGGGCGGACGACGTTCAGCGACCGGCTTCTGGCCAGCGCGCTCAGCAGCCGCCGGGTCAGGCGCTGGGCACCGAGGACGTCACCGGCCACGATCGCCTCCACCAGCTCGACATGCCGGGTGTGCAGCCAGCGGCGCTGCTCGTCGGTCGGGTCGACGCCGTGCACCCGGCTGAGGTCGCTGACGATGTAGAGGAACAGCTCGATGAACGGGTTGCCGACCAGTCGCCCGATCTCGGTATGCACGGTGACGATCTGCTCGCGCAGGTCGGCGACGTCCTCCTCGACGCGCACCGCCGCCCGCAGCGCGGCGATGCCCTCGTCATCGATCCGCATCGCGAGCTGGGCGACGGCGGCGACCTCGAGGATCTCCCACACGCTGTACAGGTCGTCATCGGCGAATCCGACATAGTCGAGGAACAGCCGGGCCACATCGCGCACGCTGCTGCGTCGCGGCGCGGTGACCACGAGCCCCCCGCCCGGACCGGGGCGGGGCTTGGCGACCCACCGGCTCTCCAGGATGCGGAACGCCTCCCGCAGCACCGGCCGCCCCACCCCGAACCGCTCGATGAGCTGGGCCTCGGAACCGAGCGCCTCCCCCACCGGCCAGCCGCGGGCGATGATGTCCGCCTCGATCTGCCGCGCCACCCACGCCGCGCGCGTGCGGTTCGGGGGCCCGGCCGCGTCCGTGCCCGGCGTGGCTGCCCCGTGGTCGTCGGCTCTCACGATCCCTGCCCTGTCGACGTTATCGAACCATCCCTGTATACGTTTACGGTACATCGCACGGCGACGGGATATTTTCCCGGCCCCCATTCCGCGCGGCTGTTGTGAGGAACGCAATGTCAGGATACTCGTCGATTCTCTTCTCCGTCGACCCCAACGGTGTCGGCACCATCACCTTCAATCGTCCCGACAACTTCAACGGCCTCAACCTGATCATGGCCGGCGAGCTGGATCGGGCGCTGACGGAGGCAGCCAGCCGCGACGATGTGCGCGTTCTGGTGCTCACCGGCGCGGGACGGTCTTTCTGCCCCGGAGCCGACGTGAGAGGCTTCAGCGCGGCTGGCGGCCCTGGCCCCGGCATCTCGCCGGTCACCGCGGACAACTCCCTGCCCAAACGGCTGTACGAATACCCCATGCCGACGGTCGCCGCCATCAACGGCGCCTGCGCGGGTGCCGGGCTGGGCTTTGCGCTTGCCTGCGACCTCCGGATTTCCGCCCGGCGCGCGGTGTTCCGATCCGCGTTTATGTCGGTGGGCGTAGCGGGGGACATGGGAATACCGTGGCTGCTGCCGCGGCTGGTCGGCGAGGCCACCGCCAAGCGGATATCGCTGCTGGACGAGAAGATCGACGCGGAGCAGGCCCTCCGCTACGGTCTGGTCCACAGCGTGCATGACGACGACGACTTTCCCACCGCCGTGGGGGCCCTGACGGCGAGGCTGGCCGCGCTGCCCCCGCTCGCCGCCCGTTCCCTCAAGCGCCACTACCTGGCCGCCCAGAAGACCGACTTCGGGACCTTCATCGAGATCGAGATGGACCGGCACCATCACCTGTTGGAGACCGCCGACGCCCACGAGGGTTTCCTCGCCTTCAGCGAAGGTCGCGCGCCCCACTTCCGCGGTGCCTGAGGCGGGTGCTCAGGCGGCGAGCCCAAGCAGGCGCGCGTATTCACGGCGGTGATGGGCGGGGGTACCCAGGAGGATCTCGCTGCTGCGGGCCCGGCGGAAGTACAGGTGCGCCGGGTGCTCCCAGGTGAAGCCGATGCCGCCGTGGACCTGGATGTTCGCGGTCGCCGCGTGGACGAACGACTCCGAGCAGATGGCCTGCGCGAGGTGGGCGGCGGCGGACAGTTCCGCCGCCGCCCCGGCCACGTGCCGGTTCGCCTGCCGGGTGGCCTCGAACAGCGCGCTGCGGGCGGCCTCCACGGCGACGAAGATGTCGGCGCAGATGTGCTTCACCGCCTGAAAGGAGCCGATCGGTCGGCCGAACTGTTCCCGGGTACGGGCGTAGCCCACCGCCATGTCGAGGCATCGGGCGGCCCCGCCGGTCTGCTCGGCGGCAAGCGCGACGCTGCCGAACTCCAGCGCCCGGCCGACGATCCGGGCGCCGTCGCCGGACCGGCCCACCTGCCGCGCGGGCGTGTCGTCGACGCGGACGACGGCCAGGCCACGCGTCAGGTCGAGGGTCTCCAGCGCGGTCACCTCGACGCCCGCGCCGGGGACGTCCACAGCGAACAGGGTGACGCCGTCGGGGGTGCGCGCCGGCAGCAGCACCAGCGCCGCATGCTGGCCGTCGAGCACGAACGGAACCCGGCCGGTGAGGCGCCATCCATCCTGCGCCGCCCGGGTCGCCCGCACACCGACCGCCTCGAGGTCGGGCAGGCCGTCGTCGCCGGCCGCGGCGAGCGTCGCCACGACCCGGCCGGCGGCGAGGTCGGGCAGGTACCGGGCCTGCGCCTCGACGTCTCCCGACTCCAGCAGCGCGCCCGCCGCGAGGGCCACCGTGGCGAGGAACGGCGCGCCCAGCAGCGCCCGGCCCATCTCCTCGAAGACGATCACCAGCTCGTCCCAGCCGTATCCCGCGCCACCGTGGGCGTCGGGAATCGCGAGTCCCTGCCAGCCGAGGTCACGGCCCATCAGCTCCCAGAGGGCCGGGTCGTGCCCGGGGCCGTCCATCAGCCGGCGGACGTCCTGCTCCGAGGAGCGTTCGGCCAGGAACCGCCGGGCGGTGTCCCGCAGCTCCCGCCGTTCGGCGGCCGCGTCGTCAGACATTCCCGTCCTTCCCGTTCCCGCCCGGTGCCGAGGTGGTCCGGGCCGGCGAGGGCTCGCGCGGCAGACCGAGGACCCGTTCGGCGAGGATGTTCTTCATGATCTCGTCGGTGCCGGCCGAGACCCGGATGCCGGGGACGCCGAGGACGAGCGTCGTCCAGGCGAACGTGCCCCACTCGCCGGTGTCGGCGATCAGGCGCGGGCCGAGGATGTCGGTGAGCAGGTCGGAGATGCGGCGCAGGTTGTTCGTCCAGACCAGCTTGCCGACCGAGTGTTCGGGGCCCGGGGTGCCGGCCGTGCGGGCCAGGTGCGCGCGCTCGGTGGCGTAGCCGGCGAGACGGACATGCATGACGGTGTCGCTCAACCGGTCCCGCACCACCGGATCGGCGAGCCGCCCCGACCAGCGGGCCAGCATGATCAGCCGATCGAGGATGGCGGCCAGGCTGCCGCCGAGGTCGCTCGCGGTGCTGCGTTCGTTCATCAGGGTGGTGGTGGCGACCCGCCAGCCGTCGTCCACGGCGCCGAGGCGGTTCTCGTCGGGCACCCGGACCTCGGTCAGGAACACCTCGTTGAAGCTCGCCCCGCCGGTCATCTGGCGCAGCGGCCGCACCTCGACCCCGGGGGCGTGCATGTCGACGAGGAAGGCGGTGATCCCGCGGTGCTTGGGCGCCTCCGGACTGGTCCGGCACAGGACCTCGCCGACGTCGCTGAGGTGCCCGTTCGTGGTCCAGACCTTCTGCCCGGTGATGACCCACTCGTCGCCGTCGCGCACGGCCCGGGTGCGCAGGGAGGCGAGATCCGACCCCGCGCCGGGTTCGCTGAACAGCTGGCAGCCGATCGCCTCCCCCGCGTGCAGCCGGGGAAGGTAAATGCGCTTCGCCGACTCGCTTCCGTGGGCGAGCAGCGTCGGGGAGATCATGCCCAGGCCGAGGCCGAAGACCGCGAGGTCCGGCACGTCGTACTGGCCGCGCAGGTCGAGGTAGGCGTCCAGGTAGGAGACGGGCAGGCCGGCACCGCCGTACTCGGTCGGCCCGTCGATCCAGCCGAAGCCGGCGGCGTACTCGGCCGCCTTGAACCGGCGCGCCGCGGCGACGATCCGCTCGTCCTCCTCGGGGCTGTGCTCCGGCAGCAGGTTGACCTCGTCCGAGCCCTCGCCCCAGACCAGCGGCGGACGTGACGCGCGCTGACCACCGTCCCCGTCCCCCACCCGCTCACCGTCACCGGCCTCGCTCCGGGCGAGGCCCGTGGTCTCGGACCGCCGACCGACCTCGGGCGCGCCGGCGAGGAACACCCGGGCCCGGTCCAGGAACGCGGTCAGTGACTCCCGGTCGCTGTCGTCATCCTCGTGGCCGCGGTCGCCCGCCGGATCCTCGCGAGCCGTCTGCGCCATCCTCGCCCCCACCGTCAGCCCCGCGGGGAGGCACCCGGCGGGCGGGACCCGGGAAGCGGCCGACCCAGGATGATCTCCGTCGACTCGGCCAGCTCCCCGAGCTGCTCGCCCAGGCTGTTCAGGGTCTCGTTGCCGCGGTGCAGCGTGAAGGCCGTCCGGTCGCGGTAGTGCTCGAACAGGAAGAACCGTTCGGGCTGACGCGAGTCCTGATGCACGGCGTAGGCGTCGGTGCCCTCGTCGGTCGCCGCCTCGGCCATCCGGGTGAGCAGCGCGGCCAGGTCGTCGGCACGCCCGGACTTCGCCACGATCACCACGACCGCGGCCACCGGCCCGCTTCTCGCGGAGGGCTCACTCATCTTCGGACACCTCATTCTCGCGGCGCGACCGCGACGACGGCAGGCCACGCACCGAGGGGGTCGACCGTGATGCGACGGCCAGCACCCTGAAGATCAGGGCTAGCTATCCAGGATCAACGCCAACATAGCCTGCACTCTCGTCGGGCGCCAGTAGAAATGTAGGACATGGATTCCTTTGCCGTCGTGCCGGAGTGACGGCGGTGCGGCGGCACCGTCACCCGCGTCAGCCGGGGTCCGCAAGGCCCTCGGTCCGAAGGAGCGTTCCACGCAGCACGAACCCCGACATCTCCTCCGCGATCGTCTCCCGCGACGGGGCCGACGACGCGTCGTGGAACAGCAGCGGGTCGAGCAGGGTGATCCCGTAGACGAGACCGAACGAGAACCGCACGGCGCAGCGGATGTCCATGACGACCGTGCGCTTCACCTCGATCTCCAGCTCCGACTCGCGCTCCAGCCGCTCGAAGATCTCCTGAAGGAAGGCGGCGGCGCGTTCACGCAGCTCCGTCGAGCCGCCACCGGACTGCCCGGCCATTGCGACCAGCAGCGGCCGGTTGTCGAGCAACAGCCGGTACAGGCCGTGGACGAACGTCTCCGTGTAGTGCGCCGATCCGCTCGACCCATGCCCCTCCAGCACCCACTGGTCGAGGTAGCTGGTCACGAAGTCGCGGAAGGGCTGGAACGCGGCCTCGACGAACAGGTTCGCCTTGGTACCGAAATGACGGAACACCAGGGCGTGCGTCACCCCCGCCCGCGTGGCGATCTCCCGGGTGCCGACCTCCTCGTAGGGCCGCCCGTCAAACAGCTCCCGCGCCGCCTGCAGCACCAGCTCACGCACGGTCGACGAGCTGCGACGCGAACGAACATCGACACTGTTGGCCATCTCCCCATCATGACTTCCGGGCAACGCCGCGACGACCGGCCGGTCATCGCCCGCGCGGCCGCGGGCCCCGTCCGGCCGCGCGACGCCGCCCGTCGGGTCAGGCATCCGCCGCCGAACCCGGCGCGCTCAGCAGGCCCGTCACGGCGTCCGCGAGGTGGGTGACGTAGGCGTCCAACGGCAGCAGCCGGTCGGGCCCGCCGCGCCGGCCGGCGGCCTGCTCGGTGGCCAGCGCGTGGACGACCAGGTCGAAGGCGAGCCGGAAGCGCAGGTCGAAGACGGACCGGTCGACGTGCGCCAGCAGGGAGCGCAGCCGTCGCCCGACCACCACCGCGCTGGACCACACCGGGTCCGCGGCGTACCGCACCGGCCGGTCGAGATCGCGCTCGACGATCAGCCGGGACAGGAAGCCGACGTAGTAGGTGCCCTGACGGATCTCCTCGGCCAACGGCCAGACGAGCGCGTCGACCAGGCTCCGGGCGTCCTCGCCGCGACCGGACGCCTCCGCCTGGGCCAGCAGCTGCATCCGCCGGGCGTTCGTGACGTCCGCCCGGGCCTCGATGATCGCGCGGATGAGTCCTTCCTTGCCGCCGAAGTGGTAGTTCACCGCGCTGGTGTTGCGCTGGCCGGCGGCCTGGTGGATGTCGCGCAGCGAGACGGCCTCGATGCCGCGCTCGGCGAACAGGCGCTCGGCGGCCCGCAGGAGTTGCAGCCTGGTCTCGTCGGCATCGGCACGCGGGCGTCGACCGACCATCGCGGGCTGCCGGTCGTCAGGAGCGGACCCGGCCCGACCGGGGGTCGTCACCGGTGCCTCCGTCGCCGCGGTTCTCCGCGGCCGTACAGACTCGCCAGGCCGGCTATGTAGGTCGCGACGTCGTCGGCGAGGTCGACCTCCGCGCCGGCGGCCTCGCCGAGGGTTCGGGCCAGGCAGGGGAAACGCTGCTCGTCGGCCGTGGGCGCCGAGACCTGCGCCCCCGAGGTGAAGGCCTCCAGCAGCTGCGCCTTGCCGACGATGAGCGACGCAAGGCCCCCGAAGGCCCCGAGCGCCTGGCCGGGGGTCAGTCCACCCTCGAACAGCAGTCCCAGGGCCTCCTCCGCGAGTGCGCCCAGGTGCGCCGATCCGACGAAGTCCGGCCGCAGGACCAGGAACTGGACGAGGCCCGGATGCGCGGCGAAGACCTCCTCCGTCCGGTTGAACAGGTCGAGGAGCCTCTCGTCCCAGGGCGCGGTCGCGGGCAGGCCGGGTGGCCGCCGGGTCTCGAGGGCGCGGTCCGCGACGAGCCGGAGCAGCTCGGACTTGCTGGGGACGTAGTGGTAGAGCGCCTGCGGCCACACCCCGAGCTCGCGGGCGACCCTGCGGATCTGGATCTGGTCGAGATGCTCCGTGCGGGCGATGCGGTACGCCGCGTCGACGATCTGCTCCCGCGTGACCGCCGGGCCCTCGTCGCGGGTCGGGCGCCGGCGGCCCTTGCGCGCGCTGTCCATCTCCACACCCCGACAACCTTTCACGGCCCGCCGGCCCCACGCCGTCTGGCGGGTATCCACCCTATTGATCCTCGTCTAATATAGGGGTGGACTCGGCGGTGCCGAGGATGCCGCGATGCCGCACGTGGGGGACGGGCGCCCAGGCGTCCCCCACGTGCGTATCTCAGTGATTCGACGGCTCCAGGACGGGCTCGGGCTGATCCTCGCCGATCGCCGGCCGGACCGCGTAGGCAAGGGGAAGCGATGCCGGCCCGCGCATGAAGGCGGCCGAGTCCGGCGGCATGACGATCTCGTCCGCGAGCTCGACGTCGGTCAGGCGCCGCGTGAGCACCGCCAGCGCCTCGCACATCTCGGTCCGTGCCACCGCGTGCCCCAGGCAGTAGTGGGCGCCGCGGCCGAAGCCGATGTCCCAGCCCGGCTCCCGGCCGAGGTTCAGGCCGTTCGGCTCGGCGAAGACCGCCGGATCGCGCCCCGCCGCCTGGAAGCTGAGGGCCACCGGCTCGTGGACGTCGAACGCCTCGCCGCAGATCTCCATCGGTTCCGTGACCAGCCGGACGACCCGGGTCGTCACGGGCCACAGCCGCATGCCCTCGTCCACGGCGAACGGGATCAGCCCGGGATCGGCCGCGACCCGCTCCCAGGCCCCCGCCTCCACCAGCGCCCGCACGCAGGAGGCGAGCTGGTAGCGGGTGGTGTCGTGCCCGGCGAGCAGGACGTTCACGACCGCCCAGATCAGTTCGGTCTCGGTCATCCTCCCCTCAAGCTCCTGCGCCTCGATGAGGTCACTGATCAGATCGGGCCGCGGGTTCTCGCGCCGGGCCGCGACCAGGCCCCGGGTGTAGACGCGCAGCTCCGCGAGGGCCTTCTCCAACCGCGACACATGCGGCGTCATCGGGTTCTCGGCGAGCACCCGCAGCTCGACGGTGGCGCTGTCGAAGATCGGCACGTCGGCCGGCTCGACGCCGATGTAACGGGCGATCACGCCGATGGAGTAGTGATGCGAGAAGTCCGCGACGAAATCTATTGTCCGGCGGTCGGAGAAACCGCTGACCAGTTCCTCGGCGAAGGCTGCCATCATCGGCCGGGTCAGGTCGATGGTGCGCGGCCGGAAGCCCTTCACCAGAATCTTCCGCAGCTTCTCGTGACGGGCGGGGTCCATCATCAGCAGCAGGCCGTCGTTGATGAACTCGAGAATCGGCGCGGTGGCGCCCCTGCCCTGGAAATAGGCGGCACTGGGCGGGCGCAGCCGCTTGTCGGTTAACAGCGCGCGCACCTGGTCGTAGGCGAACACCTCGACGCCGTGCGGGCCGCGAGCGATGCCCCGCACGGCCCCGGCCTCGGCCGACGCACCTGCCGGATCGCGCATGAAGGCGGCACTGTCGGTATCGACGAACGGCAACGTCTCGTGACTGCCCATATATACAACTCCTCGGTCATCCCACGGCCGGCCGCATGATTCAGGCCGGTCCCTCGACACCCTCGGGGCAGTGCACGAGAGTCAGGACAACACGAATTCACCGGCATTCTGATCGCCGCCGGAAGCCATCGGCTGTTCAATTGGGCTCCATCGTACGCAGCGGATCCTCGCCGGTCACGGGAAACACGTCGTCGTCGGTCCCGGCGCGGATCCGTCTCGCCCCGGCACCCCGCGGCCGCCCGCCGTACCGCCCCCGGCACCGGGCTGTACCACCGCGAGGACGCCGAGCTCCAGGCCGCGAAGGCCGTCACCGCCGCGCCACCGTCACGCCGGGCGCACGTGATCCCAGATCGGTATGATGATGGGATGACCACGCAGATCACCGTGCGCATACCAGATGACCTGGTCGCCTTCGTCGACGCGCTGGTCGCCGCAGGTGCGGTGACCAGCCGCGCGGATGCCGTAGCTCGCGCGCTGGCACGCGAGCGGCGTCGGCAGACAGCGCTGGAGGATGTCGCCATCCTTCGTCGCGTCGGCGGCGACGCCGATCTCGACGCTCTGGCCGAACACGCCGCGGCCCACCCCCTCGATCTCGGCGACTGATGCGCCCCATTCACCTCGCCCGGCTGGACAAGGTCCGGCCGGTCCTCGTCCTCACCCGAGACGTGGTCCGTCCCTATCTGGCCAACGTCACCATTGCGCCGATCACCTCCACGGCCAGAGGCCTGTCCACCGAGGTGACCGTGGGCGCCTCCAACGGCCTCGACCACGACAGCGTGATCTCCTGCGACAACATCACCACCATCCCGGTCAGGCAGCTCATGCACCAGATCGGCTACCTGCTGCCCGCGCAGGAACCCGCGCTGACCACCGCGATCGTCGCCGCCTTCGACCTCGACTGACAATCAGCCCATCATCGAGGTCGTCCGTTCAGTCCGGGCGGGGCGGGTTGGCGGAGGGGTGGACGACGCCGGTCTCGTAGGCGAAGACGACCGCCTGCACCCGGTCCCGCAGTTCCAGCTTGGCCAGGATCCGGCCGACGTGGGTCTTCACTGTGGCCTCGGAGAGCACCAGCCGGGCCGCGATCTCGGCGTTGGAGTAGCCGGCGGCGACCTCGTCCAGCACGTCCCGCTCCCGCTCGGTGAGCCGGTCCAGGCGTCGGTCGCGAGACCGGCCGGCCGGCTGGTCTTCCGGCGATGACCCCGGACCCGTGATGCCGGTCCCGGACGTCGCGGTGACCTCGGTACCGGTCGCGGGCATGCCGGAGCCGCCGGTCCCGGAACCAGTCGACCCGGCCGGCGCGGCGGCGTCGGGGAGGCGGTGGGCGAAGGCGTCCAGCAGCCGGCGGGTGATGCTGGGGGCGACGACCGCGTCGCCGGTCGCGACCGCCCGGATCGCCGAGAGCAGGTCGGCGGGAGGGACGTCCTTCAGCAGGAATCCGCTGGCCCCGGCCCGCAGCCCGGCGAAGGCGTACTCGTCGAGGTCGAAGGTCGTGAGGATCAGCACCCGCGACGCGCTGCCGGCCGCGACGATGCGGCCTGTCGCCTCGATGCCGTTCATCCCCGGCATCCGCACGTCCATCAGCACCACGTCCGGTCGCAGCGCCGCGGTGAGCGCGACCGCCTCGGTGCCGTCCCCCGCCTCGCCGACGACGGTGATGTCGGCCTGCGAGTCGAGCACCATCCGGAAGCCCATCCGCAGCAGCGGCTGGTCGTCCACCAGCAGGACGGTGGTGGCGGGCGGGGCGGCGGACGGCGAACCGGTGGACGTCACCCGGGCACCTTCCCACCAACGTTGATCCGGGTGCTGACCCGCCATCCGCCCTCCGGTCCCGGCCCGGCCAGCACCGTGCCGCCGTAGAC
>NZ_FZMO01000126.1 GCF_900197875.1 Frankia canadensis | reverse complement strand
GCCGCGGGCCACGTCCCCGCCGCCCCGGCCGCTGTCGCTGTCTCGGCGGACCCCCGCCGTTCTGGAGGAGCATCGTGCCCACACCCGGCCTGACCGTCGCCGACCCGGCCGCAGCCAGCCCCGGCGCGCCGTCGCCCGTTCGGCCCATGGACGCTCCAGCCGCTGGCCTCTCCGTCGCCAGCGGGCCAACCGTCACCGGGCACTACGTCGACGGGGTGCTCGTGGAGGGGGCCCGGTCGGGGGGCACGCCCGTGCACGATCCGGCCACCGGCGAGCTGATCGGCGTCACCGGGCATGCCGGCCCGGCGACCGTCGCCCGGGCACTGGCCGCCGCCCGCGCCGCCGCGCCCGGCTGGGCGGCCCGACCACTCGCCGAGCGGATGCGCTACCTCGACGCCTGGCGGGAACGGCTCGCCGCCGCCGCGGACGCCCTCACTGAACTGGTCGTCGACGAGCTCGGACTGATACCCGAGTTCGCCCGCCGTGTGCACGTGGGACGAGCCGTCGGTTGCCTGGAGCATCTGGGGGAGCTTGCCGAGGCGGTGCTCACCCCCCGCAGGGAGGGCACGTCGCTCGTCGTGCGGGAGCCGGCCGGCGTGGTCGCGGCGATCACCGCCTGGAACTTCCCGCTACACATGCTGGTCAGCAAGATCTCATCGGCGATCGCCCTCGGCAACACCGTCGTGATCAAGCCGTCCGAGATCAAGTCGCTGGCCGCCTGGGCTGCCACCCGGCTGCTCGCGCAGGTGGGGCTGCCGCCGGGCGTCGTCAACGTCGTCGGCGGCACCGGCCCCGAGGTCGGCGCGGCGCTGGTCGCCCACCCCGACGTCGACATGATCAGCTTCACCGGTTCGCGGGAGGTGGGCCGGAGCATCCTCGCCACCACCGCGACCACCATCACCCGCAGCGTGCTGGAACTGGGCGGCAAGAACCCGGCGCTGCTGCTGCCCGACGCGTCGCTGGACGAGGCGCTGCCCGGCGTGCTCGGCAGCTGCCTGTTCAACAACGGTCAGGTGTGCGGGGCGCAGAGCCGCCTGATCGTGCCACGCGCACTGCTGGCGGAGGTCGAGGAGCGAGTCGCCGAGATCGTCGACCGCACCGTCGTCGGACCGCCGCGCGCAGCCGGCACCGGTCTCGGCCCGGTGGTGAGCGCCGCCCAGCAGGCGCGGGTGAGCGGGTTCATCGCCGACGGGCTGAGCTCGGGGCTGCGTCTGCTGCGCGGCGGGCTCGGACTGCCGGAGGGGCTGCCGGCCAGCCATCACGGCGGCTACTACCTCCGGCCGACCGTCTTCACCGACGTGGCCGCCGGCCACCGGCTCGCCCAGGAGGAGATCTTCGGCCCGGTGCTGACCATCCTGGCCTGCGACAACGTCGACGACATGGTCGCGGTCGCCAACGGGACCCGGTATGGCCTGACCGCCGCTGTCTGGAGTGCGGACCTTGACCGGTCGATCGCCGTCGCCCGGCGGCTCAACGCGGGGCAGGTGGTCGTCAACGGCGGAGCGTTCAACCTGGCCGCGCCCTATGGCGGGGTGCGGGAGTCCGGCAACGGCCGCGAGCACGGCCGGGAGGGACTGGCGGAGCTCACCGAGGTGAAATCGCTGCAGCTGCCCGCCTGATCGGGCCAGCGCCCGCATCCCCCGGCTGGGTCCGCATCCCCCGACCGGGCCGGCAACCCATGAGCCGCCGGCCGACATTCCACAAGGAGCTTCCCTTGACCACCGACTTCGACCTGGTCATCCGCGGCGGGACGGTCGTCTCCGCCGATCGGGCCACCCGCCAGGATCTGGGCATCCGCGCGGGCCAGGTGGTGGCCGCCGGAACAGGCCTGTCTCCCGGGCGGCGAGAGGTCGACGCCACGGGCCTGGTCGTGCTGCCCGGGCTCGTCGACGTGCACGTTCACCTGCGCGAGCCCGGGATGACCCGCAAGGAGGACTTCCGCAGCGGCACCCGTGCGGCCGCCGCCGGCGGGGTCACCACCGTCGTCGACATGCCGAACACGCTGCCGCCGGTCGCGACGGCCGCCGGCTTCACCGAGAAGCTGGCGCTCGTCGCCCCGAAGGCGCACGTCGACTTCGGCCTGTACGGCATGCTCGGCCAGGACAACGCCGACGAGATCGCCGCGCTGGCGGCCGCCGGCGCGATGGGGCTCAAGCTGTTCATGGGTCAGACCACCGGCGACAACCCGTGCCCCGACGACGGCGCGATCCACGCGGGCCTGCGCGCCGCCGCCGCGGCCGGGCTCGTCGTCGGCGTGCACGCCGAGAACGACGCGCTGCTGCGCCGGCTCGGCCGCGAACTGCGCGCCAGCGGGCGCACCGACCCCCGCGCGCACCTCGCCTGCCGGCCCGCCGTCGTCGAGGTCGAGGCCGTCACCAGGATCATCACGCTGGCCAGCGACGCCGGCGCCCAGCTGCACATCCATCACCTGTCGACGGCGGCGGGGCTCGACCGCGTCCGGTTGATGCGCATGCTCGGGCACCGGCTCACCGTCGAGGTCCTCGTCGCCCACCTGCTGCTCGACGACAGCGCCTACGACCGGCACGGCAACCTGGTCAAACTGAACCCGCCCATCCGCCCGGCCACCGATGTCGCGGCCCTGTGGCAGGGCATCGCCGCCGGTGACGTCGACCTGATCGCCACCGACCACGCCCCGCACACCGCCGACGAGCAGGCCGAGACCGACGTCTGGGCGGCGCACGGCGGGTTCATCGGCGTCGAGACGATGCTGCCGTTGCTGCTGACCGAGGTGCACCGGGGACGGCTGTCGCTGCCCGACCTGGTCCGGTTGTGCTGCCACACGCCCGCCCGTACCTGGCGGATCGACGACCGCAAGGGTCATCTCGGCATCGGTGCGGACGCCGACCTCGTCCTCGTCGACCCGACCGCGGCCGGCGAGGTCGACCCCGGCCACCTGCACTCGCGCCACCCCGTCACGCCCTACGCTGGCTGGCCGACCGTCGGCGCCGTGCGGGCCACCTACCTGCGCGGCGAGCTGATCGCCGAGGACGGCCGGGCGGTGGGCGACCCAACCGGCCGACAGCTCACCCCCCGCCCGCTGCCCGGCGGCGACGACCTCGCCCGTTCGGACCAGGAGACCGGCCCCACCGGCACGGCCTCGGGCTCTGCCGGGACGGGACCGCGGACGGGGGACGCAGCCTCGCCCGGACGGGCCGGGCTGCCCACGCCCCTGGTCTCCGCATGATCGCCACCGCCACCGCCCATCCGGGGACGACATGACCACGCCGCGCTGGGACGCCGCGGCCGCCGGGCCGATCTGGCCCGCCGGCCCGCCCGCCGGTGTCGACCCGATCCGGGCGGCGGTCCGCGGCTGCCTCGCCGCCGAGGTCGGCCGCGACCTGACCGCGGCGGAAAGCGGCGGGGGTCGGCTGGACATCGGCGCGATCGGGACCACCGCGGCGCACGCCGTCGCGAGCCCGATGCTCGCCCGGGCGATCGCCGACGCCGGCCTCGTCCTCGGCGCCGCACGGCACGTCGCCGATCCCGCCGCGCTCGCCGCGGACCCCGGCTGGCGGCTCGCCGTCGTCCTCTCACCGTGGAAGCAGGCCGTCGCGGTCCAGCTCACCGCGCTGAGCCCGGCGGCGGTGACCACCGGGGTGGTCGACACGGTGCTGCGCGGCCCGCGTGGACTGCTCGGCGTCAACACGAACTCGTGGGCGGCGCAGGTGGTGCTCGAACTACTCGCCGCCGGCCGGGAACCGGGGCGGATCGTGCTGCTGGGCGCGGGCGCGTCGGCGCGTTCGGTCGCGCTGGGCCTCCGTCGTGCCTGGCCCGGCACCGAGCTGGTGATCAGCGCTCGCGCGGACGCGGCGGCCCAGGAGCTGGCGGCGGCGGCCGGGGCGCTGGCCGTGCCCGCCGCCGAGCTGACCGGCCTGCTCGACGGTCAGGCGCCTGCCATACTGATCAATTCGACGACGTGGGGAGAGACCCGCGAGTCGGAGACAGCCCCGTTCGCCTTTTCGTTCGACGATCTGCTCGCCCCGGGCGGTGCCTTCTTCGACCTCAACAACCGGCTTTCCGACCTGCAGGCGCGGGCGCTGCGGGCCGGCTGCACGGTCAGTTCCGGCACCCTCATGCAACGCGCCACCCACGCCTGTCGGGCCGCTCTGGCCCGCGAGACCCTGACACTGGAGGACGCGTGAGCGCCGACCCCTCCGTCCGGCCCGCTGCCGACGGCACCGCCCGCGGCCGGGTGTACCGCTACCTGCGCCAGGCGGTGATGATGGGCGAGCTCGCTCCGGGCAGCCGGCTGGTGGAGGACCGGATCGCGGCGGATCTCGCCGTCAGCCGCACCCCGGTCCGGGAGGCCCTGCAGCGGCTGACCAGCGAGGGTCTGGTGGTCCGGATCCGGCGCGGCCACCTGGAGGTGTGCGCGGTCGGGCCGCGGGAACGCGCCGAGATGCATCTGCTGCGGGTGGCGTTCGACGAGGTCGTCGCCCGGCTGATCAGCAGGCAGGCCGCCGAGGTCGACTGGGACGCGCTGCACGCCCGGCTGGTCCCGCTGGAGCAGGCTCTGCGCGGCGGCGGCGTCGGCAGCTCCGTGTTCGCCATGGCCCATCTGGACCTGCACATGGCCATCAACCGGGCCGCGTTCAGCGACCGCACCTCGACCTTCCTGGAGTCGCAGGCGTTTCTCTACCCGACCGACGACTACGTCCAGCAGGCCGGGTACGAGCCCGTCGAGCAGCACCGCGACCTGCTCGCGGCGCTGGCGAGCGGGGACGAGGAACATGCCGTCGCCGCGGTCCTCGCCCATGCGGTCCGCGGCGCCGCCCACGGCCTCGAGCGTGGCCAGACCGCCGAACCAGCCGGCCTGACCGCGCCGGCCGAACGGGGGCGGTCGTGAACGTCGTCCCCACCGCGGCCCCGGACGTCATGACCGCGGATGTCGTGCCAGCGGATGTCGTGCCAGCGTCCGGCGGCGTCTCCGGTGGTGGGCTGGGTGCCGGGCCGGTGCGGATGTTCGTCAACGGGCAGGCGATGAGCGGCGGGTCGATCCACGGCCCGCTTGCCGCGGCGCGTTTCCTCGGCCGCGTCCACACCGCGCCGCGCTACCGGTTCTGGTCGTTCGACGACGAGTTCCCCGGCCTGGAACCCGTCGAGGTCGGCGGGTACGCGGTACCCGGCGAGCTTTACGAGGTCAGCTACGCGGTCCTGCTCGACGAGCTGCTGCCGCTGGAGCCGCCGGAGCTGGAGCTGACTGTCATCGAACTGGCTGACGGCAGCGGTTCACTGAGCATGCGCGCCCGCGCCGGCACGCTGGCCGGCCGGACCGAGATCCGCCATGCCGCCGGCTGGCTCGGCTATCTCGCCGACCTCGGCCCCCCGCCGCGCTAGCTCGCGTGTGGAGCTGTGATCTTCGGGGCCGACCTCGCGAGGAACCCCCCACGAACACGCCTCGGGCGGGAAGAACCTGCGTGGGACAGCGGCCCCGTGTCGCTGATTCGACGTGACGTGTCCGATCTGCCCAGATTATGCGACACGGGCCGCCGCGATCATGCCAGAACGCGGCCACGACCGGCGGTGCGACGACGACACTGCCGAAGATCACAACTCTAGGCGCGGCCCAGGAGAGCGGCCACGCACGCGGGCGAGAAGTCGGCGATCGTGGTCAACGCGCCGGCGGCGCGACGCGTCAGAGGGTGGGGGCGCCGTCCTCGAGGTAGACGGGCAGGCGGGGCGCGGTGAGGCAGGCGGCGATGCGGCGGGCGAGGCGCGCCGAGGCCCGTGCGGCGACCTCGCCCGGCGTGCAGTACCGTGCCGAGCGGATCTCGGCGGTCTGCAGGGCCAGCGCGTCGATCTGGACGGGCGGGCCGTCCACGGCGAACAGGAAGCGCAGCGCGTCCGCCCGGCGCGGCGTCGCGGCGAGGTGGTCGACGCACAGCAACCTGCCGACGGGCAGCTCCAGCCCCAGCTCCTCGCCGAGCTCACGCTGGGCGGTGTACCGCGGGGACTCGCCCGGCTCGGCGATGCCGCCCGGAACGTCCCAGTTCGGTTTGTAGGTGGGCTCGACCAGCAGCACCCGGCCGGCCTCGTCTCGCAGCAGGCAGCCGGCGGCGACCGCCTTTCTCGACCGGGCCACGATGTCGTCGAGTGACGGCGCCATGGCCGCAACGCTACCGGTGCGGGGGCGTCACTCGACGCGCGCTGCGCCGGCTCGGGGGCGTCACCTGGACCGCGACCGTCCGATATGTGCATCGGGCCTGCGTGGCCGGCCAGCCGGGGCAGCGGCGGCCCGATGCTGGTAAAGGTGTAGCGAACCCCTGCGAACGGAGACGCCGATGAGCCCCCAGTTCCGCACGCTGACGCTCGCGCGGGACGGTGCGGTGGCGCGCATCACCCTTGACCGTCCCGACGCCGCGAACTGCGTGAACCAGGAGATGGGCGCCGAGCTGGCCCAGGTGGCGCGGGACGTCGCGAGCGACCCGTCCGTGCGGGCGGTGCTGCTGACCGGCTCCGGCCGGTTCTTCTGCGCCGGCGGGGACGTGAAGGAGATGGCGGGCTACGGCGAGCGTGCCGACCTGGAGATGAAGAAGCTCGCCGACGACCTGCACCAGGCCGTCACGAGCTTCGCCCGGATGGACGCCCCGCTGGTCGTCGCCGTGAACGGGACGGTCGCGGGCGCCGGCATCGGTCTCGCGATCATGGGTGACCTGGTGCTCGCCGCCGACTCGGCGAGTTTCACGCTGGCCTACACGAACGTCGGGCTCAGCCCGGACGGTGGCACGACGTACGCGCTGCCGCGGCTGATCGGGCTGCGCCGCACCCAGGAGCTGATCTTCACCAACCGCACCCTGCGCGCCCCGGAGGCGCTGGAGTGGGGCCTGGTCACCCAGGTTCTGCCCGCCGCCGAGCTGGACGCGGAGGCGACGGCGCTCGCCCAGCGCCTCGCCGCGGGGCCGAAGAACTCCTACCGCACCGTCCGCCAGCTGCTGCTGTCGACATTCGACCATGGTCTGGAGACGCATCTGGAGCTGGAGGGGCGCGGCATCTCGGCCTGCGCGGTCGGCGACGGCCGCGAGGGTGTCGCCGCTTTCGTCGACAAGCGCGCCCCGAAGTTCGTCTGAGATATCCCCGCGAGCGCGCGGACGGTCAGCCTAGGGCGCGGGAATGGTGGCGCCCTCGTTGCGCTGCGCGGGTGGCACGGTGGCGTCGGTCGGGTGGTCGTGCGGGTCGGCGAGGGCGCCGCGGGCGACCGTCCAGCGCAGCAGGGGTGGTGCCATGATCGATGTGGCGACCGCGACCAGCACCACCACCGTGTAGCCGGCGGAATCGATGACACCGAGGCGCAGCCCCGTGCCGGCGACGACGACCTCGACGACGCCGCGGGCGTTCATCCCGGCGCCGAGCGCCAGCGCCTCCCACCGGCCGAGGTGGCTGGCCCGCGCGCCCAGGTAGGCGCCGAGGAACTTGCCCGTCACGGCGACCGCGAGGACGACCGCGCCGGCCGCGAGGACGCTGGGCCGGCGCAGCTGGGTGAGGTCGACCCGCAAGCCCGCGGTGGCGAAGAACAACGGTGCCAGGACGCCCGTCACCACCAGCCGTACCGGTGCGACGAGGCGTGGGTCGAAGGAACGGCGCGATCCGATCACCATGCCCGCGATGAACGCGCCGAAGATCGCCTCCAGTCGCAGCGCCTGGGTCGCGGCGGCAGCCCCGAGGATCATCACGACGCAGGCCAGGCTGACCGCCGACGCCGGCGAGTCGCCCGCGGCCCGCCGCCGCCCAGCCTGGCGCAACACGACCTCGGCCACCGGCCCGCCGACGAGGCCCGCGACGACCACCGTCCCCAGGACGGACACCACGGACGTCAACACGTCACCCGTACGCACCCCGGTCGTCGCCAGCGCCGACACCACCGACAGCAGCAGCCAGCCGACCGCGTCGTCGACCGTGCCCGCGGCCAGCGTCATCTGGCCCACCCGACTGTGCAGCAGGCCCAGGTCGACGAGGATCCGCGCGATCACCGGGATGGCGCTGACGGCCATCGCGACGCCGAGGAACAGCGCGAACACCCAGTCGTCGACGTCGCCGGACAGCAGCCCCGCCGGCAGCAGCAGCCCGGTAGCCACGCCGAGGCCCAGCGGGACGATCAGCCCGCCGAGGCTGACCTGCGCCGCAGCCCGCCCTCGGCGCAGGATCGCGGGAACGTCCATCTCGGTTCCGGTCATACCGACGAACAGGATCACGCCGATCTGGCCGACGGCCTCCACCAGATGGAACTGGTTCGGGTCGGGGGGGAACAGCCAGTGCGCCGCCTCGGGTGCCAGCTGGGCGAACACCGAGGGTCCCACCAGGATCCCGGTGGCCAGCTCGCCGACGATCGCGGGCAGGCCGAGCCGCTGGGCGAGCCGCCCGAGCAGCAGCGCGCCGGCGAGAAGCGAGGTGACCGCGAGCAGGAACACGAGCATCGCGTGCGGCGCGATCGCGGGCATCGGCGTGCCCGCGGCGGCCAGTAAGCCCGCGGGTGTGCCAGCGGGGACATCACCAGGCACGTACTGAACCTCCGTTCCCGCGCGGGCGGGACAGTCCCGGATGGCCGCGGCGCCGCGGGTGCGGCGCGGTGCCGGAAAGCATGTGCTGGAGGCACGTGGCGGCCGGGTGAGTTTCCGTAGGAAGTATGGCAGCGGGCAACAATCCTCGCGGGCGGTTGCGGGGACCGGTGGTCCGGAGTCGTCACTCCACCGGACGATCGCGGGTCGGTCACGTCGGCGTCCGTGGCCGGCCTTCGGAAACGCCCGACGTCCGCCGTAACGTGGCCGAGGGATGTCCCTGCCGCTGTTGAGTGCCGGGTATGTGGAGGATGCGCCTCGTGACTGATTTCGGGCTGGTTCGTACGCCGACCTTCGCCGGGGCCGCCCTGGTGCGCGACGAGCCGCAGCGCCAGGATCCCGACCGGCAGAAGGAGGGTTGGGCGACGGCCCGCGTGATCGTCGTCGACGACGAGGGGCGTGCCCCCGTCGTCTGGCCCGACCCGCCGCCGACGGCCGAGGCGCCGGCCGGCCCCTGGCTGTGGACGCGGGTGGGCGCCGAGCTCGCCGGGGCGCCGCCCGCGGACGCGCTGCTGCTCGGCGAGGTCGACGGCATCGCCCACTGGGCGGTGCGCGGCGAGCGGGAGCGGGCCGCGGTGGGCGACGACCCGGCCGTGCGGTGGTCGAACCTGGCCGTGGTGGGCGCCGAGCTCGGCCCGCACGACAGCGCCCTGCTGGCCGCGGCCGTCGCCCTGCTCGGCTGGCATGAGCGCGCCCGCTTCTGCGCCCGGGACGGGTCCCCGACCCGTCTCATCAACGCCGGCTGGGCGAGGGTGTGCGAGGCCGAGTCGCACGAGGAGTATCCGCGCACCGATCCGGCGGTGATCGTCCTCGTGCACGACGGCGCGGACCGGATGCTGCTCGGCCGCCACCGCAACTGGCCAGCGGGCCGGTTCTCGGTGCTCGCCGGCTTCGTCGAGGCCGGCGAGTCCCTGGAGGCCTGCGTCGCCCGGGAGATCGCCGAGGAGGTCGGCATCGACGTGACCGACATCCGCTATCTCGGCAGCCAGGCCTGGCCGTTCCCGCGCTCCCTCATGATCGGTTATCACGCGGTCGCGGATCCCGAGCAGCCGCTGCGCCTGGACGAGACCGAGATCTGCGAGGCCATGTGGCTCACCCGCGACGACCTGCGGACGGCGCTGGCCCGCGGCGACTGGCGCGCCTCACCCGGTGCCGCCGGCTCGACCGGCGGCTCGACCGCCTCGACCGGCTCCTCCGGCTTGTCGGGTCGGGGCGAGGCGCTCGGTGAGGCCGTTCCGGTGCGGCTCCCCGGCCCGATCTCGATCGCCCGGAACATGATCGATTCCTGGGTCGCCGCCGGCTGACCTCCCCGTCGCGGCGCCGGCATCCCGTGAATCAGCCGTCCGTGTACTTCTTGGACGTCAGGGTGATCTCCCCGTCCGTACTGATCACTGTCCCCGCTGGCGGTGACTGGGCGATGACGTGCCAGTTGCGGTCCCAGATGAGCGCTCGCCCCTGGCCGGTGCCATCCCGTTCGGTGAGCCGGTAGAAGCCGGCGGCCTGCAGCGTGTCCTGGGCGGTCTGATGGTTCATGCCGACCACGTTCGGGATTGCTCGGGTGGGTGCCGGCGTCGGCGTGGCGGGCGAGGCCGGGACTACCGCGCCAGCGTCCGCCACCGGAGCGAGGGACGAGGTGCCCTCGGCGAGCGCGTTGGCGGTGGCGGCGGGGGCCGCGGTCGGCGCGGAGGTCCCGCCTCCGCCCAGCGCGGCACCGATGCCGAGCAGAAGGACCGCCACCGCGACCCCGATTCCCACCGTGGTCCTGCGGGAGAGGCCCCGCTTCTCCGGCGGCCCACCGGGGCCGGGTCTGCCGCCGGGCGCCGCCGCGACCTGGGGATCGGCGTCGTACGCGGCGGGCCCGTATCCGCGACGCTCGCCGTACTCGTGGCGATCCCATCCGCCGTCCCGGCGCCCGTGGCTGTCATATCCGTCGTCACGGCCATGACGGTCGTCATATCCGCGGCGGTCGTCATATCCGCGATGACCGTCAAACCGGCCCGGGTCCGCGCGGGGGCGACGATAGTCGCCTCCATGGTCGTAGCTCATGATCCTTTTCCCCCCTGCTGATCGGATCACGCCAGCCGAGGCAGGCTACTGTCTGCTATCTGTCAATCACATGTGGGGGACAAGGGGGTGACGGGCGGGGGTCGTGACGGAGTCGGGGTGCGTGTCGCATCGTGATCTTCGCGGATCCTCGTCGCCGAGTGATCCTGGCAGCCTTGTGGCCGTGTGTGTCGCGAACTCTGGGGCAAACCGGACACCGAACCAGGTGTTCGCGACACGGTGCCGCTGTTCCCCGCACGTGTCCCCGCACGCACGTCCCCCGTGCGAGAAGTCAGGCCGAGAGAGCTCCCCAAGACCACCCCGGCACCGCACCGAGCACCGCACCCCCGGTAACCGCACCCCCGGTACCCGCAGCGCGGCGCTGTCTCCCGCAGAGCACCCTGGGCACAGCCACCCACGCGATCTAGGGCTCGGCGGCGGCTGTCTGGGCGCGGGCGGTGGGGATGGCGGGGGGCGTGTCAAGCGGTTCGGTAC
>NZ_FZMO01000320.1 GCF_900197875.1 Frankia canadensis | reverse complement strand
GCCACAGCGCCCCCGTCATCGCGCCGCCGACCACGCCGCCGCCGACCACGCCGACGACGAGGATGCGGCGCGATGACGGGGGCGCTGTGGCAGCTGCTGAGCCCGCCGAGCCGGTTCGACCGACCCGGTGCCCGCGCGGTCGGCGCGGCGGGAGTGCGGGTGCGCTTCGACGACGGCGTCGAGGCGCTGTGCGCGACCAGCGGCCTGTGGAACGTCAACATCGGCTACGGCAACGAGGCCGTGGCGGACGGCGTCCACCGCGCGCTGCGGGACGCCTCCTACCTCACCCTGTTCCGCTACAGCCACCCGTGGGCGGTCGAGGCCGCGTCGACGCTCGCGCAGCTGTGCGGCGCGGAGACGTTCGGCCGGGTGCTGTTCTCGACGTCGGGCAGCGCCGCCAACGACGCCATGATGAAGATCGTCCGGCAGTACTGGGCGCTGCGCGGCCAACCCGCCCGCCGGGTCGTCGTCGGCCTGCGCGACAGTTACCACGGCCTGACCTACGGGGCGTCGGCGCTGTCCGGTGAGGAGCTCGGCCAGGAGCTGTACCTCGTCGACCGGCGCTTCGTCCGGCATGTGAGCTGCGCCGACGCCGGTGAGCTGCGCCGCCTGCTCGCGGGCGCCGGCCGGCAGATCGCCGCGGTCGTCGTCGAGCCGGTGCTCGGCACGGGCGCGGTCGAGGTGCCGGACGCCTTCCTCACCGAGCTCGCCGCGCTGCGCGACGAACACGGCTTCCTGATCGTCGCCGACGAGGTCGCGACCGGCTTCGGCCGCACCGGATCCTGGTTCGCCTCGCAGACCTGGCCGTTCGTCCCCGACGTCATGGTCGTGTCGAAGGGGCTCACCAACGGCACCTGCGCGGGCTCGGCGGTCGTCGTCTCGCACCAGGTCGCCGCCGCCTTCGACGAGGCCGACGCGGTGCTCGCCCACGGCGAGACGAACGCGGGCACCCCGCCGACCTGCGCCGCGATCACGGCGACCGTCGCGGAGATGCGCCGCCTCGACGTGGTCACCCGCGCGGCGGCGCTCGGGCGGCGCCTCGCCGCCGGCCTCGCCGACCTGGTCGCGGACCATCCCGCGGCGGTCGGCACCGGCGGGCGGGGCTGCTTTCGCATCCTGCGCCTGGCCTGGCCGGATGGCGAGACGTTCGGCCCGCAGGACGTGGCCGCCGCCATCGAGACGATCCGCCGGGCGGGCGCGGTCGTTCATCCCGGCCCCGGCGGCATCCAGCTCGTGCCGCCGCTGGTCTACACCGACGACGACCTCGACGAGCTGCTCGACGCCGTCCGCCGGGGCCTCACGACCCTGTGGGCTGGCCGCGCCGGCGCGGCGGGCGCCCAGGCGGCCCGACCGGTGCCGGCCGCGGCGGTGGCCAGGTGAACACCGTCTGGCAGTGGTCGTGCCCGACGCGGGTCGTCGCCGGCCCCGGCGGCCTGGAGCACGTCGTCGACGAGCAGCGCCATGCCGGGCGGCGGATCGGTGTCGTCGTCGACGCGGGCGTGCTCGCCACCCCCGCGGTCCGCTGGCTGCGCGACCAGTGGACGGGCTGGCCCGTGCTCACCGCTGAGCCTGTGGGCGCCGGGATCGCCGACGTCGCCGCCCTGGCCGGGTGGCTGCGCGACCAGACCGCCAGGACCGGCCTGGACACGGTCGTCGCGGTGGGCGGCGGAAGCCTGCTCGACCTCGTCAAGCTGGGCAGCGTCGCCGCGGTCGACGACGGCGTGCTCGCCCGGGTGACGGCCGGGCGCTGCGGTGTCGTCGGCCTGCCGCCGTCGGTCGGCCGCCGGGGCGGGCGCGCCACGATGGGCGACCGACGGATTCCGGGTGCCGCGCCGGTCCCGGTACACACGCCGGACCTGGTGCCCGCGCGCAGCCTCGTGCCCATGCGAGTTCTGGTACCCACGACGACCGGAACCGGGTCGGAGGTCAGCGCGGTGGCGTGTGTGCGCGTGCGCGGCGGCCACCGGCTCGTCATCGGCGAGGCGCTGCGCCCGGAGGTCGCCGTGCTCGACCCGGCGGCCACCGACGGCCTGCCCGCGTCGATGCTCGTCGAGGGAGTCCTGGAGGCGCTGCTGCGGGTGCTCGGGCCGACGGTCGGCAGCCTCGCGTCCCGGCCGGTGCCCGACGCGGCCGGCCTTGCCCTGGCCGGCGAGCTCGTCCGTCTCGGTGACCGCCTGTGCGGCCCCACGCCGGCGCCGGACCCGCCGGCGCCGGACCCGCCGGCGCCGGACCCGCTGGCGCCGGACTCGGCGGCGCGGGGGGCCGCGGGCGGGGCGGAGCGGCTGCTGGCCGCCGAGCTGTCCGCCTATACCCAGGCGAGCTGGGCGATGGCCGGGCGGGACCCGTTCGGCGGCCGGGCGTGGTACATCGCGAACGAGGTGTCCACCGTCCTCGGCGCGCGCAAGATGGTGGCCACCGTGCCCGTGGCGGCGGCGGTGTGGGCCCGCGCGGCGGCCGGCGACCGGCGGTTCGGGCATTCCGAGCGCCTCGCGGTCGCCTGGGACGCGGTGTGCCGGGCGGCGCGGCCGGGGCTTGGCGACGACCCGTCGGCCGGGCTGCGCCGGCTGGCCGACCGGTGGGGCGTGGCGAGCTGCCCGCCGGCCACCCCGGCCCAGCTGAGCGCCATCGCCGGACGGGTGGTGCGCGCCTTCGGCGGCGGCCTGCCGCCACTGGCGTCGATCACCCACGCGGACGTCGCCGCGCTGCTGCGGGAGTCGCTGCCCGCGGCGGCGGAGCACGAGCTCGCGGTGGCCGCGTCATGATCGACGCGCGGGCCACCCTCGAGCCCGAGGCCGGGATCGCGCGGGGCACCACTCTCGTCCCACCGGCGCCCGACCAGCCGCTGTGGACGGTCGCCGTCGACATCGGCGGCCTCGACGCCGCCGGCCACCGCGGCCTCGCCGACGGCGACTATCCGCTGCACCTGGTCGGCGCCGCCGGCCTGCGGCCCGGCGACGCCCTGCTGCGTGGGGCGGGCGAGGCGGTCGAGCGCTTCGCCCTGCGGCCCGGGCCGCGGCCGGGTGCGCCCGGGGAGCATGTTCCGCGGCTGCCGTTCGCCGACCCGACCGTCGCGCTCGGCTCGCCCGCCGCCGATCCCGACCGGCTGCGCTGGCTGCCCGGGCGGGACCTCGTCAGCGGGGACGAGGTCGTCGTGCCGGCCGCCCTGGTCGACTATCCGGCCGGTGACGAGCTGGCCCTGCGGTGCTTCGACCCGACGCCGTCGGGCGCGGCCGCCGGCGCGGACCTGGCCATGGCGCTGGGCAACGCGCTGCACGAGATCGTCGAACGGGACGCCGTCATGGTGGCCTGGGCCGCGCAGCTGCGTCTCGAGCGGGTCGACCTCGCCGCCTTGGCGCCCCCGCCGGCGCGGGCCGCCGAGCTGGACCGTCTCGTCCGTGCGGCGGACGAGCTCGGCCTGTCCGTGACCTTCGGCGCGATCCCCACCCCGCTGCGCGGCGTCGAGTGCGTCGTCGCGATCATGATCGATGACGGCGGAGCCGAGGCGGGGGCCGGCGGCGCGGGCGGCGCGGGCGGCGGGAATGGTGCCCGGAACGCCGCGACGGGGTTGCCGCTGGCGGCCGTCGGGGCGCGGGCGTCGCCCTGCCGGGCGGCGGCGATCGTCGGCGCGTTCCGGGAGGCGTTCCAGGTTCGCGCGGCGCTGCGCGGAGTGGGCCAGTGGTACGGCCCGGTCCGCTTGTACCGGGTCCGCAGGGCGTTGCCGAGGTTGGACAGCCGTCC
>NZ_FZMO01000071.1 GCF_900197875.1 Frankia canadensis | reverse complement strand
GGCCGGAGCCGGTCGGCCTCGGGCGGCTGGTGCGGTGGGGGTTGGTGGCCAGCGTCGTCCTGCTGGCCTTGTCCGCGCTGGTCGGCGGGTTCGGCGTGCTGGCCTTCGGGGCACTGGCCGCGCTGTGGGCCCTCGCCATCGCGTGGATCATCGTGTTCGGCCCGCCGGCCGTCGACGGCCACGCGCTGCGGGCACGGGGGGAGCACACGCTGCGCAACGGTGGCCGCACGGCACGCACAAGCCTGCGAGCCGTCGGCGCGAAGGGCGATGCCCTGCGCCGAGACCTGGCCGGCCGGGCCGCCGCGAGGCGAACCGGACGCGGTGACGAGCGGACCGCTCGCGCCGAGCCCGCGGTACAGCCCCCGGAGGGCGGTCAGGTGCCGGGCGCGTGACCAGCGGCGCGGGTGGGTAGGACGAGGGTATGGCGATGCGTGGGCGCGGCGGTGATGACCTGTGGCCCGCGTCGGGCAGCCTGTTGCGGACCCTGGTCTCCGGCCTGGATCAGGCTGAACGAGACGAGACGCTGCGGTTGCTGCACCGGCGCCTGATCGAGGATCGGGCGGCCGCGGGCGGCGGGCAGCGGGAGCGGCAGGTGGACGTCGGGCCGCGTAGCCGGGCGGCGCGGGGGCCCGTGAAGGGCCGTCCCGGTCGGTAGCGGGTGTCAGCCGCAGCAGCCGCCGCCGCAGCAGGCACCGCCGCCACCCGTGGCCGGGGCGGCCATCGCGGGGGCGGGCGCGCCACGGCCGACGGCGACAGCGACGGCGGAGAAGATCCGGGACGTCTCATCGTGCCCGGCGGGGCAGAGCACGCCGCTGGCCGGCGCGGACTCGGTGATGCCGCGGCGGATCTCGAACGAGGTGTCGCACACCCGGCAGCGGTAGTCGTAGGCAGGCACACAGCCAGGGTATGCGGCGCCAGGGGAGGCCGTCACTGTTACGGCGGGCACTGTTACGGCGGGGTTTCGTCCATGCGGCCTGCGCCGGGCGTGCGTGGCCGTACCGCCCGGTCTGCCCCCGTCGTGCGTGGTGCCGTCGTAGTCTGTGCGCCATGGAGCCGCCGGTGGGTCCGAAGGTGGTCGCCGAGGTCGTCAGGGGTCTGCGCGGAGGCGAGCCCTTCGTCGAGAGTGTGCACCGGGGGACGGTGGTGGGACTGGCCCGGGACGGCTCCCTGGCGCTGCGGATCGGCGCGCCCGAGCATCCGGTCCTGCCTCGGTCCGCGGTCAAGCCACTGCAGGCGGCCGCGATGCTGCGCGCCGGGCTCGACGGGGTGTTCCTGAGCCGCGACATTCCCCCCGATCTGCTGGCGATGGTGGCCAGCTCGCACAGCGGCGAGGCGGCGCACGTCGCCCGGGTGCTGGAGATCCTCTCCGTGGCCGGTGTTCCGGTCGACACGCTGCGCTGCCCGGCGGATCTGCCGCTGAGCTCCGCCGCGGCGCAGGCGCACCTTCGTTCTGGTGGGCGCCCGGAGCCGGTGCTGATGAACTGTTCGGGCAAGCACGCCGGAATGATCGCCTGTTGCGTGGCCGCGGGCTGGTCGATCGAGGACTACACCGAGCCGGACCACCCGCTCCAGCAGATCATCCGGCGCACGATCGAGGAGCTGACCGGCGAACAGATCGCCGGCACGGCGGTCGACGGCTGCGGCGCGCCGCTGTTCGCGCTGTCCCTGACCGGGCTTGCCCGGGGAGTGCGGGCCATGGTCCAGGGCGCGGCGGGCAGCGCCGAGCGCCGGGTGGTCGAGGCGATGCGCGGCCATCCGGAGCTGATCGGCGGAGCCGGCTGCAGTGACACCGAGCTGATGCGGGTGGCGCCGGGGGTGGTGGCGAAGAACGGGGCCGAGGGCGTCACGGTCGTGGCCACCCCGGACGGCCACGCCGTCGCCATCAAGATCGCCGATGGCGGTGAGCGGGCGGGCGTGCCGGTGGCGCTCGCCGCGCTGAGCCGGCTCGGCGCCGCGGTCGGCATGGAGTCGCCGGGCCGGCCGGAGCTGGATCTCGCGCGCCTGGCGGTGCTGGTCGCGCCGCCGAGTACCGCCGGCGCGACCACCATCATGATCATGGCCGCGGGCAGGGAGTACAGGCGGACGACGGCGCCGCCCAGGATGAACAGCGTCAGGGCGATGCCCATCAGGATGAAGTAGCGGCGACGCACCACGGGGTCCGCGCCCGGGGCTAGCGGGTGTGGACCCCGGTCCGCCGGGGTGCCGGTGCCGGCGCCGCTGTCACCGCCGGCCTGGGGTGGAGACGCCGACTGCTGGGCGCCGGTATGCGGTGGCCAGGAAGTGGATGGCCCGTTCGAGGGGTATGCGCCCGCGGCCGCCTGCCGTGCCGTACCGCTGATCTGCTGGTCATAGCGGCGGCGTAGCTGCGGATCACCGAGCACGCGGTAGGCGACGGCCACGCGGGCGAACGCCGGCGCCCGGCCACCCGCGTCCGGGTGGGTACGCCGCGCGGCCAGCCGGTAGGCGTGACGGATCTGCTCGGCGGTGGCGTCGGGCGGTACGCCCAGTACCTCGTACAGCGATGGTTGCGCACCCATCTGCGGTATCCCTCCGGTCATCCGGGGGCGGGTCAGGCCACGATGACCAGAATGAGCGCACCTCCGCCCGAAGGCGAGCGCGTAACCGCCCCCGGCCACCGATGCGCAAAGTAGCATTCTATGCACCCTACGCCAGTAACAATCATCGTCGCTGCTCACGTGAGGTCACCTCATGGCGTGGGGTGACGGTGGCCGGTATCGCGGCGCCACTTCGCCGGGCATCTGACCCGCCCGGCCGGGCTGAGGCGATACGGGCCGCGCCATGCGCACGTTCCGCGATCCGGGAGGGGAGATGACGCAGGCCACCGGGATCGTCGAGCAGGTCGCGTCAGTGGTCGGGGAACCGGCGGTCGCCGACCGACTGGCCGTGTCCGGACCGCCCGACGTGCTGCCCAGCCTGTTCCAGGTGACGACGCTGGCGGGGGCGTCGATCGCCGCCGCGGCGGTCGGCGCCGGACGGCTGTTGTCCGCCCGCACCGGGCAGGGCGCGGCGGACCTCGCCCTCGACACCCGGCACGCCGCTGCCGTCTTCCGCAGCGAGCGCCACCTGCGGGTGGACGGGCGACCCCCGGCCGACCCGGGCGACCCCATCTCGGGCTACTACCCCACTGCCGACGGGCGGTGGATCCAGTTGCACTGCGGCTTCCCGCACCACCGCAACGGCCTGCTCGACCTGCTCGGCGCGCCGAACGACCGGGCTGGCGTCGCCCGGGTGATCCACCGCCTCGACGCCGCGCCGCTGGAGACGGAACTGCAGGCGATGGGGCTGTGCGCGAGCATGGCCCGGTCGGAGCACGAGTGGTCGGCGCACCGCCAGGGCCGGGCGCTGGCCGAACTTCCGCTGGTGGAGATCACCCGGCTGGACGACACCTCGCCCTGGCCGCCGCGCCCGCTGCGGCCGCACGACGGCCCGGCCGCCGGGGTGCGGGTGCTGGACCTGACCCGGGTCGTCGCCGGGCCGATCGCGGGCCGGACGCTGGCCGGCTACGGCGCGGACGTGCTGCGGGTCGGCGCCGCGCATCTGCCGGAGCTGCCCACGCCGCTGGTCGACACGGGCTTCGGCAAGCGCAACGCCTTCCTCAACCTGCGGGTCGCCGCCGACGCACGGCGCCTGCGCGAGCTGATCGCCACGGCCGACGTGGTCCTGCAGGCCTACCGGCCGAGCGCGCTTGACCGGCTCGGCT
Source organism: Frankia canadensis (assembly GCF_900197875.1). Taxonomy (GTDB): domain Bacteria; phylum Actinomycetota; class Actinomycetes; order Frankiales; family Frankiaceae; genus Frankia; species Frankia canadensis. The sequence goes on along the minus strand of NZ_FZMO01000071.1, from coordinate 12,395 downwards.
TCGGGCCGGACGCCGTCGCCCGGCTGCGCCCTGGCATCGTCTACGCCACCGTGAGCGCCTACGGGCGGCGGGGGCCGTGGAGCGGGCTGCGCGGATTCGACAGCCTCGTGCAGACGGCCTCCGGGATCGCGCTCGCCGGGGCGCGGGCGGCGGGCTCGCCGGAGCCGCTGCCGCTGCCCGCCCAGGCGCTCGACCACGCGACCGGGTATCTCGCCGCGTACGGCGTGCTCGACGCGCTGACCCGGCGGGCGACCGAGGGCGGCAGCTGGCACGTCCGGGTCTCGCTGGCCCGCACCGGGCGCTGGCTGCAGGAGCTCGGCCATCACGACACCCTCGGTCATCCCGATCTGGCGGCGGACGACGTCGCGCCTTACCGCGAGACGGCGGCGAGCGGGTTCGGGCTGCTGTCCTACATCCGCCCGGCCGGCACCGTCGCGGGGGTAGCGCCGCGCTGGAACAGTCCGCCGGCGCGACTTGGCACCAGCGATCCCGTGTGGCTCAATCCCGCGCATTAGAAGCAAATCTCCATTTGATTGCTGTCGGGTTTCGCGCGGTTCGCGCTGAAGCATCCCTGCTTATGGGGCCGGGGTTACGGGTGAACGGGCGGCGCGCCTACCCCCACTTTTGTGTCGTTGGCGTAACAACCGGTGGGGGCACTTTCGGGCGATCCGCTCGGAGGACTAGGTTTCCGCCAACTCGGTGGAGCACCCGCCAGCCGGTGGGGCCTAGGGTGGCTGGGTCGGGCGGTGACATCGGCGTCGCTCCCAGCGAACGGAGGAGGGAATGCATGCGTAGGCGCCCCTTTGTGGGAGCGGTCGCCCTGGCCGCGGTGGTGGCGTTGTCCGCCACGGCGTGCGGAAGCAGTGGGGGTGGATCGTCGTCCGGCAAGGAGACGATCACCATCGGCTTCCAGGGGGTCCTTTCGGGCGATAACCAGCAGCTCGGGCTGAACGCCCTCTACGGCATACGCACCGCGGTTTCCGAGGTGAATGCCGACGCGAGTTCCCCGTTTGAGCTGAAGCTCGTCGAGTCCGACGACGGTGGCTCGCCGGACCAGGGTCCGACCGCGGCCCAGAAGCTCATCGACAACTCGAAGGTCGTCGCCGTGGTCGGCCCGATGTTCTCCGGCGCGACCAAGGCCAGTGAGCCCGCCTACACCCAGGCCGGACTGCTCTCGGTGAGCCCGTCGGCGACCAACCCGTCGCTGACGAAGCTGGGCTTCAGGACGTTCTACCGGGTCATCGCCCCGGACACGGTGCAGGGCAAGGCCGCGGCCGACTACCTGTCGGACGTGCTCAAGGCCAGGAAGGTCTTCTCGCTCGACGACAAGAGCGACTATGGGACCGGCCTGTCGGCCGCCCTGGAGGCCGAGCTGAAGGCCAGGGGTGTCGCCCTCACCCATGACGGCATCAATCCGACCAAGGACTACACCTCCGAGGCCACGAAGATCATCGCGGCGGCGCCGGACGTCCTGTACTACTCCGGCTACTACGCCGAGCTCGCCCTGCTGTCCAAGGCGCTGAAGGAGAAGGGCTTCACCGGGAAGATCGTCAGCGGTGACGGCTCACTCGACCCGCAGTACGTGGCACAGGCCGGCAAGGCCGCGGCCGAGGGCACCTATCTCACCTGCCCCTGTGGCGACGCGAACTCCGACCCGAACGCCGCCGCGTTCGTCGCGTCCTTCAAGAAGGTGAACAACGGCGCGAAGCCCGGAACCTACTCCGGCGAGGCATACGACGCCACCATGGCGCTGGCGGACGTGTTCAAGAAGCTCGGGAAGGGTGCGGACCGGGAGTCCGTTCTCAAGGCCTTCGGCAGCGTGAACCTCCAGGGGATCACCAAGACCGTCACCTTCGAGCCGAGCGGTGAGGTCAAGGGCTCGAACGTGTTCATCTACCAGGTCAAGAACGGTTCCATCAGTGTCCTTGGGAACACTGCGAACCTGATCAGATCCTGACATCGGTGCGGATGGACGAGGCGAGTGCATGGGTTTTCTGGACCAGTTCTGGCAGCTGAGTGTCGACGGTCTGATGGTCGGCTCGCTGTACGCGGTCATCGCGCTCGGGTACACGCTCGTCTACGGGGTTCTCCAGCTCATCAACTTCGCGCACAGCGAGGTGTTCATGCTGGGCTCCTTCGGCGGCCTGTTCGCCGCCCGGGCGCTGCTGCCGGGGGACGGATCGGTGCCCGGCGGCGCCGGGTCCATCGCGCTGGTCGCGGTGGGCCTCGGCGCCGGCGCGGCCTGCGGCGGGCTGGCCGCCTTCACCCTCGAACGGGTCGCCTACCGGCCGCTGCGGCGGCGTGCGGCGCCCCGGCTGGCCTACCTGATCAGCGCGATCGGCGCGTCCCTGTTCGCGGTGAACCTGGCCGGCAAGGAGTTCGGCCGGCAGAACGTCGACCTGCCGGACCTGTTCCACAACGGCACCGTGTTCCGGCTGTTCGGCGCCGCCGTCTCCACCCAGACGCTGGTGATCTTCGCCGTCGCGGTGGCGATGCTCGTCGGGCTGGACCGGCTCGTCGCCGGCACCCGCCTCGGCCAGGGCATCCGGGCCGTCGCGCAGGACGCCGACACCGCCGTGCTGATGGGCGTCAACGTCGAGCGGATCATCATCGTCACGTTCGTGGTCGGCGGGCTGCTCGCCGGCGCGGGCGGATTCCTGTACGCGATGACGTTCAACGCGTCGTACAGCATGGGGTTCGTCCCCGGGGTGAAGGCGTTCACCGCCGCGGTGCTCGGCGGCATCGGCAATGTGCGCGGCGCCATGCTCGGCGGCCTGCTGCTCGGCCTGGTCGAGAGTTACGGCGGCTACCTGTTCCAGGCGTCCTACAAGGACGTCATCGCGTTCGGAGTCCTGGTGGCGATCCTGATGATCCGACCATCCGGACTGCTCGGCGAGCGGCTGGGGCGGGCGGCATGAGCGCCCGCCCGCGCACGCTCGGCGCCTCGGTGCTGCTCGGCCTGCTCGCCGCCGTCGTCACGGGGCCGACCGGCGACTCCGACGAGCCGCTGCGAGCCGCCTGGGACTCGATCGCCGACGTTCGGATCGTGCTTTTCCTCGGGCTCGCCGTCGCGCTGTGGCTGGTACTGGTCCTCGGCCCGCGGCTGCGCGGGCTCGTCGCCGCGGTGACGGCGCCACCGCGCCGGCGGCTCACCGCCGCCACGCTGACCATGACGGCGCGCCGGTCGGTCGCCGCCGCTGGCCGTCGCGGCAGGACGGTCGCGGTGGGCGGCGGCCTGCTCGCCGTCGCGGTCGTCGCGCCCCTGGTGGTCTCGACCGCGGCCCAGCAGTCGATGGTCAACGACATCGGGATCTACGCGCTGCTGGCGCTCGGGCTCAACGTCGTCGTCGGCTATGCCGGGCTGCTCGACCTCGGCTACATCGCGTTCTTCGCGATCGGCGCCTACGCGACCGCCTACTTCTCCTCGTCGACGGCGATGCCGTGGCACGCGCCGTTCGTGCTCAACCCGTTCTTCGTCTTCCCGATCGCGCTGATCCTCGCCGCGCTGGCCGGCGTCGTCCTCGGCGCGCCGACGCTGCGACTGCGCGGCGACTACCTGGCGATCGTCACCCTCGGCTTCGGTGAGATCATCCACCTGGTCGCCAACAACGCCGACGGCATCACCGGCGGCGCCCGCGGCGCGTTCGGCGTGCCCCATCTGTCGGTCCATCTGGCCGGCGTCGACTACGCGTGGGGCATCGATCCGCTGCCGTACTACTACCTGCTGCTGGTCATCGTGGTCGGGGTGATGGTCGCCTTCGGGCGGCTGGAACGGTCCCGGATCGGCAGGTCGTGGGCGGCGATCCGGGAGGACGAGATCGCCGCCGAGGCCACCGGGGTGGCGACGCTGCGGATGAAACTGCTGGCGTTCGCGCTCGGCGCGTCGGTGTCCGGGTTCGCCGGGGTGCTGTTCGCGTCCAAGCAGTTCTTCAACCCGCAGAGCTTCAGCCTGCAGGCGTCGTTCTTCGTCGTCGCGGTGGTCATCTTCGGCGGGATGGGCTCGCGGCTCGGCGTCGTCGTCGGCGCGGTGGTGCTGCAGGGGCTCGCCTTCTACCTGCGCGACAAGGTCCAGCCCGCCGACCGGTACATCTACTTCGGGGCCGTCATCGTGGTCATGATGATCTTCCGCCCGCAGGGTCTGGTGCCGTCGCGGCGCCGCCGTCGCGAGATCGAGCTGTCGGAGGCGGGTGTCGGCGCCGCCGACTCCCTCGGCTCCGCCACGCCGACCGTGGTCCGCCCGTGAGCCGGGGCGGATCCCACCGTGGCGGTGGCGGTGTGGGTGCGGGCTTCGGCAGGGTGTTCGGTGGCCTGGGCGCGTCGTCCACGTCCGGGGGCGGCGTCGGCTCGGCCGTGCCCGGGGCGCGGCGGCCGGGGCCAGGTGAGGACGCTGCCGCGGATCTGGTCGTCGAGGCCCGGGACCTGTGCCTGCGCTTCGGCGGGGTGACGAGCCTGGACGGCGTCTCGCTGCGCCAGCGCCGCGGGGAGATCCTCGCCGTGATCGGCCCGAACGGCGCCGGCAAGACGTCGCTGTTCAACTGCCTGACCGGCGCCTACCGGCCACAGCACGGCACGGTCACGTTCTGGCCCACCCCGGACCGGCCGGCCCAGCTCGTCGGCCGCCGCCCGCACGCGATCACCCGTCTCGGCGTGGCCCGCACGTTCCAGAACATCCGGCTGTTCCCCGCCCTGACGGCGCTGGAGAACGTGCAGGTCGGCATCGAGATGCGGCAGCGGTACGGGCCGCTGTCCGCCGTGCTCGGGCTGCCGTCCGCGCGCCGCGCCGAACGCGACGGGGTGCGCCGCGCCCTGGAACTGCTGGACCTGGTCGGCCTCGCACATCGTGCGCACGAGGTGGCCGCCTCCCTGCCCTACGGCGAGCAGCGGCGACTGGAGATCGCCCGCGCCCTCGGCACCGGCCCGAGCCTGCTGCTGCTCGACGAACCGGCGGCCGGCACCAACCCGGCCGAGAAGCGCGACCTCGCCGGCCTGATCGGCCGCATCGCCGCGACGGGCATGTCGGTGCTGCTCATCGAGCACGACATGGGCCTGGTGATGTCGCTGGCCACGTCCGTCGCCGTGCTCAACTTCGGTCGGGTCATCGCCTGCGGCACCCCCGCCGAGGTCCAGCGGGACCCGGCCGTCATCGAGGCCTACCTCGGCGTCGGCGACGACGGCCCGGACGCCGGCGGCGCTACCGGGAAGGAGCTGCGCTGATGCTGCTGACGTTGACGGACGTCGAGGTCGCCTACGGCGCGGTGACCGCCCTGCGCGGGGTCAGCCTCGAGGTCGCCGAGGGCGAGATCGTCACCCTGCTGGGCGCGAACGGCGCCGGTAAGACGACCACCCTGCGCACGATCTCAGGCCTGCTGCGCCCCCGCGCCGGCGAGGTGCGTCTCGACGGCTGCTCGCTGTCGACGATCCCCGCGCACGATCTGGTCGCCCGCGGTGTCAGCCACGTGCCCGAGGGGCGGCGGGTGTTCCCGAGCATGAGCGTCCGGGAGAACCTGCTGATGGGCGCCTACCGCGACCGCCGGCACGCACGCGCGGACCTGGACCGGGTGCTCGCGCTGTTCCCGCGGCTGGGGGAGCGGATCGGGCAGGCGGGCGGCACGCTGTCCGGCGGCGAGCAGCAGATGCTGGCGATCGGCCGGGCACTGATGAGCCGCCCTCGCCTCGTCCTGCTCGACGAACCGTCGATGGGCCTGGCGCCGATGATCGTGCGCACCATCTTCGAGGTGATCGCGGAGATCAACCGCAACGGCGTCGCGGTGCTGCTCGTCGAGCAGAACGCGACCTCGGCGCTGCGCATCGCCCGTCGCGGCTACGTGCTGGAGACCGGCCGCGTCGTCCTCGCCGACACCGCCGCCGGCCTGCTCGCCGACGACCGCGTCCGCCAGGCCTACCTCGGCGAGGACGTCACCACCGCCCCACCGGACACCACCGCCCCACCGGACACCACCGCCCCACCGGACACCACCACCCACGCACCCTCGTCCTGACCGCGGAGGTTCTGCCCGAAGGTGACCCGCCGGGGATGTCGGTGGGGTGACGATCAGGCTTCGAGGTGTCAAACTCTTCGGGCGCTAGCGGATCGGGGCCGTCGGTGCGGGGACGACGGCGAGAGCGGCGAGAGCGGCCGACACGAGACGCGATGCTGGTAGGAGGTTTGCGGCGGATGGTGAGCACGGCCGGGCGACGGCAGGACGGGGTCAGTCTGGGGCGGCTCGCGGAGATCGCCGAGGAGCGCACCGGTGGGGCCGAGGAGCTGCTCTTCGAGGGCCGGGTGGAGTCCGCCGCGGCGCGGTTCGCGCAGGCGCGGCGGTTCGGCGCCGGGCTGCGGGCCCTGGGGCTGCGCGACGGTGACCGGGTGGTCGTCCACATGGCGAACTGCCCCGAGGTCATCAGCACCTATCACGGTGTGTGGCGGGCCGGCGGAGTCGTCACGCCGGTGCTGTTCCTGCTCGATGAGCCGGAGCTGAGCCGGGTCATCGCCGACAGCGGTGCTCGTTTCGTCGTCACCACCCCGGACTTCCTGGCGAAGACGCGCGCGGCCGCCCGCGCCTGCCCCGATGTCCGGGCGGTCATCCTCGCTGACGCCGCAGGTCACCCTGGCGCAGGCCACGCCGACGATGCGGATCGTCCCAGCAGCGCGGGCCACTCCGGCGATGCGGGTCGCCCCGGCGGTGCTGGGGGCCTCGGCGGTGTTGATCACCCGGACACACGCTCGACCGGCGCCGGGCAGGAGCGGGGTGGACCGCCGGTGGTGCGGTTCGACGAGGTGGCGGGGGGCGAGGAGGGGCCGCTTTCGTCCGTGGGGCCGGATGACATGGCGGCGCTGCTCTATACCGGCGGGACGACCGGGCGGGCGCGCGGCGTCGTCCTGTCGCATGACGCGCTGTCCGCTGGGGGTTACGGTGCGGCGGCGGGGGCGGAGGACGAGGGGCTCGTCGGGCTGTTGCCGTTGCCGTTGTCGCACGTCTACGGGCTGACGATCAGCGTGATGGCGCTGCACGCGCGCAAGCCGGGACCCTCGGTCCTGATGCGCTGGTTCGACCCGCGGGGGTGGCTCGAACTGGTCGCCGAGCACCGGGTGAACGTGAGCGCGCTCGTTCCGTCGATGATCGCGCAGCTGCTCGCGGAGCCGTTGCACCTGTACGACATGTCGTCGCTGGGCCGGTTGGTCAGCGGCGGCGCGCCGTTGCCGCGGGAGACGGCGCTCGAGTGGGGTCGCCGGCTGCCCGGCGTCGAGCTGGTCGAGGGGTACGGCTGCACGGAGAGCGCGGGCATCATCGCCACGACGCCGCCGGGTGCCGCCCGGCTGGGCAGCGTCGGACGGGCCGCTCCCGGGGCTCGGGTGCGTGTCGAGCTGTCGGACGGTACACCCGCTCTGCCGGGCCAGGACGGCGAGATCTGCGTGCGCGGGCCGATGATGATGTCCGGCTACTGGCGGGACGAGGCCGCGACCGGCCTGGCGCTGCGCGACGGCTGGCTGCACACCGGCGACATCGGCCGCGTCGACGCCGACGGCTACCTGTTCGTCGTCGACCGGATGAAGGACCTGATCATCCGGGGTGGGGTCAACGTCTATCCGCGTGACGTCGAGGATGGCCTGCTCGGCCATCCTGACGTGGCGGCCTGTGGGGTGGTGGGGCGGCCGAGCCCGCGCCACGGCGAGGAGGTCGTCGCGTTCGTGCAGCTCGCGCCGGGTGGGACGGCCTGTGCGGAGGAGCTCGTCCGGTGGAGCCGGGCCCGGCTCGGGCCGCTGCGCTACCCGCGCGAGGTGCACCTCGTCGAGGCACTTCCCGTCACCAGCACCCTGAAGACCGATCGTAGGGCGCTGCGCTCCCTGCTCGCGGCGCCGACCGCCCGACATGCCTCGACCGCCCGACATGCCTCGACCGTCGGGCAGGCTTCGACCTCGACGTCGCCCGATTCGGACCTCGTCTAACCAGTCGAGTGGACGCCGTGGCTCTGGATGGCGCCGCGGGCGAGGGACAGCGCGTCGGGCGAAGCGTTGATGTTGTTGGCGTCCATGAAGCTGAACGCGAAAAGGCCGGCCTGGCTGAGCTGGCGTGGCTCGTCTCCGGTCAGCAGGCTCCGCATGTCGGACTCCCAGCTGGACTGGTGCTCCGACTTGAAGTGGGCGAGCATCACCGGGCCGTACTGGCCGAGCTCCCGGGTCATGGCGATCACGTCGGCGGCGTTCGGGTCGTCGCCCATGGCCTGGAAGCTCTCGAAGTCCGAGGCCCGCATCACGTCGGCGAAGTGCGCGATCATCGAGTGGCCGCCACCGGTCAGCGGATCGTCCCAGCGGTCCTGCCAGCCGCCCCAGCCGAGGGAGACGCGGGAGTTCGGCGCACCGTCGTGGAAGATCCGCATCGCGGCGAGGTACTGGTCCTGCAGGGCCAGGTAGTAGTTGGTCGTGTCGGGGGAGTCGCCCCACGAGTTCGGATGGCACGGGTACGTCTGGAACTCGGTGAACAGGGTGACGTAGAGGGGCGGTCCGCCGGCGGAGCCGGAGAAGATCGATGCCAGCTCGCGGGCGTTGTCGAGGAACTGGCTGGACAGCGGGTACGCGCGGCCGCAGGCCTGACCGTGGGAGGTCTGGATGGTGCCGACGTCGCCGGTGCCGTCAAGCCAGACGATCAGGTGGATGCCGTGGCCGGACTGGTACACCTCCGGGATCAGGTCGTTCTTCCACAGCCGCAGGAAGCCCAGGTCGTTCGGCCCGTTGAACCAGGTGCTGTAGAAGTCGAGGTCGGGCGCGAGCGGGGAGCTCTGCGCACTGTCGAGGCCCGGTCCGAGCCCGAAGCGCAGCTTGCCGACCGGTGTCGCGGGCACCTGCCGGAGACGGTCGGTCAACGCCAGCCGCGGCACGCCGTTCCGGGCGCCGCCGCCGCTGTCGCCGGTGAGGGAACCCGAGCCACGCCGTTCCGAGGTGTGGCCGCCGACCCCGTGGGCGACGAGGGCCGCGGCGACGGCCGTCACAGCCAGCAGGGCGATGAGTGGTGCCGCGAGATGTCGGAACCTCCGGCTACGCATGGACAGATTCCTCTCGCGGCGACCAACCCGGAACGGGCATGACTGTAATCGATCGAACACTTTCCGGAGTCGCAGGTGGGGTGGGTGAGTTGCCACGTGCGATGTGACGACCGGGCGGGATTGCCTGGACGGGTCGTCTGTGCACGCGCCGTGGGTTTCGACGCGATCGGGTGACGGTTGTCCCGTTGGTGGTTGCCCGAGGGTGGTCCGCGTCGCGGACGGGGTACGCCCTCCGTCACCATGAACCGTCGTGATCACACCGCGAGACTGCTGACCGCCTGGATCCGGGGGCGGCGCCGCGCCGCTTCCCGTCCCCCGTCCCCGCAGCCACCGGCGCCCACCCGCGTCGACCAGCCCTTGCCGCTTCCCGGCGCCTCCTGCGACGACCAGGTCCGGACGTCACCGTCGTCACCGTCCGACGTGGCCGGGCCGGGCGTCCCGGTCGCGCGGGAGCGGTCCGGGGCCGATGAGGTACCCGCGGTTCCCGGGCAGCCTGGCGCATCGGAGGATGCCGGGACGCCTGTCGACGAGGACGAGACGGGTGATCTGATCCGGCTGGTGGCGGCCGAGGGATTCGGCTTCGCCGAGCTGCGAGACGGTCAGCTCGACGCGATGCGGGCCATCCTCCAGGGGCGGGACACGCTGTGCGTGCTGCCGACGGGGGGTGGCAAGTCGGCGGTCTACCAGATTCCCGCGCTGCTGCTCGCTGGCCCGACGGTCGTCGTCTCCCCGCTCATCGCGTTGCAGCGCGACCAGGTCCGTGGCCTGTCCGAACGCCTGTCGGACCTGCTGGGCGACGCGGCGGTCGCGGCAAACTCGGACTCCGGGCGGGCCGCGCGGCAGGCCGCGTTCGACGCCGTCCGGCAGGGGCGCACCGAGTTCCTGTTCCTCGCGCCGGAGCAGCTGGCCCGCGACGACGTCCGCGCGGCGCTGCGGGAGGCGCGACCGTCGCTGTTCGTCGTCGACGAGGCGCACTGCATCGCCTCCTGGGGGCACGATTTCCGGCCCGACTACCTGCGCCTCGGCCAGGTGATCGAGGACCTTGGCCGGCCAACGGTGGTGGCGCTGACCGCCACCGCGGCCCCGCCGGTGCGCCGTGAGATCCGCGAGCGACTGCGGATGCGCGACGAGGTCGAGGTCGTCCGCGGCTTCGACCGACCGGAGATCTTCCTGTCGGTGACGACGTTCACCGGCGAGAAGGCGAAACGGGCGGCGCTGATCGAACGGATCGCCGGGGAGGCGAAACCGGCGCTCGTGTACGCGGCGACCCGCCGGGTGACGGAGGAGATCGCCGAGGAACTCGCCGACCTGGGCCTCGCCGCCCACCCGTATCACGCGGGTCTGCGGGCGGCGCGGCGCAGGGAGGTCGAGGCGGACTTCATGGCCGACCGCTGCGACGTCGTCGTCGCGACCACCGCATTCGGGATGGGCATCGACAAGCCCAACGTCCGCACCGTCATCCACGCCGAGGTCGCCGACTCGCTCGACTCCTACTACCAGGAGATCGGCCGCGCCGGCCGCGACGGCCAGCCCGCCGTCGCCTGCCTGTTCTATCGCTCGGAGGACCTCGGCCTGCGCCGCTTCTTCGCCTCCGGCCGCGTCGACGAGACGGCACTGCGCCGCGTCGCGACCCTGCTGTGCCACGCCGGCGAACCGGTCACCGCCCGCGCGCTCGCCGACGAGGCCGACGTCCGCGACACGGCCCTCACCCGCTTCGTCGACCTGCTGACCTCGGCCGACGTCCTGACCGTGCACGACGACGGCCGCCTCGAGATCCGCCCCGACGGCACCGAGCCCGCCGCTTCCGCCGCCGGCGCGGCCGCCTCCGCGGGTCCCGCCGCCAGCGCGGCCGATCCAGGCGAGGCCACCCGGCGCGCGCTCGCCGTCGCCGACGCCCGCATCGAGATCGAGCGGTCCAGGGTCGAGATGATGCGCGGCTACGCCGAGACCCGCGACTGCCGCCGCTCGTTCCTGCTCGCCTACTTCGGCGAGCCGTCCTGCGGCCCCTGCGACAACTGCGACACCTGCCGCGCCGGCCTCCCAGACCAGCGCCGCCCCGCCGACTCCCGCACGTCGGCCGGCACGGCGACCGGGACCGCCAGCGGTGCGGGGCCGTCGTCGGCGGGCGCGGTCAGTGGTAGCACGACCGGCGTGCATGGCGATGGATCGGCCGATCAGGCGGCCGAGACGCCGTTCCCGGCGGGTTCGGCGGTCCGACACGTCGCGTGGGGCCACGGCCAGGTCGTCCGCGTCGAGGACGACAAGATCATCGTCCTGTTCGACGACGTCGGCTACCGCACCCTGTCCGTCACCACCGTCCACGAACGCCACCTCCTCACCCGCGCCGACCAGCACCCCAGCCCAGCCGACAGCACCCCCTGACCACGCGGCCCCGCAGCCCACCGGGTATTCCGACGACGGCGGACCAGGGCCCACCCGGCGCTGCCGAGCATCCCATCGCGTGGCGTGGACGAGGAGTGATGTGAGCACGAAGAACGCGGCGGTCGAGGAAAGCACCCCTGCGCGTCGGGGCGCTATATAACCAAACTTGTCAAGGCTCCGCTGGCCGTGCAGGGCCCGAAAGGCCAGGTGATCCTGGCCACCTCGGCGTGGCCGATAATGATCCAGGATCCGGATGGGAAACCGGTGCCCGAGGCTCGGTTCCTCGTGTCCGTCGCCCAGCGGGAGGAGAAGGGCTCGGACGTCAATGTCGCCTCCCATCTTCTTCTCGACCTGCTCCATCAGCGGATCACCGCCGCTGTTGTCATCAGCACGACAGCGACCTCGCCTTTCCCGTGGCGGAGGCTCGGGAGCTCATCCCCGTCGGAGTGATTATTCCCGGCAGATGCTTCACCGCGGGTGCGCTGCGAGGCCGCCCCGACACCGGGGTAGGCCGGCACTGGTGGCACAGCCTCAGGGACGATCTGTCCGTACCACGAAGGCCCCCTGCGTGACGCGGACCCCCCCAGTCCGGTCTCCAGCGCCTGCCGCCGTCGCACTCGCGACGGAGCTGCTTGGCCGCTCCAAGGATGATACGGAGTGGTGGCTGATGGAGTTCCCCGAAGGCTGGCTGATCCGGGAGGACCTACCTGGCAGAGGCGGCGCACTGAAGGTGGGCGAACGAGAATCCGTAAAGATCAGACGGTTTCCGTCGCGGATTGCACCAGAACGGGTTCCTGACTGGTACGAAACGGTGATCGAGACCGGACGCGAGGTCTCGATATCGGATATCCGACCGTGAGCCGGGGGCCGATCCCCAGTGGAGTGGAGGCGGGGGTCTGGCTCTGGGGCTTCGGTGGTCTGGGTGCCCACCGGGTGCGGCTGGAGCGGTGGATTGACGGAAGGTGGGGGTG
>NZ_FZMO01000067.1 GCF_900197875.1 Frankia canadensis | reverse complement strand
GTGCGTCCTGGTTCCTGGTCGCGGTGGGTGTGTGGTCGTGGGCGATCTGGCCGAATTTCCTGCGCAACATCTGGAAGGACGATCGTTCCTGGGACAACGGGCCGACCGGTTTCTTCGCGGTCCACCTGGTCCTGACGGTCGTCTCCCTGGTCGTCGGCACCGTGGTCGGCTGGATCGGCGTGCGCGGGGCGCGGGCGGCCCGTCCGCACCCCGCCGCCGAGACGACCGCACCGGACCAGTTGATCAGCTCGGGCCGCTGACCTCCTCGCCTTCGCTGGTCGCCGTTCTGTCGGACGCGTCGGGTAGAACGTCGTTCCATGGTGGTGGAGGGGACGGCGGTCCCGGGCGTGACGGCGGCGGTACGAGCGCCGGTGGCGGCACGGGGGTCGGAGGACCTGCGGGAGCGGGCGGAGGGGCTGCTGCGGGAGCTCGCCGGGCCCGCGGCCGTGTTGCGTGACGACCAGTGGCGGGCGATCGAGGCGCTCGTCACCGACCGGCGCCGGGTGCTGCTCGTGCAGCGCACCGGCTGGGGGAAGTCCGCGGTGTACTTCCTCGCCACCGCGCTGCTGCGGGGCACCGCCGCCGCTGACGGGGAGGGCGGCGATGCCCGGCCGCGGGCCGGCGGTGATGCGGGGTCGCGGGACGAGGGCGGGGACGGGCCGCGAGCTGGCGGCGTGGGAGAGCGGTCGACGGCCGGCGGCGTGGCGCTGGGCCGGCCGGGGCCGACGGTGATCGTCTCGCCGTTGCTGGCCCTCATCCGCAACCAGGCGGCGGCCGCGGGTCGGCTCGGCATCCGCGCGGGCGAGATCCATTCCGGCAACGTCACCGAGTGGGACGAGGTGTACGCGGCGCTGCGGGCCGGCGAGCTCGACGTGCTGCTCATCGGCCCCGAACGGCTGAACAACCCGACCTTCCGGGACGACTACCTGCCCGAGCTCGCGGCCACCACCGGCCTGCTCGTCGTCGACGAGGCCCACTGCATCTCCGACTGGGGGCACGACTTCCGGCCCGACTACCGCCGTCTTCGCACCCTCATCGCCGGCCTGCGTCCCGGCGTCCCCGTCCTGGCCACCACCGCCACGGCCAACGAACGCGTCGTCGCCGACGTCAGTGAGCAGCTCGGCGGCGCCCCCGGCGTCCCGGGCCCGCCGCCGGCGGGCGGCCCCAGCGGCGCCGCAGGCCCGGACAGCGCCGTGGACATGGGCGGCACCGTCGGGCTGGGCGGCACCGTCGGGCTGGGCGGCACCGTCGGTGTGGGCGGCACCGTCGGTCTGGGCGGCACCGTCGGGACGGGCCGCACCGAAGGTCCGGACGGAGCCGCCGACGGGGCAGGGACGCTGGTGTTGCGGGGGACGCTGGACCGGGAGAGCCTGCGCCTCGCCGTCGTCGCGCTGGCGCGGGCCGAGGAGCGGTTCGGCTGGATCGCCGAGCGGCTGCGGGAACTGCCCGGCTCCGGGATCGTCTACACGCTGACCAAGGCCGCCGCCGAGGAACTGACGGCCTTCCTGCGCGCGGAGGGGCACGCGGTCACCTGCTACCACGGTGGCACCGAGGCGGCCGAGCGGATCGCCGCGGAGGAGGACCTGCTCGCCGACCGGGTGAAAGCCCTCGTCGCGACCAGCGCGCTCGGGATGGGCTTCGACAAGCCGGACCTGGGGTTCGTCGTCCACCTGGGCGCGCCGGCGTCGCCGGTGGCCTACTACCAGCAGATCGGCCGGGCCGGGCGGGCCGTCGACACCGCCGAGGTGATCCTGCTGCCGGCCACGGAGGATCGCGACATCTGGCGCTACTTCGCCGACACCTCCTTCCCGCCCGAGCGCGTCGTGCGGACCGTGCTCGCCACGCTCGCCGACGCCCGCGGCCCGCTGTCCACCCAGGCGCTGCTGACCTCCGTCGACCTGGGGCCGGGCCGCCTCGACCAGATGCTCAAGGTTCTCGACACCGACGGGGCCGTCATGCGGGTCCGCGGCGGCTGGACGGCGACCGGGCAGCCCTGGTTCTACGACGAGGAGCGCTACCGACGGGTCGCCGCCGCCCGGGCGAGTGAGCAGCAGGCGATGCTCGACTACCTCGCCACCCAGGGCTGCCGGATGGAGTTCCTGCGCCGCCAGCTCGACGACCCGACCGCCGCGCCCTGCGGCCGGTGCGACCGCTGCACCGGCCGGGTGTGGGCGTCCACGGTCTCGGCCGAGGCGGCCGGGCGGGCCCGCGCGGAGCTGATGCGCCCGGGCGTCGTCGTCGAGCCGCGCCGGATGTGGCCGACGGGCATGAGCCGGCTCGGCGTGGCCGCGTCGGGGCGGATCCCGGCCGGGGCGGGCGCCGAGCCGGGGCGGGTGCTCGCGCGGCTCGGCGACATCGGATGGGGCAACCGGCTGCGGCCGATCTTCGCCGCGGGTGCCGCGGACGAGTCCCTGGCACCCGATCTGGTGGAGGCGGTCGTCGGCACGCTCGCCGGCTGGGGCTGGTCGCGGCGGCCGGTGGCGGTGGTGGCCGTCGCCTCCCGGGGGCGTCCCCGCCTGGTCGGGAGCCTCGCCGAGCGGATCGCCGCGATCGGACGGCTGCCGCTGCTCGGCCAGCTCGACCGGGTCGCCGGCGGTCCGTCCGCCGGGGAGGTCCACAACAGCGCGCACCGCCTCGCCGGGCTCTGGGCCGCCTTCGCCGTCCCGCCGGGCCTCGCGGCCGCGCTGGCGGAGGTCGACGGCCCGGTCCTGCTCGTCGACGACCGGATCGTCACCGGCTGGACGATGACGGTGGCCGCCCGCCTGGTGCGGCAGGCGGGCGCGCCGGCGGTGCTCCCGTTCGCCCTCGCCACCGACGCCGTCTGACAGTGAGGAGCCGGAGCCGGTCCGGCCGCCACCGTCAGGAGTGATCGCGGTCACCGAGCAGCGGCAGCGAACCCGCGGCTTTGGTGGCGCCTTTGCGGTAACGCCACAACGTATTTTACTGATTATTCTTTCATGATGAGGTTGATGCGTTACGTGCCCGCGCAACCGGTAAGCGCGCCTTTCTGTGACATCGGTGTGAATTCCGCGCCCAGGGCATGGACATGCTCCGTAGCCGTCCTAGCCTTGGCGGGCGGGCGTTTCGAGACCGGTCCGCGGTGGCAGGTCGGACGAGACGAAAGCGGGCGCTGATCGATCATGTGGGACTTTGAGCGCTGCACCGCCATGGTGAGGGGAGGTGGGCGGGGGTACGTCGCCCACCGGTGCGGGAAGCGGGCGATCGAGAAGGACCCGGACGGGCTGTGCCGCACGCATCGCCTGGAGCGGGAGGGCGCGCAGGACTCCGACGCGGACGAGCGCACCTGGCGGCGCGGCAAGGAGACGGAGCGGCGGCTCATGGAGCTCGCCGGCCACCTCGGCGACTTCTACCGCCTGCCCGTCACGATCGAGTACGACGAGTCCGAGCCGACCCGGCCGCCGACCGGGAGGCTGCTGATCCAGCCCGACGACCTGCTGCGGGTGCTGCGGGCGCAGGATCTGATGCCCCGCCGCGCGGTCTGATCCAGCCCCGCGCCCGGATGGGCACGCGCGTTTCTCCGAAAACACACCCTGACCCTGGGACGCCCGCGGCGCCGCATCATGCCCGCGGTGGTGACGCCCGCCGGGTTCTGGCGACGGAAACGACGTGAAAACACGGTTCCGTGCGGGCCCGCGGGATCGACAGCTCGCTGGCCGGCCGGCCGCGCGCCGGCCGGACATTCACTATCGGACGATCCGGGTCACCGCTGCGATGATCGTTATGGCGCCGTGGGCGGTGTCGGCGGGGCAGTGGGCGCGCCCGCGGAGGGCGAGGACGGCTTGCCCGTCGCTGACGTCGGCGCGGAGCTCGGCGACGGGCCTCTGGGCGAGGTGGACGTGGCCGAGGGCGTCGCGCTGGGCGTGGGCTCCACGGTGGCCGTCGCCGAGGGCGGCGCCTCCGTCTGCGTCGGCTCGACGGTCTGCGTCGGAGTGTTTCGCGGCCGGCGGGGGGTGTGCCGCGGCGCGTCCGGGGTGACGAAGACCGGAGCGGTGTACGCCGGCAGCGTGGCCGAGGGGACGGTCTGCGCCGCGGTGGGTGGGGCGGTCGTCTCCTGGGCGCCGACGTCGTTGTGGCCGCCGGACGAGCCGCCGCCGGACAGCGTCGCCAGGGCGATGATCGCGCCGGCGAGGGCGACGACCGCGCCCGCCGCGATGGCGATCGTCATCCGGCGCCGCCGGGCCGCGTCGTCGCCCTGCCGCCAGCCGTCGCCGGGCCCGCCGGGGGGCGGGGAATCGGCGCGCCGCCGAGCCTCGTCGAGCGGGACCAGACCGGCCGCGTGATCGTCGTCGAGCAGGCCGAGATCGGCGGCCCCGACCATGGGGAGGGTGCCGATGCGGGTCTCGTCGTCCGCGCCGCCCCGGACCGCACCGGTGGCCTGGCCGGACATCCCGACCTGGGTGTGCGCGTCGTGGTGATCGCCCGCCTGGGGACCGGTCCGCCGTGGCGGGGCCGCCTGGGCGGACGCGCGGCCGCCGCCGGTCGCGGGTGAGATGGTGGTCTCGTCCGCGGCCGCGGACGAGACCACCGGGTCGGCCGTGATCTCAGCCTCGCCGGGTGCGGCGGATCCCAGGACCGGCGCGGGCAGCGGCGGGGCGTCGGCCCGCGGCCCGGTGCCGCGGGAGCGGCCGTCCGGCCCGGTCCGCGGCATCGCGGAGGCCGGCCCGGGCGCGCCGCCGGTGGCCGGACCGCCGCCGGGCGCCGCCTGGGCGGGCCGGTCCGCCGCGTCGTCGAGGTTCTCCAGGCCGACGTCGGCCGCGCTCGGGCCCTCGTCGTCCTCGCCGCGGGACCGGGCGTGCATCACCGAGGCGGGAACCGGGTTGGCGTTGCGGGCGACGGGGATGAGCCGGCGGCGGATCTCCGTGACGTCGGGGCGCTCCTCCGCCGGGCGGTCCATCAGATCGCTCAGGAGGTTGCGCAGGGGACCCGCCAGCCGGAAGGCGCGGCGCCGACCCTCGACGACGGCGGTGAGCACCGCGTAGGTCTCCGGGCCCTCGAACGGTGGCTGGCCCTCGACGGCGGAGTACAGCGTCGCGCCGAGGCCCCACAGGTCGCTGGCCGGGCTGCCGGACGAGCCGCGGACCCGCTCGGGGGCGATGTAGGCGGGGGAGCCGACGAGCGCGCCGGTCCCGGTGAGGGTGACATCGCCCTCGGTGGCGGCGATGCCGAAGTCGGTGAGGCGGACCCGGCCGTCCCGGCCGAGCAGGACGTTGCCCGGCTTGACGTCGCGGTGCAGCACGCCGGCGGAGTGGGCGGCGGCGAGCGCGTCGGTCAGCGCCAGGCCGATGGCCGCGACCTGGTCGAACGGCAGCGGGCCATGGTTGCGGATCACGTCGCCGAGGCTGTCCGCGTCGACGAGCTCCATGACGATCCAGTGCCGCTGGTGCTCCTCGACCACGTCGTACACGGAGACGATGGCGGGGCTGTGCAGCCGGGCCAGCGCGCGCGCCTCGCGCAGGACACGGGCCCGGATGGCGTCGCGCTCGTTCTGCGCGCCGGCCATCGGGACGAGGATCTCCTTGATGGCCACCGGCCGCTGGAGGAGCTCGTCCTCACCACGCCAGACGACACCCGCTCCACCCCGCCCGATGGGCGTGTCGAGACGGTAGCGCTGAGCTACGTAACGAGGCGTGCCATGCCGGTCGGTGTCCGGGGGCACGCTTGCCGATTTGGCCATCGTGTCAAGTCTGACAGACGGACGGATCCGCGTGCCTGACGGCCTGCGTGCTTCCCGTCGCGACGAGAGTCGGAAGTCCGGCGAATGATGACATCACGGACCAGGCCGGAAGGTTCCGAAGACTTGGCGCATCAATGGTTGATCCTGCAACCAGAGGTCGTCGCGGGTATGCCAGTAGAGGGCATATCCGTGACCGTTGCGAATCGCGCCCCGGTTGAGCACATGAACCATGATCCCGTCCGACCTGCGGTAGGTGAACTCCCAGTCGGCCTGGCCGGTGCCATCCCCACCGTCGCTGGGAGCGAGCCGTACGCGCCGATAGTCCTGCACGCTCCGAACGAATCCGGCCTCGTTGCGTTGCCAGTCTCCGATTGCGGAGGTGTTTGCCTGCCTGACGCTACCCACCCGCAGGAAGGACCGGGTAGCCGGGTCCACGAAATCGACGTTGCCGGCCCCGCCCGGGCCCTGCTGGCGGTGCCAGCCGGACGGGTACGCCACCGACCAGCCGGCGTCGGGATCGGTGTAGGACGTCCAGCCGGCCGGCGCGGCGGCCGGCGGGGTCCCGTGGGCGACCGGATCGACGGGCCCGGCCTCGCGATCAGCCGCCCGCACGGCGGCGGACCGCCCCCCCGTCGCCGCCGTCGGGCGCGATCCGGGTGGACGGTCCGCTCCACCGGCGTCCGCCACCTCGCCGGCGGGGCCGGCGGTGGCCGGCCCGGGACCGGATTCGGCGTCGGAACCCGCGGTGGTCAGCAGGACCAGCACGACGACGAGCGCGGCGGTGACGAGGACGGCCACCGCCGCCACGGCGACGGTCCGCGCCCGCCGCGGGCCACCCGGACCCGCCGGCCTCCCCGCCGGCGCCTTCCCGTCCAGGCCGCCGGACTCCGGCGCCCGCCCGCTCCACGTCCTGGTACTCGCCGCCGACCGCCGCGGGGACATCGCCGCCGTGGCGTCAGGCTGAGCCGGCACCGGCAACGTCGAGTCGGAGACGGGCACCGACGGCGCCGTCGGTCCGGTCGCCGGGGTCTGTGCGGGCGGCGCCGCGGTGTCGGCGGGCCGGGTCAGGTCGGCGCGCTGGGCGGGATCCGCGGGTGGGGAGAGGTCCGCGGGCCGGGCGAGGTCGGGCGCGGGGGCCGGTTCGGCCGGGTGCGCGTGACCGGGCAGGTGGACGGCGGCGGCCGCGCGGCCGATCAGCCGGGCCCGTGCGGGAATCCCGCCCAGCGCGCGCGTCCGGTCCGTGGCGCGCAGCCGGTCCAGCGGGCTGGTCAGCCGCGGCCGCCCCGGCCCGGGCGGCGGCGCGGCCTGGGTCGGCGGGGCGGCCTGGGTCGGCGGGGCGGGCAGCGGCGCGACGGCCGTGGCCGCATCCTGACCCGCGACGTCCATGTCCGTCTGAGCGCTGATGGTCGTGTTCGTGCTGGTGGTCATCCCTGCGCCGACAGCCGTTTCCGCGCCGACGATTCCCGCGGCCTTCCCCGCTCCCTCCGCGCCGACCATCGTCACGGTGGGCGCGTCGTCGGTGGCCGTCGCGGCCACCTGGTCGCCGGGATCGCCCGTGGAGGCGGGCGCGGGGTCATCCGGGCCGGTCGCGGCCGGGGCGGGGCCCGCGGGGGGACCGTCGGTGGCTGCGTGCAGCACCGCCGTCGCGTCGGTGGCGACCGTCGCGGCCACTCCCGCGACCGCTGCCTCGACCTGCCCGGACGCGGACGTGGCTGGGGCGATCACGCCCGCCGCCGGGCCGGCGCCCGGGATACCCGGTGTGGTGTGGGTGGACGCGCCCGGCGGGTTGTCAGCTGGTTGCCCGCCGTTTTGGAGGGACGCGGCGTGATCGTCGGATGGTGTTTCTCCGGTGGAGGCGCCGGTCGGATGTTGCGCCGCATTCAGGTGTTCGTGGTCCGTTTGGTGGTCTTCTGATTTCCCGGATGAAGCCGGCGCCGGCTCTCCGGAGTGTCCAGTGTGATTTTCGAGGGATTCCGGTGTGGTGATATTCAGTACTGGTTCCGTTACCGCGGCCGGCGCTGTCGCGGGTGGCGGGTGTGATGAATCGTCACCGTTCGTCATCGCGCCGGACGATCCGGCCGGAGTGGGTGCCGGTGAATCGGCTTCGCGCGCGTCGGCGATCGCGGGAGAATCGACCGTCGGATCGTCTCGGGTCGCTGTGGTGGCAGTGGCGAGAGGCGGTTGCGGAGATGTGTTCGACGTCATGTTTTCGTGCGGGGTGGTCGCGGCGAGGTCGTGCCGTTTCGGGCGGGACGCGCCCCCGGCGCCCCGGGACGCGCGCGGGCCGCCCGCGTGGGCGAGGATCTCGCGCAGCCGCCGGCGCACCGTCGACAGGGAGGGGCGCTCGGCCGCCCGCGGTGCCATCAGATCGTCGATGAGGGGGGCCAGCGGGCCGGCGAGCCGGAAGGGCTGGCGCTGCCCCCGCATGAGGGCCGCCAGCACCGCGATCGCGTTGGCGCCGGCGTAGGGCGGGGTGCCCTCGACGGTGGTGAACAGGGCCGCCCCAAGCCCCCAGCGGTCGCCCGCGGCGCTGCCGGTGTCCCCCCGGGCTCGCTCGGGCGGCAGGTAGGCGGGCGAGCCGAGCACCATACCGGTGCTTGTCAGGCGGGGATCGCCGTGGCTCACCGCGATGCCGAAGTCGGTGAGTCGGGCCCGCCCATCGGGTGTGACCAGCACGTTGCTCGGTTTGACATCCCGGTGCACGACGCCGAGCCGGTGCGCGGCCTCCAGCGCGTACGCGAGACTGATGCCAATCCGGCATGTCTCGTCGATCGGACGGGGGCCCTCGTCGGCGATGATCCGCGCCAGCGACCGGCCCTCGACGAACTCCATCACGATCCAGGGCAGATCGCCGTCGTCGATGACGTCGAGGACGGTCACCGCGCCCGGATGGTGCAGCCGCCCGGCCGCGCGTGCCTCCCGCAGCACCCGCTCCCGGGCACGGTCACGCTCCAGACCGCTCTCGCTGATCGGCAGCCGGACCTCCTTGACGGCGACCACCCGGTGCAGCAGCTCGTCGGTGGCCCGGTGCACCACCCCGAATCCGCCGCGCCCGAGAATGCCGTCGAGCCGGTAGCGCCCGCCGACCAGGGCCGCCCCGGCAGAGCTCGGGAGGCCCGGGTTGCCCGGGGACTCGCCTGCCAATGCTTCTCCCCCTTCCTCGTCGACGGTGAGCCTCGCGTCCATGGGATCACATCGTGGCGGGTTCAGGACGGTCGGGCATGCTGGCGACAGCACCCGACCAGACCACGCGGACCGGCGCGGACAGGGGCCTGACCTGCCCCGGACGAAGGCGGCCGACGATGCGGGCGGGCACGAGCGACAGGGAGCCGCAGACATGAGATGGACGGTCGACGACCGTGACTGGGCGCGGCTGCGCGAAGCCGCCGCCCGCGTCGCCCGCGGCGCGTACGCGCCCTACTCCGGCCTGCGGGTCGGCGCCGCCGCACTGGTCGTCGACCTGCCGGACGCGGACGGGCGGACCACCGGCGACGAGCCGTGGATCGTCGTCGGCTGCAACGTGGAGAACGCCTCCTACGGTCTCGCGCTGTGCGCCGAGTGCGGGCTGGTCTCGGCGCTGCACGCCCGTGGCGGCGGGCGGCTGGTCGCCTTCGTCTGCGTCGACGCGGACGGGCGCCCGCTCGCGCCCTGCGGCCGCTGCCGCCAGCTTCTCCACGAGCACGGCGGTCCGGATCTGCTGGTCGCCACCGCGGACGGGGTGCGCCCGCTGGCCGAGCTGCTGCCCGGCGCGTTCGGGCCCGCCGACCTGCCGGACCCACCGTCACCCGGCACGCCCGGCACGCCCGGCACGCCCGCGTCGTCGGCCGGGGGGCGGGGATGAGCGCCGCCTTCGACGCCGTCGATCTGATCCGAGCCAAGCGGGACGGTCGCTCGCTGTCCGGTGAGGCCATCGACTGGCTGGTGGACGCCTACACCCGCGGCGCCGTCGCCGACGAACAGATGTCGGCGTACCTGATGGCCGTGGTGTGGCGCGGCATGTCGCCGGCCGAGCTGGCCCGCTGGACCGGCGCCATGATCGACAGTGGCGAGCGGCTGGACCTGGCCGGCGTCGGCCGTCCGACCGTCGACAAGCACTCCACCGGCGGCGTCGGGGACAAGGTCTCGCTGGCGCTGGTGCCGCTCGTCGCGGCCTGCGGGGTCGCCGTCCCGCAGCTGTCCGGGCGCGGCCTCGGGCACACGGGCGGGACCCTGGACAAGATGGAGTCGATCCCCGGTTGGCGGGCCGACCTGCCACTGGGGCGGATGCGCCGCCAGCTCGGCGAGATCGGCGCGGTGATCTGCGCCGCCGGGGCCGGTCTCGCCCCCGCCGACCGCCGGCTGTACGCACTGCGCGACGTCACCGGGACGGTCGAGTCGATCCCGCTGATCGCCTCGTC
This sequence comes from Frankia canadensis, assembly GCF_900197875.1. Classification (GTDB taxonomy): domain Bacteria; phylum Actinomycetota; class Actinomycetes; order Frankiales; family Frankiaceae; genus Frankia; species Frankia canadensis. The sequence continues at coordinate 6,238 of NZ_FZMO01000067.1, read as the reverse complement.
CATCATGAGCAAGAAGATCGCCGAGGGGACGTCGGCGCTCGTGCTCGACGTCAAGGTCGGCAGTGGCGCGTTCATGACCTCGGCGGGTGAGGCCCGGGAGCTGGCACGGACGATGGTCGGGCTGGGCGCGGCGGCCGGCGTGCGCACCGAGGCGCTGCTCACCGCGATGGACAGCCCGCTCGGGCGGACCGCCGGCAACGCCCTGGAGGTGGCCGAGGCGGTGGACGTGCTGCGCGGCGGCGGCCCGGCCGACGTCGTGGAGGTCACGGTCGCCCTCGCCCGGCTCATGCTCGACCTGGCGGGGGCGGACAGCGGTACCGGCGCGGGCGGCCCGACACCTGATCCGGCGGAGGTACTGGCGCGCGGGGAGGCGTACCCCGTGTGGCGGGCGATGGTGGCGGCCCAGGGCGGCGATCCCGATGCGGCGCTGCCCCGCGCCTCGACGGTCGAGACCGTGCCAGCGCCGGCGTCGGGGTATCTGACCAGGCTGGATGCTCGCGCAGTGGGGGTCGCGGCCTGGCGGCTGGGCGCCGGGCGGGCCCGCAAGGAGGATGCGGTGTCGGCCGCGGCGGGGGTGCGCTGGCTCGCGGGCGTCGGCGATCCGGTCGAGGCGGGCCGCCCGCTGCTGGAGCTGCACACCGACGATCCGGCCACCTTCGACCGGGCCCGCGTGGCCCTCACCGGCGCGATCGCCGTCGGCCCGGCGCCACCGGCCGCCACCCCCCTCGTCCTCGGCCGCGTCCGCTGAGTTCTGTCGGACCCGTGTCCTACCGTCTGGGGTGAGACGGAGGAGAGATGACCAACGACACCGCGCCCGGCCCGATCACGGTCGACGAGATCAGTCGGGTGCCGAAGGTCCTGCTGCACGACCACCTCGACGGTGGCCTGCGGCCGGCCACCGTGGTGGAGCTCGCCGACGAGGTCGGCTACCGGGACCTGCCGACCACCGACGTGCACGCCCTGAGCACCTGGTTCCGTGGCGGCGCGCACAGCGGGTCGCTGGTGCGCTACCTCGAGACGTTCAGCCACACCGTGGCCGTCATGCAGACCCCGGAGGCGATCGCGCGGGTCGCCCGCGAGTGCGCCGAGGACCTCGCGGCTGACGGCGTGGTCTACGCGGAGGTGCGCTTCGCCCCCGAACTGCACGTCGGGCGCGGCCTGTCCCTGGACGCCGTGGTCGAGGCGGTGCTCGACGGGTTCCGCGCCGGCGCCGCCGGCACGCCGCTGCGGATCCGCGCGCTGCTCACGGCCATGCGCCACCAGGCCCGGTCGCTGGAGATCGCCGAGGTCGCGGTGCGCTGGCGCGACGCGGGTGTCGTCGGCTTCGATATCGCCGGCGCCGAGGCCGGCAACCCGCCGACCCGCCATCTGGACGCCTTCCAGTACATCCAGCGGGCCAACGGCCACTTCACGATCCATGCCGGCGAGGCGTTCGGGCTGCCGTCGATCTGGGAGGCGGTCCAGTGGTGCAACGCGGACCGGCTCGGCCACGGCGTGCGCATTGTCGACGACATCACCGTCGACCCGGACGGCAAGGCCACTCTCGGCAACCTGGCGAACTACGTGCGTGACGTGCGGGTGCCGCTGGAGATGTGCCCGACGTCGAACGTGCACACCGGTGCCGCACCGAGCATTGAGCGGCACCCCATCGGCCTGCTGCGCCGGCTGCACTTCCGCGTGACGGTGAACACGGACAACCGGCTGATGAGCGGCGTGTCGCTGTCCAGCGAGTTCGCCACCCTCGTCGACGTGCACGGCTACGGCTGGTCGGACATCCGCTGGCTGACGCTCAACGCGATGAAGTCGGCGTTCCTGCCGTTCGACGAACGGCTCATCCTGATCAACGACGTCATCAAGCCGGGCTACGCGCCCTACGTCCAGGAGGACTTCGCGAGATGAGCACGACCCTGCCGGCGGACGAGCGGCCCGCGGCACCTGCCGCCGACGCGGGCGGCGCGGTGCTCGGGGCGGACGGGCGGGCGCGCTGCCCGTGGGGCCTGTCCGCGCCGGAGTACATCGAGTACCACGACGGCGAGTGGGGCCGCCCGGTGCGGGACACGGTGGGCCTGTTCGAGCGGCTCACGCTGGAGGCGTTCCAGTCCGGCCTGTCCTGGCTGACGATTCTGCGCAAGCGGCCGGCGTTTCGCGCCGCCTTCGCCGACTTCGATCCCGCCGCGGTCGCCGCGTTCGGTCCGGCCGACGTCGAGCGGCTACTTGCGGACGCCGGGATCGTCCGCAACCGCCGCAAGATCGAGGCAACCATCGCCAACGCCCGGGCCGTGCTCGCGCTCGACCGCCCGCTACCCGAGCTGATCTGGGCCCATCAGCCGCCCGCCGCCCCGCGTCCGGTCCGGCTGTCCGACGTCGCGGCGATGACGCCGGCGTCAGTGGCGCTGGCGAAGTCGCTGCGCGCCACCGGGTTCGTCTTCATCGGCCCGACCACCGCCTACGCGCTCATGCAGGCCTGTGGCCTGGTCGACGACCACCTGGCGGACTGCTGGGTGCCCGCCGGAGCCGCCGCCTGAGGGGAGAACGGGGCAGGATGGCGGGCGGTTCTCCCTGCTCTGTGTCATCTTTTCATCACGCTCGGTGGCGCGATTCGATGGCGCGGCCCGGTGGTGGAGGCAGCGTGGGTCTGTCAGACGGGAAATCCGGCCAGGACGTCCTCGGAGGCCGACAGGCCGAGGCGGGTCGCCCCGGCGTCGATCATCGCGGTCGCCTGGTCGGCGGTGCGGATCCCGCCCGATGCCTTGATCCCGAGGCGGCCTCCCACCGCCCGTGCCATCGCGCGCACAGCCCGCACGCTGGCGCCACCCGCCGGATGGAAACCGGTCGACGTCTTGACGAACTCGGCGCCGCCGGCCTCGGCCGCCCGGCAGGCGGCGATGATGCTCTCGTCGGGCAGCAGCGCCGTCTCCAGGATGACCTTGAGGATCACGTGCGGCGGCACGGACAGCCGGACCTCGATGATCTCGGTCTCGATCGCCTGCCAGTTCTCGTCCATCGCGTTCGCGATGTCGATGACCATGTCGACCTCGGTGGCGCCGTCCGCGACCGCGCGGCGCGCCTCCTCCGCCTTGATGACGGTCAGATGGTTGCCATGCGGGAACCCGACCACCGTGGCCACGGCGGCGGTGGGCGTCCGCTCGTCGCGGTCACCGCGCCGAATGCTCGCAGCCGCCAGGTAGACGTGCGTCGGCGCCACGCAGACGGCGCCGACCCCGAGTCGGGTCGCCTGCGCGCACAGCGCCAGCACCTCCTCGTCGGTGGCCGCCGGCGCCAACAGGGTGTGGTCGATCATCCGGGCGACCTCGGCACGCCGCAGGACGGGCCGCCCCGGCGTCGGCTCCTGCGGCGACGGTGAAGGTGAGGCGGACCCGGGCTGCTCGGCGGGACGGTCGGCTCCGGCGGGCACGCGTGTCATACCTTGCATCATTGCCGACCCGCGCACCATTGCCGACCCACACATGCCTGCCAACCTGGGCACACCTGCCAACCCGCGCACACCTGCCAACCCGTGCACGCCTGCCAACCCGCGCACGCCTACGAACCCGCGCACGCTTACCAGACCGCGCACTCCTGCCAAACCGTGCTGGCCGACCCGGCCAGCCTCGCCGGCCCTCCCGTCGGTCTCCCGTCCGCGCGTCGCTCACCCCGACCCGCTCCAGTGCCGAGGAGTCAGTCTGTGCACCTGCACGTCGTGGACCACCCCCTGGCGGCGATGGCGCTCACTGTCCTGCGGGACGAGCGCACGCCCCGTGACCGCTTCCGGCCCGCCCTGCACGACCTCGCGACGATGCTGGTCTACGAGGCCACCCGCGCGCTGCCGGTGATGCCGGTGACCGTGACGACGCCGCTCGCGACGACGGCCGGCACCCGGCTGGCGGCCGAGCCCGTCGTCGCGCCAGTCCTGCGCGCCGGCCTCGGCATGCTGCCCGCGGCGCTGGCCCTGCTCCCGACCGCGCACACCGCCTTCATCGGTCTCGCCCGCGACGAGACCACCCACCAGCCGACCGCCTACCTGGAGTCCGTGCCCGACGATCTCGCTGGGCACCCCGTGTTCCTGCTCGACCCGATGCTCGCCACCGGCGGGTCCGCCCTGCACTGCCTGCGCCTGCTGCTCGACCGCGGCGCCCGTGGCATCACGGTGGTCGCGGTCGTGGCCGCGCCGGAGGGGCTCGTCGCGCTCGAGTCCGGCCTGCCGGCCGATGCGGCGGCGGAGCTGACCGTCGTGGCGGCCGCCGTCGACGAACGGCTCAACGACACCGCCTACATCGTCCCCGGCCTGGGCGACGCCGGCGACCGCATCTTCGGCCTGATGTGAGCGGGACCGGCGCCGTCAGGGGAGGCCGGTGAGCAGGGCGTCGACGGCCGCGGTGAGGTCGGTGAGACGGCGGCGCGCGAGGGTTCGGGCCGGGGGGACGCCGGCGCGGGTGGCACCGGCGACGGGCTCGACCGCTTCGACGTAGATCTTCAGCTTGGGCTCCGTGCCGCTGGGGCGGATGATCACGCGGTCCCGGTCGAGTGACAGCTCGAGCACATCGGCCGGTGGCAGGACGGTGGCCGCGTCGTCGGCGGCGGTGCCGCCGCGCAGCAGGTCGCGGTGGGCGGTGACCGGCCGGGCGGCGAGGTGCGACGGGGGCGCGGCGCGCAGGCGGCGCATGATCGTGTCGAGGTCGTCGGGGTCGGTGACGCGCACCGAGCGCGCCGTGGTGAGATGCACGCCGATCCGGACGGCCAGCTCGTCGAGCAGATCGAGCAGCGTCAGCCCGCGGCGGCGGGCATCCCCCGCGAGCAGGGCGATCGCGAGCGCGGCGGTGATGCCGTCCTTGTCCCGGACCAGGTCGGGCGCGATGGCGTACCCGAGCGCCTCCTCGTACCCGAAGACCAGCCGCGCATCCGCCCGCATGATCCACTTGAAGCCGGTGAGGGTTTCCCGGTACGGCACCCCGTAGGAGGCGGCGAGCGCGCGCAGGCCACGCGAGCTCACCAGCGTCGTCGCCACCGGTCCGGGCCGGCGGCGCAGGACCAGGTCGGCGAGCAGCAGGCCGACCTCGTCGCCGGTCAGCATCCGCCCGCCGACCGCGACGGCACAGCGGTCGGCGTCCGGGTCGGTCGCCAGCACCACGTCGGCGCCGACACGCTCGCCGAGCGCCAGCGCCCGATCCATCGCGCCGGGCTCCTCCGGATTCGGCCATCGCACGGTCGGAAAGTCCGGATCCGGCCTGGCCTGCTCCTCGACGACCACCGGACGCGGCAGCCCGGCGGCGGCGAAGACGTCAGCGAGCACCTGGCCACCGACCCCGTGCAACGGCGTGTAGACGACGACGGCCGTCGAGCCCGGGTCGGCCGTCGAGCCCGGGCTATTCGTCGAGCCCGGGCCGGCCGTCGAGGCCGTCCCCTCCGGCGCGAGCAGGTCGAGTGCCGTCGCCGCGGCGGCCCGCACGTACTGCTCGACGACCGGGCCGTCGCCGGGCAGCCGCAGATCGTCCGGCCGCCGGCCGCTGGGGGTCTGCCCTACATCGCGTGGGTTTTCGAGGGTCGGGTCGTCCGTGCGCCGCCAGGAGTCGGCGAGCGGGATGGCCCTGGCGGGGCCGACGGCGGCGATCCGTCGCTCGATGTCGGCGTCGGCCGGCGCCACGAGCTGGACGCCCCGGCCCGGATCCGCGTCGTCAGTGCTCTCGCCGCCGGCGCCCTCGCCGCCGAGATAGACCTTGTAGCCATTGTCGGTGGCGGGGTTGTGACTGGCGGTCACCATCACTCCGGCGTCGGCGTTCAGCCGCCGAACGGCGAACGCCAGCACCGGGGTGGGCAGCGGCCTCGGCAGCACCAGTGCGCGCAGCCCGGCCCCGGCCAGGACCCGCGCGCTGTCCACCGCGAACGGTTCGCTGCGGTGCCGGGCGTCGTACCCCACGACGACGAGCGGCACCCGGTTCGCCGCCCGCTCGTCCGCCCGTGCCCGCAGCCAGGCGGCGAGCCCGGCGGCGGCGCGGCGGACGACGGCGGTGTTCATGCCCGCGGGTCCGGCGCGCAGCGGACCACGCAGCCCGGCGGTGCCGAAGCGCAGCGGGGCGCGGAAGCGGTCCTCCAGGTCGGCCAGCGCGCCCTGGTCGGTGGCCGCCGCGGCGTGCAGCCGGTCGAGCTCGGCCCGGTCCGCGGGGTCGGGGTCGGCAGCGAGCCACGCGTTGACCTGCGTGGCCAGCACCTCAGGCAGCTCCGCGGATGTCCTGGGGGGCGG
>NZ_FZMO01000253.1 GCF_900197875.1 Frankia canadensis | reverse complement strand
GCGCTGGTGGGACGGGTGGGGCGGGTGGCGTGGCGCACCTACCTGCTGCGCACCGACCCGGTGCGCTACGCCCGCTGGATCGGCGTGCGTCTCGGCGCCGACTGCCGGCTCATCGAACTCACGTCGGCCACGTTCGGTACCGAGCCCTACCTGATCAGGCTGGGCGACCGGGTCGGTATCGCCGGCGGGGTCCGCTTCGTCACCCACGACGGGGCCGCCAGCCGGATGCGGCGGCGCTATCCCGACATCGACGTGGTCGCGCCGATCCGGATCGGCTCCGACACCATCCTCGGCATCAACGCGATCATCATGCCGGGCGTCACGATCGGGTCCGACGTCGTGGTCGCGGCGGGCGCCGTGGTGATGCGCGACGTGCCGGCCGGCTCGCTGGTCGCGGGGGCGCCGGCCCGGGTGGTGACCGACATGGCCAGCTGGGAGGAGCGGATGCTCGCCCGTTCGGTGGGTACCGGTGGGATGAGCCCGCGCCGCAAGCGGGAGGTGTTCCTCGATCGGTTCGGGGCGGATCTCGAGGCCGATCTCGACGAGGCTCCCGTGTGATATGGTTAGCCTTGCTAAGTAAATGGGCCGGGCGCGGCTCCGGCGCTCCACCTCCGGAGTCGGGCTGGCGCATACCTGGATGAATCCGGTATTCCACCCAGACGTGGGTCGGTTGGTCGCGTCGGCTGTGTCACAGGCCCTCTGCGGCGATGCCTGTCGGCGGTAAATGCCAGGATGGAGTCAAAGCCGGCCGGGGATGGCCGACGCCGCGGGCGGCCCTGCGTCTACGGGCTCGCCGCCGGCGGTGTCGCCATGGTGGTGCCGCAGGGGCGTGGCCATGGTGGCGAGCCCCGTCGTCCGTGGGTGACGGGCGGCGGGTGACGAGGAGGAGAACGATGGACAGCTTCGGCAGTACCGGATCGCTCGCGGTAGGTGACCGCACCTACACGATCAGGCGGCTGGACGCGGTGCCCGGGGCCGATCGACTCCCCTACAGCCTGAAGGTGCTCCTGGAGAACCTGCTCCGCACCGAGGACGGCGCCAACATCACCGCCGACCACGTCCGGGCGCTGGCGAACTGGGACCCGGCGGCCGCGCCGAGTCAGGAGATCCAGTTCACCCCCGCCCGCGTGATCATGCAGGACTTCACCGGCGTCCCGTGTGTGGTGGACCTCGCCGCGATGCGTGAGGCGATGGCCGCGCTCGGCGGCGACCCGGCGAAGATCAATCCGCTGGCGCCCGCCGAGCTGGTGATCGACCACTCGATCATCGCCGACCACTTCGGCCGCCAGGACGCCTTCGAGCTCAACGCGGCGCTGGAGTTCGGCCGCAACCGGGAGCGCTACCAGTTCCTGCGCTGGGGGCAGGCGGCCTTCGACAACTTCACGGTCGTCCCGCCGAACACCGGCATCGTCCACCAGGTCAATCTGGAATACCTGGCCCGGGTCGTGTTCACCCGGGAGACGCCCGAGGGCACGCTCGCCTACCCGGACACCCTCGTCGGCACGGACAGCCACACCACCATGATCAACGGTGTGGGTGTGCTGGGCTGGGGCGTCGGCGGCATCGAGGCCGAGGCCGCGATGCTCGGCCAGCCGGTCAGCATGCTCATCCCGACCGTGGTCGGCTTCAAGCTGACCGGTGAGCTGCCCGCCGGCACCACCGCCACCGACATGGTCCTCGTCATCACCGAGATGCTGCGCAGGCACGGCGTCGTCGGCCGGTTCGTCGAGTTCTACGGCGAGGGCGTGGCCAACCTGCCGCTGGCCAGCCGGGCCACCATCGCCAACATGAGCCCCGAGTACGGCTCCACCTGCGCCATCTTCCCGATCGACGGCGAGACCCTGAACTACCTGCGCCTCACCGGCCGGCCCGCCCCGCAGATCGCGCTGGTCGAGGCGTATGCCAAGGAGCAGGGCCTCTGGCTCGACCCGAGTCGCGAGGCCGACTACACCACGACGCTCGAGCTCGACCTGTCCACGGTCGTGCCGTCGCTCGCCGGCCCGAAGCGGCCGCAGGACCGGGTGCCGCTGTCCACCGCCAAGCAGGCCTTCCGCGCCGCGCTGCCCACCTACGCCACGGCGACGCCGCTGGCGAACGGTGGCGCCGACGAGGCCGATGCCGAGTCGTTCCCCGCCTCCGACCCGGCCGCGGCCTTCGCGGACAAGCCCTCCGACGCGCCGGTCTCCGTCAACGCCGTCGCTGGCCCCGTGGCCGACCGCCCGTCCAACCCGACCCCGGTGACGCTCGCCGACGGCACCGCCGTGGAGCTGGACCACGGTGCCGTCGCGATCGCCGCGATCACCTCCTGCACCAACACGTCCAACCCGACGGTGATGATCGGTGCGGCGCTGCTCGCCCGCAACGCCGTCGAGAAGGGCCTGACCCGCAAGCCGTGGGTCAAGACCACGCTCGCCCCGGGGTCCAAGGTCGTCATGGACTACTACGAGCGGGCCGGGCTGGTGCCGTACCTGGACAAGGTCGGCTTCAACCTGGTCGGCTTCGGCTGCACCACCTGCATCGGCAACTCCGGCCCGCTGCCGGAGGAGATCAGCGCGGCGGTGAACGAGGCCGACCTCGCGGTCGTCAGCGTGCTGAGCGGCAACCGGAACTTCGAGGGCCGGATCAGCCCCGACATCAAGATGAACTACCTGGCGTCCCCGCCGCTGGTCGTCGCCTACGCGCTGGCCGGCACGATGGACATCAACCTCGACACCGACCCGCTGGGCATCGGCGAGGACGGCCAGCCGGTCTACCTGCGCGACGTCTGGCCGAGCGAGGCCGAGGTCGCCGCGGTCGTCGCGGACGCCATCCGGTCGGACATGTTCGAGTCGGACTACGCCGACCTGTCCGGCGACGAGCGCTGGCAGGCCCTGCCCGTCGGCGACGGCGGCGCGGTCTCCCAGACCTTCGGCTGGGTGGATGACTCCACCTACGTCCGTCACCCTCCGTACTTCGAGGGGATGGCGGCCAAGCCCGAGGCCCGCACCGACATCGTCGGCGCCCGCGCGCTCGCGGTCCTCGGCGACTCGGTCACCACCGACCACATCTCCCCGGCGGGAAACATCAAGAGGGACTCGCCCGCCGGCCGGTACCTCACCGAGCACGGCGTCGCGCCGACCGACTTCAACTCCTACGGGTCCCGGCGCGGCAACCACGAGGTGATGATCCGCGGCACCTTCGCGAACATCCGCCTGCGCAACAAGCTCGTCTCCGGCGTCGAGGGCGGCGTCACCCGCCACCTGCCGGACGGCGAGCAGCTGGCGATCTACGACGCGGCGCAGAAGTACGCCGCCGAGGGCGTGCCGCTGGTCGTGCTCGCCGGCAAGGAGTACGGCTCCGGCTCGTCGCGGGACTGGGCGGCCAAGGGCACCTCGCTGCTGGGCGTGCGCGCGGTCATCGCCGAGTCCTACGAGCGGATCCACCGCTCGAACCTGATCGGCATGGGCGTGCTGCCGCTGCAGTTCCCCGAGGGCCAGTCGGCCGAGTCGCTGGGCCTGACCGGCGAGGAGACGTTCACCATCACCGGCCTCGCCGCGGTGGACGAGAAGACCCCGACGATCACCGTGCAGGCCGGCGAGAAGTCGTTCGAGGCCGTCGTCCGGATCGACACGCCGGGGGAGGCGGAGTACTACCGCCACGGCGGCATCCTGCTCTACGTCCTGCGCTCGCTGCTCTAGATCGTCTCCGACTCCGCCTGCATCACCTGCCGCCGCGTGTCGGCCCCTGGCCGGCGCGCGGCGGCTTCCTGCCGTTTTCGGCGGTTCCGTGCCCTTCTCCCGGGTCTCCTGTCCGATCTGTCCCTCATGGCACGGTAAGGAAAGCGCTGACCAGCGGGTGATCGTTCACTCAGGGTTATCAGATGCTACTCAGGGTGATAGGTTGCGGGTGGCGGTCACGGGGATGGCGCTCGCGGGCGGGCACGGTTCCGCCCGGCGGTGGCGCACAGGTGGCCGGATGACGATCCATGCGTGCCTGGGAGAGTCCGAATGGCGACTGGAACTCCGGAGCAGAGCGGGCCCTCGGTGCCGACGGTGCCCTCGGGGCCGCCAGGGGAGCGGGTCACCCCGCTGGTCCCTCAGCCCAGTGGCCCACGGCCGCGCCGGGCGACGCTGAGTGTCGCGCGGCCCGCCGTCGCCGTCCCCGCCGCCGGCGGCCCGCGGGAACGCCGGCTGCGGGTACTCGCCGTCGTCGGCACCCGGCCGGAGGTGGTCAAGCTCAGCCGGGTTCTCGCCGCCCTCGACCGGGCCGTCGACCTGCGTCTGGTGCACACCGGGCAGAACTACGACCACGAGCTCAGTCAGGTCTTCTTCGACGAGCTCGGCGTGCGCCGCCCCGACCACACCCTCGACGCGGCCGCCCCCACCCCCGCCGAGACGATCAGCCGGCTGATCTCCCGGCTGGACCCGGTCCTCGCCGCCGAGTCCCCCGACGCGCTGCTGCTCTACGGCGACACGAACACCTGCTACGCGGCGATCCCCGCCAAACGCCGCCGGATCCCCGTGTTCCACCTGGAGGCCGGCAACCGCTGCTTCGACCAGCGGGTGCCCGAGGAGATCAACCGCCGCGTCGCCGACCATCTCAGCGACGTCCACCTGGCGCTGACCGAGCGGGCCCGCGCCCACCTGCTCGCCGAGGGCCTGCCCGCCGACCGGATCTTCGTCGTCGGCTCGCCGGTACAGGAGGTGCTGACCCACTACGCGCCGCTCGTCGACACGTCGTCCGTGCTCGGCACGCTCGGTGTGCAGGCCGGCCGCTACCTGGTCGCGAGCGTGCACCGCGAGGAGAACGTCGACCGCCCCGACGCGCTCGCCGCCCTGCTGGAGACCCTCAACCGGCTCGCGGTCCGCCACCGGCTGCCGATCATCGTCTCGACCCACCCGCGCACCCGCGACCGCCTCGGCGCGCTGCGCCGCTCCGGGCGGGCGCCGCTGATCGACGACCGGGTCCGCTTCTGCCGGCCGTTCGGGTTCTGCGACTACATCGCCCTGCAGCGGGCCGCGCTGTGCGTGCTGTCGGACAGTGCCACCCTGACGGAGGAGGCCTCGCTCATCGGCTTCCCCGCCGTGCTCATCCGGGACGCCCACGAGCGGCCGGAGGGCATGGACCGCGGCGTGCTGGTGTCCAGTGTGCTGCGGCCGGACCGGATCTGTGACGCCGTCCAGCTGATCGTGCGGGAGGCAGAGAGCGACCGGCGGCCCCGCGTCGTCGCCGACTACGCGGTCGACGACGTGTCCCGCCGGGTCCTGCACATCATCGTCAGCTACGTCGATCACATCCGGCGCACCGTCTGGTACGGCGACACCGGCCCGGACAGCGGACCGGCGTCCCCCGCCTCC
>NZ_FZMO01000066.1 GCF_900197875.1 Frankia canadensis | reverse complement strand
CCACCGCCCCACCGTTCCCGCCGGTCCGCCACCCCTGGGCCGGCGGTGCGGTCGATACGCCCCGTTATGACGCCCCGAGTTGTGGCGCTGTTTTCCGTGTGGCGACCGCCACTTTCCACGGAAAACGCGCAGGTCACGTCAGGGTACCGGATGACTCTCCCCAAGATCCCGTAATTGCCCTTTTACAGATGGTGAATGATCTGTCTGTGCTGGGCGCACTTGTGACGAGCTGCGAGGGGTGTGGCTTTATGAGGCTTGGGTCACGTATGCGAGGGTCTGTGGATGCGCCCGTTTCGACGCTCCATCGCCGGTGGAATAGCCCTGTGCGCCGCCGTCGTGATGTCCGCGTGTGGCAGTGACTCCACCGGATCCGACGCGAAGCCGCACGGCGTCGTCATCACCGTGATCGCTCCCACCAAGTCCATACCCCCCACCTTCCCGGACGTCATCGCCGGGGCGAAGGCCGCCGCGACCGCCGTCAACGCCAAGGGCGGAATCGGCGGCAGGCAGATAGAGATCCAGGCCTGCAACGACAACAACAATCCGAACGACGCGGCGAAGTGCGCGCGCCAGGCGGTCGCCGACCACTCGGTCGCGGTCGCGGGCTCCTTCACCGACTTCGGGTCGTCGATCGTCCCGATCCTCGCCCGCAGCGGGATCCCGTACCTGGGCTTCGGCGCGACGACACCGACCGAGTACGCCTGCGCCACGTGCTACCCCATCGACGCCGGCAGCGTGCTGGCGTTCGCGGGTCTGCCGGGGGCGCTGCGGTCCCAGGGCGCGAAGACGGTGACGACGGTCACCGTCGACCTGGCCGCGGCGGCGGCCAACGTGAAGGGCGTCGAGGCCGCGGCGAAGGCCGCCGGCCTGCAGACCATGAGCGCGGTGAAGGTCGCCGCGACCTCGACGGACCTCGCCCCCGCCGTCCAGGCGGTGGTGCGGACCAAGGCGGACGCGGTGGTCGTGATCCTCTCGCACGAGCTGACGCTGTCGTTCATCAAGGCCGCCGACCAGGCCAAGGCGCCGTTCACGATCGGGGTCGTCGACGGCGCGGTGCAGTCCTCGGTGTCGAAGATCCGTGGCACCGCCGACGACAAACTGATGCTCGTGGGCGCCTACCCGCCGGTGGACGACACGGCGGCGTACCCGGGCCTTGCCCGGTACAAGGCCGAGCTGGACGCAGCGGTCAAGGGCGGCGACTCCGACGCCGCCCTGCGTAGCTCCTCCAGCCTGCGCGCCTGGCTCGCGGTGCACGTGGTGGCCCAGGTGGCCGGGAAGATCTCCGGGGACATCACCGCGGCGTCGCTGAACGGCGCGCTCAGGACGGCCAAGGACGTGGACCTGTTCGGCATCCTGCCGCCGTGGACGCCGTCGGCGAAGGGCCACGTGCCCGGGTTCGACCGGGCGAGCAGCGCCCGGGTCTTCTTCATGCGGCTCAATGACGGAAAGTTCAGCCTGGCCAAGCCGATCACCGGCGTCGACCTGAACTCCGGCAAGCCCCTCTGAGGCTCGGGTAGGCCCCCGGCGGGCCGGCGGGAAGAGCGGCGACACCGGCCCGCCGCCCGTCGCGGGGCACTGATCGCGAGAAGATTGTCCATGAAGATCTAGAAAAGCTAGACGAATGTGTCCTGACCTGCGTAGCGTGTGGCGCTCTGAGAGGCAGATCACATACGGAGGGGTTCTGGATGCGCCTGTTACGCCGCGCCACCGTGGGTGGTGTCGCCGTCTGTGCCGCAGTTGCCGCGATCACGGGATGTGGTAGCAGCGGTTCCGGGGGGACGGCCGCGAAGCCGAAGGACGGGGTGGTGTTGACAGTCATCATTCCCACTGTCTCCACACCTCCGACGTTCCCGTATGGCGTCTCGGCGGTGAAGGCGGCCGCGGCGGCCGTGAACGCCAAGGGCGGGATCAACGGCAAGCAGATCGAGATCAAGGTCTGCAACGAGAACAACAACCCGAACGACGCGGTCAAGTGCGCGCGCCAGGCGGTGGCGAACCACTCGGTGGCCGTCGTCGGCTCGTTCTCCACCTCGGGTCACCAGATCACCCAGACGCTGTCCAAGGCCGGGATCCCGCTGGTCGGGTTCAACCCGATCACACCGGCCGACTACGCCTGCGCCACCTGCTACGGCTTCGACGCCGGCAGCACGCTGGCCTTCGCCGGACTGCCCGGGGCGCTGCGCGCCTCCGGCGCCAAGACGGTGACCACGCTCAGCCTCGACCTCGCCTCCGCCGCCGCGAACGTCGCCGCGGTCGAGCAGGCCGCCAAGGCCGCCGGTCTGCGGACCGCCGCCGTGGTGAAGGTCGGTGCGACCTCGACGGACCTGGCGCCCGCCGTCCAGGCGGTCGTGCAGTCCAGGGCGGACGCGGCGGTCTCGGTCCTGCCGGCCGAGCAGACCCTCGCCTTCATCAAGGCGGCCGACCAGGCCAGGGCGCCGTTCACCTTCGGCGTCGTCGACGGGCAGATCCAGTCCGTCCTGTCGCAGATCCACGGGTCGCAGGATGACCACCTGCTGGTCGTCGGCGCTTACCCGCCGCTCGACGCGACCGCCAGGTACCCGGGACTCAAGCAGTTCGCCGCCGAGCTCGACGCGCAGGGCAGGACCGGCGACAAGGACGCCGCCACCCGCGACTCCTCCAGCGTGCGGGCCTGGCTGTCCGTGCACGCCGTGGCCCAGGTCGCCGCCGGGATCACCGGGGACATCACCTCGACCTCGCTGAACGACGCCTTCAAGACCGCGAAGAACATCGACCTGTACGGCATCCAGCCGGCCTGGACCCCGTCCGCGAAGGGCCACGTGCCTGGCTTCGAGCGGGTCAGCAACGCCCGGGTCTTCTTCATGCGGCTCAGCGACGGAAAGTTCAGCGAGGCCAAGCCGATCGCCGGCATCGACCTCAACGCCGGAAAGCCGTTCTGACGCGGTGACGAGCGCGCTCGCCCGTCAGTAAGGGGCGGCCGGGCGGGGTGTCGATCACCCGCCCGGCCGTCGAGCCGTGCGCCCCGGTCAGCTCATCAGGTCGAGTACGGTCTCGGCGGGCAGGTCCTCCAGCAGGAAGCGCCCGACGGCGGCCAGGTGGCGGTGCCAGTACTCCTCCGCCTCCGCCTCCGTTCCCTCCCGCAGCGTGGCGATCAGCCGGCGGTGGCTGCGATGCGTGCGGGACCGCTGCTGCAGGGAGTCCCCCGACTGGCGCCGGGACTGCACCGAGCTCGCGGTGGCCGTGCCGATGATGTTGTAGAGCATGCGGATGAGCAGGTCGAGCGTCGGGCTGCCGGCGAGCTCGACGACGGCGAGGTGGAAGGCCCAGTCGGCGTCGAAGAACGCCACGTCCTGGTCCTGGCCGAGGGCCGCCTCCTCGTCGCGCAGGATCTCCTCGAGCCGCTGCAGGGCCTGCGCGGACCCGCGCGCCGCGACCATGCCCGCGGCCTTCGACTCCAGGACGGCCCGCACCGCGTAGACGTCGCGCAGCGTCGCCCGCCGGTACTGGAGGATGGCGCCGGCGTAGCGCGCGGCGGCGGCCGGATCGGGTACCTGCACCCGGGCGCCGCCGTTGGTGCCGCGCCGGATCTGGATGAGCTGCTCGGCCTCGAGGATGCGGAACGCCTCGCGCAGGGTCGGCTTGGACACGCCGAACTGTGCGGAGAGCGCGGCCTCGCCGGGAAGGGTCGCGCCGGGTAGTAATTCACCGACCACGATCTGTCTGCGCAACTGCGAGGCGACGATCTCGCAGGCCTTCGGTGCTCGTACCTGTGCGACCGCCATCGCAAGGCCTCCCGTCCTACGGGTCCGCAGGCGGGAGCGTGCCGGCCGGACGCCATGAGTGTGAAAGATCAGTTCACTGTTTTCCCTCGCAGTGTAGTGCGTGACGAATCACATTGTGTGCTATGTCACGCAACGTAGATGGGCAGTTGCGGAGTTTTCACCATTTTGGGGGGATCGAGCCACTCATGTCCCGAGTGCCGCAGGTGACCCCGTCTTCCCCGATTTGGTGGCGCCCGGTACGGTCCGGGGCCAAGCTGGCGACCACGACGCGGATGGGCGTGGAACCCGGCTGGGGCGTGCTCCCCGCGTCGGGGGAGCGCACCCGGCGGGCGAGTGTCGCGGGCGGTGTACGGGGTGAGGGGGCTGGGCTCGCGGCGGGCGAGGCGCGGGCGCCCGGATCCAGGCAACGTCAGCAAAGTATTTAAAAGAGCTAGACGTATGCTGATGCGTCGCGTATGGTTTGTTGCTCTGAGAGGCAGATCACATTGGAGGGGTTCTGGATGCGCGTTCTGCGTCGCGTCACCGCCAGCGGGATGGCGTTATGCGCCGCTGCGGTCGCGTTCACCGCGTGTAGTAGCGACAGCTCGGGTAGTGGGGGTAAACCGAGCGACTCCGTGGCACTCACGGTGATCGCTCCGACCAACTCCAAGCCCCCGAACTTCCCGGAGCTGATCGCGTCGGCGAAGGCGGCCGCGACCGCGGTCAACGCCAAGGGCGGGATCAAGGGCAAGCAGATCGAGATAAAGACCTGCAACGAGAGCAACAACCCGAACGACGCGACCAAGTGTGCGCGCCAGGCGGTGGCGAACCACTCGGTCGCCGTGGTGGGTTCGTTCTCCACCTACGGCCAGCAGGTCACCCAGATCCTCGCGGGCGCGGGGATCCCGTACATCGGCTTCAACGGGGCCACGCCGGCCGAGTACGCCTGCTCCACCTGCTACGAGTTCGACGCCGGCAGCACGCTGGTCTTCGCCGGCCTGCCGGGCGCGCTGCGCGCCTCGGGCGCGAAGACCGTCCAGCCCATCGCTCTGGACCTGGCCGCGTCCGCCGCGAACGTCGCCGGAGTCGAGCAGGCGGCCAAGGCCGCCGGTCTGCGGACCCTGCCGGCGGTGAAGGTCGGCGTCACCTCGACGGACCTGGCGCCCGCCGTCCAGGCCGTCATCCAGTCCAAGGCCGACGCGGCCGTGTCGATCCTGCCCACCGAACTGACGCTCGCCTTCATCAAGGCGGCCGACCAGGCCAAGGCGTCGTTCACCTTCGGCGTCGTCGACGGGCAGATCCAGTCGGGCGTGTCCCAGATCCACGGCACGCAGGACGACCACCTGCTGGTCGTCGGCGCGTACCCGCCGGTCGACGCGGACGACAAGTACCCGGGCATCGCCCAGTACAACCGTGAGCTGGACGCGGCCGTGAAGGCCGGCGACAAGGACGCCAGCATCCGCAACTCCTCGGGCCTGCGTGCGTGGCTCACCGTGCACGTGGTGGCCGAGGTGGGCGCCGGGATCACCGGGGACGTCAGCGCGTCGTCGCTGAACACCGCGTTCAAGAGCGCCAAGGACGTCGACCTGCTCGGCATCCTGCCGAAGTGGACGCCGTCGGCCAAGGGCACGATCCACGGCTTCGACCGGGTGAGCAGCGCCCGGGTGTTCTTCCTGCGGCTGGGCGACGGCAAGTTCACGGCGGCCAAGCCGGTCGCCGGTGTCGACCTGACCTCGGGCAAGCCCTTCACCGACTGACCCCGGGGGCCGGGTTCACGCCCGGCCCCCTCCGACCCGGCGGGTGGCGTGGCGGAGCAGGTAGCCGCCACGCCACCCACCCATAACCAGGGGTGCGCGCCAACGACGTCGCGTACCCCGTCCCCCCTGTCGATCCACCGGGCGCCGCGCGACGGCGTCCGCCGCAATCCCACCGGAGCGCGTCGTGCAGGAGTTCTTCCAGTTCGCCCTCTTAGGGCTGGGCGGCGGTGCCATCGTCGCGCTGCTCGCGCAGGGCATCGTTCTCATCTACCGGGGCTCCGGCGTCGTCAACTTCGCTCACGGTGCCTTCGCCCTCGCCGGTGCGTACATCGTCTACGAGCTTCGGACCAAGCACGGCTGGCCCGCCGTGCCGGCGATGGTCGTCTCGGCGATCGTCGCGGCGCTGTTCGGCGTGCTGGTACAGGTCCTCATCATGCGGCCGCTGCGCACGGCGCCGCCGCTGTCGCGGGTCATCGCGACCCTCGGCGTGCTGGCCACCATCCAGTCGATCGCGACCATCCGGTACGGCGGCACCAGCCTCGTGCAGGTCACCTCCTCGCTACCGTCCTCCGGTGTCAAGATCATCGGTGTGAACGTCGGCCAGGACCGGCTGTGGCTGCTGGCGATCGCCGTCGTGGTCACGGTCGTCGTCTGGGCGGTCACCCGGTTCACCACGCTGGGGCTCGCCATCTCCGCCTCCGCCGCCAACGAGCGGGCCGCGGCGACGCTCGGCTGGTCGCCCAACTTCCTCGCCTGCCTCACCTGGGCGTTCGGCGGCGCGATCGCCTCGATGGCCGGATCGCTGGTCGCGCCGATCACCGGCCTGTCGGTCGTCACGTTCTCGATGCTGCTCATCGCCGCTCTCGCCGCCGCTCTGCTGGGCGGCTTCTCGTCGATGCCGCTGGTGCTGCTCGGCGGGCTCGTCATCGGCATCACCCAGAGTGAGTTTACGAACTATGTGAAACTGACCGGCGCCGTCGACACTGTGCCGTTTGTCGCTATCATTCTCGTTCTCATCGTGCGGGGTCGGTCGCTTCCGCTGCGTAGCTTCGTGAGCGAGCGGCCCGCCGTCGCCAGCAGCGGCCGCCTCAACCCGTTCCTCGTGATCGGCCTGGCCGCGGTGGCGATCGTGCTGGAGCTCGCCGTGCTGCCGGACGACTGGCTGCAGGCAGTGACGATCTCGCTCACGTTCGGCCTGTTCGCGCTGTCCGTCATCGTCCTGACCGGCTGGGCCGGGCAGCTCTCGCTCGCTCAGATCGCCCTCGGCGGCGTCGGCGCGCTCGGGACCGGCCTGCTCGTCGCGAAGAGCGGCTGGCCGTTCATCCCCGCGCTGATCGCCGGCATCGCCATCGCCGTCGTCGGCGGTCTGCTGTTCGCGCTGCCGGCCCTGCGCACCCGCGGCATCAACCTCGCGGTCGTGACGTTCGGCCTCGGCTTCGCCGTCCAGCAGATGGCCTTCCAGCGCTCCGGCTGGACGGGCGGCGCCGACGGCCTCGCGGTCGGCGCGCAGAAGGTGTTCGGCTTCGACATCGACCCGCTGGTCAAGCCGGCGAACTACGCGGTGTTCTGCGTCGTCTGTCTCACGCTCGCGACCGTGGTCGTCGCCAACATCCGCCGCGGCCGCACCGGCCGGCGGATGCTCGCGGTGCGCACCAACGAGCGGGCCGCGGCCGCGCTCGGCATCAGCGTCTTCAGCACCAAGCTGTACGCGTTCGCGGTCTCCGCCGGTGTCGCGGGCCTCGCCGGCGTGCTGCTGGCGTTCCAGTCCTACAACATCGTGTACGGCATCACGTTCGACCCGTTCTCCTCGGTCAACGTCGTGCTGATCGCCGTGATCGGCGGCCTCGGCTACCTGTCCGGCCCGCTCTACGGCTCGCTGCTGGTGACCGGCGGTGTCGGCAGCCTGGTGATCCTCAACATCTTCGGCGAGGGCACCAACCTGGCGTGGATCAACCTGTTCGGCGGCATCGTCCTGCTCCTGACGCTGCTGACCAACCGCAACGGCATCGCCCACGCCAACAGGGAGACGGCCCAGCGCCTGCGTCGTCTTCTCGGTGCCCGCCGCCAGCCCGCCGCGGCGACCGCCGGCGCCACCGCCTCGCCTGACACCACCGCCTCGCCCAACACCACCGCCTCGCCTGACAGCACCGCGTCCGCCCAGGCCAGCCCGTCCGCCGGCGCGACCACCGCGGAGCCGGCCGAGCCGCTGCGCCACCGGGTCACGCCGCGCACCCTCACCGTGCGGGGCCTGACCGTCCGCTTCGGCGGGGTCGTCGCCGTGAACAACGTCGACATCACGGTCCGGCCCGGCGAGGTCGTCGGCCTGCTCGGCCCGAACGGCGCTGGCAAGACCACGCTCATCGACGCGATCACCGGTTTCGTCAACGCCGCCGGTGAAGCCACCCTGGATGACCAGCGCCTGCACGGTCGGTCCCCGTCCGCCCGCGCGCGCACCGGCCTCGCCCGCTCCTTCCAGTCGCTGGAGCTGTTCGAGGACATCTCCGTGCGCGACAACCTGGTCGCCGCCTCCGACGACCAGAACAAGCGGGTCATGGCGACCGACCTGGTGTGGCCGGGCCGGATCTCGATGACCGACGCCGCCACGGCCGCGGTCGCCGAACTGGAGCTCGCGGAGTACCTCGACTCCAAGCCGGACGACCTGCCCTACGGTGTCCGCCGCCAGGTGGCCATCGCCCGCGCGGTCGCCGCGGCGCCGTCGGTCCTGCTGCTCGACGAGCCGGCCGCCGGCCTCGACGAGCACGAGAGCCGGGAGCTCGGCCACCTCATCCGCCGCCTGGCCGACGAGTGGGGGATGGGCATCCTGCTCGTCGAGCACGACGTCGCGATGGTGATGCGCACCGCGGACCGGGTGGTGGTGCTGGAGTTCGGCAAGAAGATCGCCGACGCCACGCCGGCCGAGGTCCGTAACGACCCGGCCGTCATCGCCGCCTACCTCGGCACCGCCACGCCGGACGACGACGACGACGCCGACGCCCCCGCCGCGGCGCTGCCCGTCCCCTCTGCCGAGACGGTCAGCTCTGAAGCTGTCAGCTCCGAAGCCGTCAGCTCCGAAGCCGCGCCGGTCGAGGTGACGCCCGCCGAGGCGACGCCCACTGCGGATGAGCCCGCCGGGCCGGCGGAGGCATCCGCCTCGGAACCCGCTCCGGCTGACGCCGCTCCGGTCGACGCCGCGGAGACCGAGTCCGCGGAGACCGAGTCCGCGGAGACCGGCGCCGCGGAGACCGAGTCCGCCGAGACCGAGTCCGCCGCCACGGCGCGGACCGCGGGCGACAAGTCCGAGGTCGTGACGACCTCGACCGAGGCGGCGCCCGCGACCGCCGAGGAGGCCAAGCCCGTGCCGGCGACGCCCAACGGCAGCCATTCCGCGAAGCCCGCCGTCGCGGAGGGGGCGACGAACACCGCCTCCGTGCCCGAGGATGGGGCGAACGGGGCGACCGCCGGCCAGTCCGCCGGGGATCGTTCCGGGGCGCAGGTCGGAGCCGAGAGCGTTCCGGGTGGACAGGGGGCGCGTCCTGACCGCGGACCCGAGCGTCCCGGACGGGCGGCAGGCCGCGCGCGGTCGCGAGAGGAAGGACAGACGACATGACTGCACTGGTTGAGGCGAGGAAGCTGTGCGCCGGCTACCAGGGTGTTCCCGTGGTCCGGGATCTCGACCTCACGGTCGAGCCCGGTGAGGTGGTGGCGCTGCTCGGGCCGAACGGCGCCGGCAAGACCACCACGCTGCTGACCCTCGCGGGTGAGCTGCGGCCGATCTCGGGGGACCTTCTGGTCGACGGGGAGCCCAGCAAGGCGCCGTTACACAAGCGGGCGGGTGGCGGGCTCGGGTTCGTCCCGGAGGAACGGTCGATCTTCATGTCGCAGACGACGGCGGAGAACCTCCGAGTCGGCCGCTGCGACGTCGACCGGGTCCTGGAGCTCTTCCCCGAGCTCAAGCCCAAGCTGAAGACCACCGCCGGACTGCTGTCCGGTGGTGAGCAGCAGATGCTGTCGCTCGGGCGGGCCCTGGCCCGCGGCCCCCGGCTGCTGCTCGCCGACGAGCTCTCGCTCGGCCTCGCCCCGCTCGTCGTCGCCCGGCTGCTCGCCGCCGTGCGCGCGGCGGCGGACACCGGCGTCGGCGCGCTGCTCGTCGAGCAGCACGTCCGCAAGGTGCTCGAGGTCGCCGACCGGGTGTACGTGCTGCGCCGCGGCGTCGTCGACTTCGCCGGCACCGCCACGGAGGCCAAGGCCCGGCTCAGCGAGCTGGAGGGCAGCTACCTCTCCGGCGGCGCCGCGGACGACGGCGCCGA
This sequence comes from Frankia canadensis, assembly GCF_900197875.1. GTDB lineage: Bacteria > Actinomycetota > Actinomycetes > Frankiales > Frankiaceae > Frankia > Frankia canadensis. The sequence goes on along the minus strand of NZ_FZMO01000066.1, from coordinate 6,546 downwards.
GCCCCTGGCGACATCGGCCTGAGCGAGGCCGGCCTGAGCTGGCACCACGAACGCCCGGCGGTGACTCCCGCCGGGCGTCCGTGCGTCCGGGATGGTCGAGACGACGGACTATCGCCGAAGCATGTCGAGCGAGACGTGCCACAGGCGGGTGGCTGAGGCCGGGTCGAGGGCATACGCGGCGACGCCGTTGCGGGCGCCGAGGACGCCGGTCTCCGCCTCGTGGCAGTCCTCGAAGTAGCGCCCGGTCACGCCCTCGACGAGTGGGGACGCGGCGAGCAGCACCGAGGTCGCCGCGCCCTGCTCCACCGACTTCCAGCGCAGCGGCGGCGCGCTCGTACCGTCGCCCGAGGTCCTGGCGGCTGCCGCCCGCAGACGCTCCAGGTCCTCCTCGGAGACGTAACGCTGCAGGTTCGTGCGAATGCCGCCGGGCATGAGCGCGCCCGCGACGATCCCGTCGTCGGCCCAGCGCCGGGCGGCCTCGACGGCGAACAGCACGTTGGCCGTCTTCGACTGCCCGTACGCCGACCACGGCTCGTAGTCGCGGTGCAGGAAGTGGATGTCGTCGAAGACGACGGGGGAGTTGTGGTGGGCGCTGGAGCTCACCGAGACGACCCGTGCTCCTCCGGCCGCGGCCAGTGCCCGGTGCAGGCCGGTCGCCAGGGCGAAGTGGCCCAGATGGTTCGTGGCGAACTGGAGCTCGAAGCCCTCGGGCGTGCGCCGCAGTGGCGCGGCCATAATGCCCGCGTTGTTCACCAGGATGTGCAGCGGACCCTCCCAGCGGTGGGCGAACGCCGCCACCGACGCCTGGTCCGCCAGGTCGAGGCGTTCGACGGCCACCCGCGTCGGGGCGCCGGTCGCCGGCCGCCCGAGGCCGGCACTGATCTCGGCGGCCACCCGTTCGCCCGCCTCGACGTCGCGCACGGCGAGGGTGACCCGGGCGCCCGCGGTGACGAGGGCCCGGGCCGTCTCGACGCCGATGCCGGACGCACCGCCGGTCACGACGGCCCGCTGGCCGGTGAGGTCCACCCCGGCGATCACCTCGGCGGCGGTCGACGTGGCGGTGAACGGCGTAGTGATCAGATCGGTCATGGCGGCGTGCCCCTCTTCACTTCTCCGTCGGCGGCGGCCGAGTCGCGGCCGCGCTACGGGGAGACAAGTGGAGAATCCTCCGGTTCATTCCCCGTCAGACCGGACGTGCCGCACCCGCGCCGTCAGCCGGGCCGGTTCGTCGGCCGGAATCACCCCCCGGCAGCTCGCGCAGAGGATCGTCCCGGACGGGGCGCCGGTCCCCGAGTCCGGCTGGCCGGGCGCGGCGTGGGACGACGAGGGAGGCGCGGTGTGGGGAGGCACACCCGGGACCGATCGCGGACGACGTCCTGCGGCATCCGATGAGCTGGGCGGCCATTGTCCCCCACGGCGCCTGACCGGCCCCCGCGCGTCCCGTCGACGCCGGGCGGAGACCCGCCCGGGGAGCGGCACGAATGTCCACCGTAAAGTCAAAGTGGGCTTTTTCGTGTCCTTTCCAGACGAGGGGGAGTCGGTGGCGACGACAGATGGGCAGGCCGGTGGCGCGCGGGGATGGTGGACCTCGGTCGCGCCGAGGCCGACTCCGGTCGACCTGGCGATCGACCAGCCGCATCCGGCTCGCATGTACGACTACCTGCTCGGCGGAAAGGACAACTTCCCCGCCGATCGGGAGACCGCGGAACGGGCCCTCGGTGCGTTCCCCCGCGCCCGCGCCGCCGCCCGGCAGAACCGCGCCTTCCTGCTGCGCGCCACCCGCCACCTGGCCGAACACCAGGGCGTCCGCCAGTTCCTCGACATCGGCACCGGCATCCCGACCTCGCCGAACATGCACGAGGTCGCGCAGGGCGTCGCCACCGACGCCCGCGTCGTGTACGCGGACAACGACCCGATCGTGCTCGCCCATGCCCGCGCGCTGCTCACCAGCACCCCGCAGGGCCGCACCGCCTACCTCGACGCCGATCTGCACGACGTCGAGAGCATCGTGACCGCCCCGGTGCTGCGCGACACGCTCGACCTCACCCGGCCGGTGGCGCTGTCGCTGATCGCCATCTTCCACTTCTTCCCCGACGAGGACGACCCGTACAGCATCGTCCGCCGCCTCCTTGACGCGCTGCCGTCGGGCAGCTACCTGTCGCTGACCCACCTGACCGCCGACTTCGTCCCGGCGGAGATCAACGGCGTCGCGCAGACGTACCAGGCGCAGGGGATCCCGCTGACGCCGCGGACGAGGGACGAGATCGCCCGCTTCTTCGACGGGCTGGAACTGGTCGACCCCGGTCTGGTCGTCCCCTTCCGCTGGCGCCCGGACGGCACCGGCGAGGACATCACCGACGCCGACGCCAGCGGCTGGGGAGCCGTCGCCCGCAAGCCCTGAAGCCCACGCCATCGGTTGTCGGCCAGCTCGCCCGGGACAACGCCGCGCCGGCCGCGCGGCACTGTCCCGTCGGGAACGACGTCGGACCGTCCGGGCCGAAGGGAGCCAGGTGCGCAGAGCGATTCGCTCCGGCGTCTGCTCGACGTCCAGGCCGGCGAGCACCTCGTCCCGGTAGCCGCCCACCGTGCACCACAGCTCGCGCTACCCCCCACCCGAGCCGCCTGGCGGGGCCCGCCGGGCGCGAGGGGCGTGGTCGAAGTCCACGGTGGCCGATCTGTTGCGTAACCCGAAGTACACCGGCTATCAGGTGTTCAACCGGCGGGCGACCCGGTCCCGGCATGGGGCGGTCAACGGGCCGGAGAAGTGGGTGTGGTCATCCGAACCCGTCCACGAACCCTTGATCCCGAAGTGGATGTTCGACGAGTTCAACGCCAACCGGCAGGCCCGGCGCGGCTCTCGCGAGCACAACGAACTCAATCGTCACCCCGCGACCAAACGGACCTACGTGTTCCGGGGCATGATCCACTGCACGTGCGGGCGGCGGATGTTCGGAACCGTTCGCGATCCCAGCGCACCTGTCTGGTACAAGTGCTGGCCCCGAGCGAACAACCGAGGCCGTGACGACAAGTTCACCGAACACCCCAAGAGCGTCCGCATCCGCGAAGACGTCCTTGAGGCCGCGATCGCCGACTTCTACGCCGAACGCGTCTTCGGACGCGACAGAGTCGCCCTCTTGACCGCCGAACTCGCGACCTACGACGACCGGGCCGCCCGGGAACGAGTAGCCGAGCGAGGCCGACTCCAGAAGAAGATCGACGATCTTGATCGCAGGCAGGGAAACCTGCTTCGCCAGGCGCAGGACGGCGACCCCGACGACCCGTTCACCCAGGGACTGCGCAGGAGCTACAACCAGCTCGACGCAGAGCGTAAGGCTGCCCTCGGGAAGATCGAGGATCTTGACGCGGCGGACGAAACCGAACCCGACCGGCCAGGCCAAGACAGCCTCGCCCTGCTCGACGCCCTACCCGAGCTGCACCTCAAGCTCCGCCAGGCGCCGGAAGCGTTGCAGCGACGCCTCTACGAAAGCACTCAGCTCACCGTCCACCTCGATCACGAAAGGCAGGAGGTACACATGATGATCAAGATTCCGGTGGCAGACCTCGACAAGGTTGCCCATCTGGCGGAAGTGACCGCAGCCCCCGGGCCGCACGCGGCAGCCACTGGGCATCCACGGCGCGTAGATGCTGTACGTACCCCTCGTGGAGCGACTTTCGAGCCAGACATACCAGACGCAACTGGATCAACTGTACCGGAAATCACTCACCGTGATCACTGATGCACCCCAGGCTAGGGAACCGGCCGCCCCATCGATTTGCCGCTGCGGATGCGGCGAAGCTGTGGAACCGTCGCGCCATTTCGTAAGCCAAGCTCATCAGGTGGTGTAGCTACGGACACAGCGATATGCGGGAAAGAACTGCGGCCTGCGCGAAGACACGGCCACGACACCCCCGGAGTCGCGCGAAACATAGAAAATGGCTACCCCAAGCCAAAATCCAAGAATTACAAGGCTTGGCGGCGCCTCACCCCGGAGTAACAATATATGGCATGGAAGCCAAACGCCGACCCTTGAGCCGAGAGGCGAAACGTCATCCCCGGCACGGACGGGATGGTGTATATGCCTTCGACGTCAAGCACTGGTTGATTGGCTGGGGCCTGACACAGATCACCGTGATCTGGCACGAAGGCGGGTGGCGGCTGAAGGACACGCAGCGGGCCGCCCTCGGGGAACTACATGCTGCCCTGAAGGATCTGCACCTTGAGGTATGCGATGGGAGCCGGGAGAACTGTCCGGCATATGTGGGCGAGAAGGAGGAGTTTGGGGCGGGGCGTAGAAGATAGGGCGGTATCGGAGTTGTGTGGCACAGCCCGCGACGATCAGACGAGTACCGCTGAGAATGCGGGGCGGATTTCATCAAGCCAGGAGTCCAGCGGTTCGATGGGCCACCCGGAATAACTCGCGAACAGCCTCATGGCTTGGTGGAAGCCAAGGGCGGCGGTGGCGGCTAGGCGGGCGAAATACTCGTCATCGTCGGCCACTCCCACCCGGTAATCTTTCTTGCCGTCGGGGCGGGTGGTTGCCACGAGTAGTTCCTGTATCGCATGGGCTGTGGGATGGGCCGCAGCGCACAGGTACTTGTAAAGACCCCTACCGAAAGCGCGGTCCCCGATGATGACCCCGAAGCCCGCAATTGCTTTGTCTGTATGAGGCCTCCGCTCTCCAGCAAGTTTTAAGATATCACCACTATCTTGATCACACTGGATTTCGCTAGAGTAAAAAATCTTCTTTGCTTGCGCTTGCCTAAGATCATATTCCCCGCGTGCGCGATCCCGGTCTTTGGAATCGCCGAAACTCGACGCGACCCCAGACCATGATCTAGAACTTGCCAGCCCCTCAAGCTGGCCGCGAGCTATCCGCCTGCGGGCATTGCCAAGGCGCGGGTCGAGGATCCAGCTTGCGTAAGCGAGATGTTCGAGGGTGCTACGGATCAGCGCGGGAGCGGTGAGAGCCAGATCATCGGTCTCAGCATAGAGAAACAGCTTACCAAGACTACTGACCTGCCGGGCAGCCGTAATGAGATAGAGGCAGCTGTAACCAACGGCTCCAGTGAGGAACTCTGGACTCCAGCCTCCACCGGGCCCGGATTGGCTTCTTGTGGCTTCGGCATCGCGGTCGGCGGGCGAACCCCGTAGCCAGCCCCAGCCATGTTCCGCGATGACCGCGTCGAAGTACCGGCGGCTGGTGAAGAGAGCGTCGGATAGCTGGAGATGTTGATTGCTCATCTCATCCTTGAAGAAGGTATGGAGGCAGCTGCTGAGAGCCGGACGTGTGGGTCTTTACCGAATCTCTGAATACTATCCGGAAGAAGATCAGCAGGCGCGAGGTCGCCTTGGTCGCCCGCAGTATCGTTGAACAATACAAAGCTGGTGACGTTGATCTTATTTACGCTGCCCCCCTCAACCTACAGCCTTGTTATCCCGCGCCTGAGCGAGGACGAGGGCGGGCCCGTCGTTTGTGGACTCGCTCGCTATGGCGCTTAATGATCAGTACCATACTGAGTTCGTCTTCGGCTTTGACGATGCGTTTCGCAAGCACGGTTACCGCCACCGACCGCTGGATCGTAGCCCGAAGTCTAGACGTGCTTCTTAGCGTGGCTCCGGGTTCTAGCGGGACACCTGGAGAACTTGAGCCTCGGCTCAATACCCAGCTCCCTGCACCGCCTCGCCCAATCATCGATCTTCTGCTTGAGAATGATGGAGTCAATTTCCGAGATCTTAGAGATGGGAGTCGTACGAGCGAAGATAAACCACAGACAGTAAGCCTTGACCTCCTGGTCCAGCTTCTTGAGATTGGCGTTATTGCGGATGATCTCAAGCGTGAGATTCGCCTGGTCGCAGACATACCCAACCTTCTGGGCTGGGCCGCGCTTCACGGCGTACACGGTACTGTCACGCAGAAGATCCCAGGCTTCAACTTTGGTTGAGGCGCTCGTTACGATTACCGAGAAATCCTTGTCAGCGTTGACGTACCCGACCTTACCGGCTGCTTCGTTGAAGGCACCCTCTTCGCCGATGATGTATTGAAAATCTGGTTCAGTGGCTTCAAGAAAGATACCATCAACTGATGCGTGCAGTTGGTCTAGGTAATCTTCATTGAAACTCCTCCAGTGGCCCTGGGTCAGCATGACATTTTCGCCATCAACCACGAAGTCGAGCGACGCCTTGAGCGTGCCGGAGTACGGCTTTTGGCCTTCGTTTTCCACCCGCAAGCGGATGTCCAGGATCTTATCTTTGGGGATTCCTTGCTCCTGTATGTAGGTTCGCAAGTCTTCTATTCCAAGTTCACCGTCGCCAACTTCAAGCTTCTTGTATCCGCGACAGGTAAGCGTAAATCGTTCGTTTCCTCGGAAGACAAAATCTACCCCTACGACGTCGTGGCCCTCATGAGTGAACTGAGCGTCTTCGCTCCCGCCGGTGATGGCTCCGAGGAGAAGGGCATCGTAGCGGGCAACTTCATCGGGGTCTGTGATTGGTGTCCATTCACGGGTGAGTGACAGCGGTCCGCTGAGCTGGGCGTTTGTGTTGGG
>NZ_FZMO01000459.1 GCF_900197875.1 Frankia canadensis | reverse complement strand
GTGTGGGGGCAGGCGGGCGCGCGTCCCGGGGGCGGCTGGTTCGTCGTCGACGTGCTCGCCGGGCTGGCCGGGTGCGTGCTGGTGGTGCCGCTGGTGCGCGGACCGGTCGTGGCCAGCGCGCTGCTCCTCGCGGCGCTCGCGGTCCTCTCGCCGGCGGCGACGCCACCGGCGACGCTGGCCACGCTGCATGTCGCGGCCCGGCGCCGAGCGCCGGTCGCCGTCGCGGTGGCGGTCGTGGGTGTCGCCGCCCACGCGGTGCGCGGCGGGCTGCTGCGCCCGGTCGGGGGGATCTCGACCCTGTGGTGGCTTGTCCTCGTCGTCGTGGCGCACGGGGCGCTGCTGGGCTGGGGGGCGTTGTGGCGGGCGCGCCGGGCGCTGATCGCGTCGCTGCGGGAGCGGGCCCGGCGCGCCGAGGCCGAGCAGGGACGGCGCGTCGCCGAGGCCCGCGCCGCCGAACGCACCCGGCTCGCCCGCGAGATGCACGACGTCCTCGCCCACCGGCTGTCGCTGCTGGCCACCCACGCCGGCGCGCTGGAGTACCGTCCCGACGCCCCACCCGAACGCCTCACCCGCGCCGCCGGTGTCATCCGCGCCTGCGTGCACGAGGCCCTCGACGAGCTGCGCGACGTCATCGCCGTCCTGCGCGACGACACGGTCCTGCGCGACGACACCACGGCGCGCGACGCGGGCGGGCATCGGGCGCCGCCGACGCTCACCGACCTTGACGTGCTGGTGGAACGCACCAGGGCGGCGGGCACCGACGTCAGCGTCCTCGACGAGCGCGCCGCGGCGGTCTTGCCGCCGCCGGCGGTCGACCGGGCCGCCTACCGGGTCGTGCAGGAGGCGCTGACCAACGCCCACCGGCACGCCCCCGGCCAGCCGGTACGGGTCACCCTGCGCGGCGCGCCCGGCGACGCGCTCACCGTCGAGGCGGTCAACCCACTGCCCGACCCACCACCGGCCGACGTCTCACCCGGCTCCGGGCTGGGTCTGGTCGGGCTGACCGAACGGGTCCGTCTGCTCGGCGGCCAGCTCGACCATCACCGGGCATCCGGCGTGTTCCGCCTGCACGCCCGGCTACCGTGGCCCCGATGAGCGACCTGCCCACCCCCGCGACACCCCCGCGGAC
>NZ_FZMO01000400.1 GCF_900197875.1 Frankia canadensis | reverse complement strand
GTGTCCATTCACGGGTGCGCGCTCCAGCACCCCCGGTTTTGATGTTGTTTTAGGCGGTGGTCAGGGCGGGCGCGGTGGCGCGGGGGGCGGGTAGCCAGGGCTGGCCTGCGAGGGCCATCTGGATGGCGTCGACGGCGCGGATGCCGTGGTCGCGGGCGGAGACGAGGTAGGAGCGCACGCGCAGGTAGGCGGCAAGGGTGGTGGGGGTGTGCCAGTAGCCCGAGACGGCCTGGTGGCGTTTCGGGAGCCTGATGGCCTGCTCGGCGGGATTGTTCGTCCAGGGGATCTTGAAGTCGGTGAGGAAGAGCCAGACCTGGTCGGCCTTCGCGGCAAGCCGGCGGGCGAGGACCAGACCGGGGTGGTTCTTCCCGTCGGTCCAGGGTCTGGACATGTTCGTCAGGTCGCCGATGCGGACGTCAGCGTCGTAGCGGGCCCGCAGCTCGTCGATCATCTTCTGGTCCAGGCGGCTGTTTCCGGCGGCGCGGGTGGCGGTGACGAGGGTGTTGGCCTCGCGGAGGAGGTCGATCAGCCGGCCGGCCCAGCGCTGGACCTTCGGCGCGAGCGTCAGCACGGCCCGCAACGCCCTGATCAGATGGGCACAACACAGTTGGACGCCGGCGAGGCCGGGGTCGTACTGGTGCCAGCCGGCGTAGTCGTCGCGGGTCAGGTAGCCGGGCCAGCCGTCGAGCACCCCGGTGCCGTGGATCGCCTCCGAGGAGCGGGAGCCCATCGCCGCGTACCAGACCAGCCCGGGCGTCGGAGTGCGGATGACCAGCAGGTGCGGGGTGCCGGACAGGACCGTGCCGGTGGCCTCGTCGAGATCCCTGCGGAGCACGTTGACCGGGGACTCGTCCCCGCACAGCACCGGCTCGGCGCGCAGCGCCGCCTTCATCGCCTCGTCGAACCCGGCGGCCTCCAGGTCCTGGGCGAGCCGGGCGTTCGCGCGGGCGACGAACCCGGCCGAGACCTCCACGCCCAGCAGCCCGGCGATGACCCTCGCGGCCCGTTCCACCGGCACGTTGGCCTCACTGGCCAGCAGCACCGCCGCCGCGTGCAGCCGCGGCCCGTAGGACACCGTGCCCGTCGCCGCGTGCCGGACCCCCGGCACCCCGGCCGTGGTGACCTTCCCGCAGCAGGCGCAGCGCCGCCGCGGCAGCGCCCACTCCACCTTCTCCAACACCGGGTCGAGCAGGTCCCAGACCTGCGCCCAGCCCTCAGGCAGCACCTCCGCGCCGGCCAGGTCAGCCTCGCACGACGAGCACTCCGCCGGTGGATCCGCGGCTTCTGACCGGTCCGGTTCCGGCTCCCGGCGCAGGCCCGCGCCCGGATGACCCGGCTGCCCGCCCGGCTTCCGTTCCTTCGAACGGACCCGCTCCGAGGACTCCCGCCGCTGCGCCTTCCGCTTCTCCTTCGCCCCGACCGGCTCCTTCGACGGCGGAACCGACGAGTTCGTACTGTCCATCCCGACCCGCCGCCGCAGGTCGGCGACCTCGAGCTCCAACCGCTGTCGCTCGGCCCGCTCCGCGGCCAACTCCGCCTCATGGCGCTCGGCCATACCCTCGATCACCCGGCGCAGCCGCTCGTTCGTCGCCACCAGCCGGCCGTTCGTCGTGGCGAACTGTTCGATCCGCGCCTCGGCAGCCGCGAGACGCGACTCCAACGACGCGGACAGGTCAGCCACAAACCCAGATCATCCACGCCCCACAGCCACGATCAAGCAACAACCACAACGTGTCACCCCAACACAAACGCCCAGCTCAGCGGACCGCTGTCACTCACCCGTGAATGGACAC
>NZ_FZMO01000065.1 GCF_900197875.1 Frankia canadensis | reverse complement strand
GCAGAAAGCCGGGCTGAACCGGGCGATCCTCGCGGGCGGCTGGGGTCTGCTTGTCACCCGGCTGGAACAGAAAGCCCCCGGCCGAGTCGAAAAGGTCCCGGCCTTCTTCACGAGTCAGCGTTGCTCGGCCTGCGGGTATACGGCGCCTGGGAACCGCGAGAGCCAAGCGGTCTTCCGGTGCGTCACCTGCGGGCACACCGACAACGCTGATGTGAACGCGGCGGTGAACATCGCGGCCGGACGGGCCGTGACCGCGCGGGGAGGTGCGGCGTTGGCCGTGCCCGTGAACCGCGAACCCCAACACTGCGCACCTCCCCTGGTAGGTGTGTAGGAGTTGGAATCCCCCGCGTTCACGCGGGGGAGGACGTCAACTCTTAGGCCTCCCGCATTCCGGTGACCCGGCTCGCCGTGCGGTCGAGCCAGCCGTCGTAGTCCTCGCCCTTGCGCCGGAAGGACGAGCCGACCCTGGGGTTGGGCAGGATGAGGAACGACTCCCGCGCCAGCCCCTCGACGGTGATCTCGGCGACCTCCTCGGGCGTCTGGATCAGCCCGATGTTGCGCCGGATCGCCTCGTCGGCCGCGGCGTCGCTCGCGGTGCCGGCGTTGGCCCCGGTGAGCGCGTCGGTCGCCACCGCCGTCGGGCACAGGCAGGACACGCCGATGCCCTGGTGCCGGTGGTTGATCGCCAGCCATTCGGCGAAGCCGACGCCGGCGTGCTTGGTCACGGTGTAGGACAGCGCCGACGGCCCGGTGATCAGGCCAGCGGCGGACAGCGTCTGCAGGAAGTAGCCGCCGCCCCGCTCGACCATCCGTGGCAGCAGCGCCCGGGCGGCCCACACGTGCGCCATGACGTTGACCCGCCAGGAGGCGTCCCAGGTGGCGGGCGACGTCGTCTCGAGGTTGGCGGTGGCGCCACCGCCGCCGAACACCGCCGCGTTCGAGCAGAACAGGCCGATCGGGCCGACCTCCCGCTCGGTCTCCTCGATGAGCGCGAGGAGCTGGTCCTGGTCACCGACGTCGCAGCGGCGCCCCACGCCGCCGATCGCCGCGGCGACCCGCTCGGCCGGCTCCAGGTCCAGGTCCGCGACGACCACCCGGGCGGCTCCTTCGGCGGCGAACCGCTCGGCCAGCGCCCGGCCGATCCCGCGGCCGCCGCCGGTCACCACCACAACCTTCCCATCCACCTTCATAGACGAATCATCTGTACAGATGGCAGACACTGTCAACCGGTGGCAGAGGCTGCCATCTGGCGTCGGTACCGCCTGTGACCTGGTCAGCGCCGGCCGAAGAGGAGATTCTCGACGAACATCATCAAAATGATCTGTATCTTTCTTGCCCATGGACCTGAGCTATCCCCCGGACGTCGAGGAGTTCCGCGTGGAGGTCCGCGCCGTCCTGGCCGAGGAGCTCCCGGCCGACTTCGCCGGCCTCGGCGCCCTGCAGGACCAGGCCGAGGCCGAGGCGTTCGTCGAGACCTGGCGGGCGACCCTCCACCGGCGCCGGCTGCTCGGCGTCACCTGGCCACAGGAGTACGGCGGGCGCGGGCTGTCCCGGCTGCACCAGGTGGCCCTCGTCGAGGAGCTCGCCCGGGCCGGCGTCCCCTACGGCGCGCCGTACGACACCTACGCGCTGAAGATGCTCGGGTCGACGCTGCTGCGCTTCGGCACCCCGGAGCAGAAGGCGCGCTTCCTGCCGAAGATCCTCTCCGGTGAGGAGCACTGGTGCCAGGGCTACTCCGAGCCCGGCTCCGGTTCCGACCTCGCCTCGCTGCGCACCCACGGCCATCTCGACGGCGACGAGTGGGTCATCAACGGCCAGAAGATCTGGACGTCGCACGCCTTCAGCGCGGACTGGATCTTCGTGCTCACCCGGACCGACCCCGACTCGGTCCGCAACCGGGGCATCAGCTTCCTGCTCGTGCCGATCGACCAGCCCGGCGTCGAGATCCGCCGGATCAGGCAGATGACCGGCGAGAGCGAGTTCTGCGAGGTCTTCTTCACCGACGCCCGCACGGCGAAGGAGAACGTCATCGGCAAGCCCGGTGAGGGCTGGAAGGTCGCGACCGCGCTGCTCGGCCACGAGCGCGGCGAGGAGGCCGCCACCAACCCGATCCTGTTCCGCGCCGAGCTCGACCGGCTCATCGCCCTGGCCCAGGAGTCCGGCCGGGCCGACGACCCGTCGATCCGCCAGCGCCTCGCCGACGCCGTCGTGCGCGTCGAGGTGATGCGCCAGCTCGGCTACCGCATCCTCACCGGCCTGACGAAGGGCTCGGAGCTCGGTGCGGTGGCGTCGGTCTCGAAGCTGTACTGGAGCGAGTACCACCAGGTGGTCACCGAGCTCGCCGAGGACGTCCTGGGTCTGCGCGGCCAGGTGCTGACCGGACGGCTGCCGCTGCGCGCCTACCGGGCGGACGACCCGGGCGTCCCGTCCAGCTCGACAGCGTCCTGGGCCGGCGTGTGGATGGCGTCGCGCTCCGGCACCATCTATGCCGGCACGTCGCAGATCCAGCGGAACATCATCTCCGAGACCATCCTCGGCCTCCCCCGCGAACCTCGCCCCGCCGCCCGTACCTGAGCACCGTCCGACCCGGCCGCCGGCCCCCCGTTCACGGGCCAGGCGGCCGGGGTCACGTCAGGCGTGGCCGGCTCAGGCCAGCAGAGTGCGGACCTCGGCGGCGGCGGTGACGGCGGCCATCGGGTCGTCGGCGACGGCGATGAGGTTGACGTCGGAGGCGCCGGCGGCGGCGTAGGGGGCGAGGAACTCGGCGACGTCCTCGGGGCGCCCGGCCGGGCACCAGCGGGCGAAGCGCTCGAACGGCAGCGCGTACAGGCCCTCCATCTCGGCGGCCAGCGCCGCCTGGGCGCGCTCCCGGTCGGCGCCGAAGCCGCACCACACCTGCAGACCGTGCCGCCAGCGCGGGGCGGCGCGCCCGGCGTCCGCCGCGACGCCCTCGACCCGCTCGACCATCTCCGTGAAGCGGCGGGCGGAGATCCAGACGCCGAGCCAGCCGTCGGCGAGCAGGCCGGCCCGGCGCAGGGCCGCCTCCGAGCGGCCGCCGACGAGCAGCGGCACCGGCCGCGCCGGCGCGGGGCGCACGGCCACACCGTCGAGGGTGAAGAACTCCCCGGCGTGGTCCACCTGCTCGCCGGTCAGCAGCGCGCGCAGCACGGCGAGGGACTCGTCGAGCCGCCGCCCGCGGGTCGCGGGGTCCACACCGACCGCGCGGACCTCGCCGCGGTCCTCGCCGCCGGCGCCGACGCCGAGGACGAGCCCGCCGGCGGCGAGCGCGGCGACGTCGACGAGCTGGCGGGCGACGGCCACCGGATGGCGCAGCGCCAGCTGGTAGACGGCGACCGACACCTCGGCCCGGCGGGCGAGCCCGGCCAGGGCGGCGGCCTGGATCAGCCCGTCGCCGCCCTGACCGCCGTGGAACGTGATGTGGTCACCGACGCACAGGGCGTCCACCCCGGCCGACTCTGCGGCCTCGACCGCCGGCGCCAGCTGCCCGGCGCTGAACAGCGCCCGTGGCACGCGCAGCCCGACGCGCAGGCCGCCGCCGCGCCCCTCGGTCGTCATGGGGCGGATGGGGCCATCGGTCGCCACGGGGCCGGATGGGGCCATCGGTCGCCACGGGGCGGATGGGGCCATCGGTCGCCATGGGCGGCTCAGGCCATCGTCAGGCCGCCGCTGACGGACAGCGTCTGCCCGGTGACGTAGCCGGCGCCGTCGGAGGCGAGGTAGACGATCGCCGGGGCGATGTCGTCCGGGGTGCCGATCCGGCGCATCGGGACCGCCTTGGCCATGCTGTCGTAGAGCTTCTGGCTGAGCGCGGCGAGCTGGTCGAGCAGGGCGGTGTCGGTGGGGCCGGGGCAGACGTTGTTGACCGTCAGGCCGTGCCGCGCGACCTCACGGGCGAGCGCCTTGCTGAACGCGATCACGCCGCCCTTGGTGCCGCTGTAGACGACCTCGCCGGACGAGCCGACCCGGCCCGCGTCGGAGGCGATGTTGATGATGCGGCCCCACCTGCGCTCGATCATCGAGTCGAGCACGGCGCGGGTCACCCGGATCGTGCCGAGCAGGTTCACCCCGACGATGCGGGCCCACTCCTCCTCGGTGGAGTCGACGAACGGCTTGATCACGTCGACGCCGGCGTTGTTCACCAGCACCTCGATCGGGCCGAGCGCGGCGGTGACCTCCTCGACCGCCCGGGCGACGCCGGCGGGGTCGGTGATGTCGACGGCCAGGCCGACCGCGCGCACTCCGTGCTGCTCGACCAGCCCGCTCGCGACCTTGGCCGCCGCGTCGCCGTCGATGTCCAGTACCGCCACATCGTGGCCCGCCGCGGCGAGACCCGCCGCGATCGCGTGCCCGATGCCGCGGCCGGAACCCGTCACCGCCGTGACTCGTCCCATCCCTGACTCCCTCCACCTGGCTGGTCACTCGGTCGTCGCCGGTTCCCGCGGTCCTCGCCGGGCTGCCGGGCATGGTCTGGGCGTGGTCTGGGCGTGGAGCGGGTCCGCGGGCGGGGTGCCGGCGCCCCCGGGAACGGGGGCGGACACGGCAGGGCAGGCACCGGGGTGCCCGTCGGGGAGCCTGCGACGAGCGCAGGGCGCGCCACCAGACCGGACCAACGGCACGGTAGCAGGTCAGGACACGCACTTGCCCCGGATTGACTCCGCCACACCGCCGGAAAAAAATTGATTCATTGATATGAATAAGCGAGAGCGTCGGCACTGTGGGCGCCGCGGCCACAGGCAGGGAGGGACGAATGGGCAGCGTTCTCATCCGTGGCGGAACGGTCGTGGACGGCACGGGCGCCGAGGGCAGGCGGGCCGACGTCCGGGCCCGGGACGGGGTCATCGTCGAGGTCGGGCCCGGCCTCGCCCCGGCCGGCGGGGACGAGCGGGTGCTCGATGCCGGCGGCGCCGTCGTCACCCCGGGCTTCATCGACAACCACACCCATGTCGATCCTGCGCTGTGGTGGGACCCGTCGTGTGACCCGCTGCCTCAGCACGGGGTCACGACGGTGCTGATGGGCAACTGCTCGCTGTCTCTCGCCCCGGTCCGGGCGAAAGACCGCGCCGAGGTCACCAGCCTGTTCTGCTACATCGAGGACCTGCCCGAGGCCGCCTTCGACGCGTCGATCCCCTGGTCGTGGGAGTCGTGGCCGGAGTACCGGCGCAGCGCCGCGGGCCGCGGCTACGGCGTGAACACCGCCGGTTTCGTCGGGCACACCCCGCTGCGCCTGTTCGTGATGGGTGCGCAGGCGTGGGAGCGGGCGGCGACGCCGGCGGAGCGGGCGGAGATGGCGCGAGTGCTGGACGCGAGCCTGGCCGCGGGGGCGCTGGGCCTGTCGTCGTCGATGGGCTTCGACGAGGACCGGGACAAGCGGCCGGTGCCGAGCCGGCTCGCCGACGACGCCGAGTACGAGGCGCTGTTCGACGTGCTCGCCGCGCACCGGCGCACGGTGCAGTTCATCCCGGCCCAGACCGGCGGGTGGGCGATGCGCGCGGACGTCGAGCGGATGGGCCGGCTGTGCTCCCCGCGCGACCTCACCCACACCTGGATCGGCATCTTCCACGACTCGGACCACCCGCACTCCGCCACCCGCAACCTCGACTTCGCCCTCGACCTGCAGAAGCAGGGCATCCACACACTGCCGCAGATCTCCCCGCGCACCCTGGACATCCGGGTGAACTGGCAGGGCGGCATGTCCTGGTACGCGCTCGTCGAGGGCTGGCACCGGGCGGTGCAGGCGTCGCCCGCCGAGAAGCGCGCGTTGCTCGCGGACCCGGCCTGGCGCGACACTGCCCGCGAGGAGTGGGACCGGGTGCCCCGCACCATGATCCCGCACCGGTTCCCTGAGCGGATGCGCTTCGTCGAGGTCGGCCGGCCGGAGCTGGCGCGCTGGGTCGGGGCGACCCTGGCCGACCTGGTCGCCGAGCGTGGCGGGCACCCCTCGGACGTGCTGGCCGACTTTCTGCTCGACAACGACATCGAGGTGGGCCTGGTCGGGATCGGCGTGGCGAACTCCGACCCCGACGGGGTGGCCGAGACCCTGACCCATCCGGCGGCCCTGCTCGGCAACAGCGACGCCGGCGCGCACCTGCAGATGATGTGCGCGACCGGCGACAGCACGCTGCTGCTCACCCGGCACGTCCGCGACCGCGACGACCTGACGCTGCCCGCCGCCGTGCACGCGCTGACCGGCCGGCAGGCCGACGCGTTCGGGCTGACCGGGCGCGGCCGGGTGGCCGCGGGCGCCCACGGCGACCTGACCGTGTTCGCGCTCGACGAGCTGCGGTGGGACTCCGACGTCTTCGTCGACGACCTGCCCGCCGGCGGCGCCCGGCTGCGCCGTCCCGAGGGCGGCTATCGCTACACGGTGGTGGCGGGCGAGGTCGTCCAGGAGGCCGGCACCCTCACCGGGGCGCGCCCCGGCGGCTTCATCGACGGGGGCTGACATCGACGCGGGCTGACATCGACGGGGGCTGACGGCGCGTTCGCGAGCGCGGCGACCCATTCCGTATCAGGATTTAGTTCCCAGGGTCCAGACGACGTCACCGCGCTGGTACCGCGGCGGGCGGGAGGTTGCGCGTGGGGTCGCCAGACGGCATGAGGTCACCCGACGGCGCTGACGGCGACGCAGCCGCCGACGGCGACGGGACGGGTTTCGTCAGCCAGCCCGTGCGGGTACCCAAGACGGCCGACCTGATCGCCGCCCGGCTGCGCCGGCAGATCGTCAAAGGCGAGCTGCGCGAGGGCGAGTCGCTGCCGCCCGAGGGCGTGCTGCTGGCCCGGTTCGGCGTGTCCCGGCCGACGCTGCGCGAGGCGTTCCGGGTCCTGGAGACGGAGTCGCTGATCAGCATCCGCCGCGGTTCCCACGGCGGGGCACGGGTGCACGCCCCCGACGCCGACATCGCGGCCCGCTACACCGGGCTGATCCTGGAGTACCTCGGCACGACGGTCGGCGACGTCCACGCGGCGAGCGCCATGATCGAGCCGTCCTGTGTGGCGATGCTCGCCGCCGCGTGCACCGAGGTGGACCTGGCCGTCCTGCGGCAGTTACACGAGGCCTCGACCGGCGCGCACGACGATCCGCCGGCGCAGCTCGCGGCCCAGGCCCACTTCCACCGCGAACTGGTCGCCCGCACGGGCAACCAGACCATCTCGTTGCTGGCGGGGATGCTGCGGTCCATCATCGACCTGGCGGACGAGTCGTATCTGGCGGGGCGGCCGGAGGACCCGGCGGCGCTGCGGCTGGCGGCGCGGCGCGGCCAGCGGGCGCACGCCCGGCTGCTCCCCCTCCTCGAGGAGCGGGACGCGACCGGCGCGCAGCGGCTGTGGCGCGAGCACCTCGAGGCGCGGGGGCAGCACTTCCGCGGCGGCCCGGGCGCCCTTGACCTGCTCGACCTGCTGGGCTGACAGACAGTATAATCGTTGTGATAATTTATCTGATAGCTGTCCGCGGATGTTCTCGTCGCGCGCGACGGTCCCCACGACACGAGGAGATCTTCGGGTGAACGAGCCTGCGCTGCCTCCCGTCTCGGAACCGAAGGAGTTCGCCGGCCGGGTCGTGCTGGTCACGGCGGCCGCGGGCAAGGGCATCGGGGAGGCGACCGCCGCCCGGTTCGCCGCGGGCGGCGCCACGGTAATCGTCACCGACCGGAACGAGAAGCGAACCCACGCGGTCGCGGCGGAACTCACCGACCTGCACCGGCACGCCACCGTCGTCGGGATCCCGCTGGACGTCGCCAGCCGCGAGTCGATCGACGCGGCCCTCGAGCAGGTGCTCGCCGCGCACGGCACCGTCGACGTGCTGGTCAACAACGCGGCCTTCAACGTGGTCGCGCCGATCTTCGACTACGACCCGGCCGTGTGGGACCAGACCGTCGACGTCAACCTGTCCGGTCCCTGGTACCTGTGCCGGCGGCTGATGCCGACGATGCGCGACCACCGCCGCGGCGTCGTCGTCAACGTCTCCACCTACGCACCCGACGTCGGCGGTGGCGGCATCGAGGCGCCGTACGCGATCACCAAGGGCGGCCTGAACGTGCTGACCCGGGCGATCGCGCACGAGGGCGGCCCGTACGGGATCCGGGCGGTCACCGTGGCGATGGGCGTCGTGCGCGGCACCCGGTTCATCGACCAGCACCCGGAGATCCTCGAGATGCCGGACTCCAAGGGCGTGCTGCCCTGGACGCCGACCGCCGGCGACATCGCCGAGACGATCGCGTTCCTGGCCGGCGACCGCGCCCGCTGCATCACCGGCGAGTCGATCAACGTCGCCAGCGGCACGTACATGCGGCCCTGAGCGAGTGTCCGCGCAGCTCTTACCGGAACACCGGACCACGGGTGAGGAGTCGTCGTGAAGGGTCGAGTCGCGATCGTCACGGGGGGCACGAGAGGGATCGGTGCCGCCATCTCCGAACTCCTGGCCGCGCAGGGCGTCCATGTCGCCGCCGCCTACGCCGGTAATCACGAGGCCGCGGCGGCGCTGCGTGACCGGGTCGTCGAGGCCGGTGGTTCCGTGAGCGTGCACGCCGGGGACGTCGGCGACCGCGGCTTCGCCCGGGCGCTCGTCGACGAGGTGGTCGCCGAGCACGGCCGGCTCGACCATCTGGTCAACAACGCCGGCCTGCTCGTCGAGCGCAAGGCCCGCGAGATGAGCGCCGACGAGTGGGACCTCGCCGTGCGGGTCAACCTGTCCGGCCCGTTCCACCTGGCCCAGGCGGCGATCGCGCCGATGGAGAAGGCGGGCTACGGCCGGATCGTGAACATCGGCTCGATCACCGCGCTGATGGGCAGCCCCGTCCAGGTCGGTTACGGCGCGGCCAAGGCGGGCCTGATCGGGATGACCCGCTCGCTCGCGCTCGCGGTCGCCCGCAAGGGCATCACCGTCAATCTGGTCGTACCCGGCGTCTTCGAGACCGACATGACCGCGTCGATGGACCCGCGGATCCAGGAGGCCATCAAGGCCCGGATCCCGGTCGGCCGCCGCGGCGACCCCGCCGAGCTCGCCCACGCCGTGCGCTTCCTGCTCGACGAGCGGGCCGGCTTCACCACCGGCTCGGTGGTCACCGTCGACGGCGGCCTGAGCATGGGCGGCTAGCACACCACCACCGGCCGCCCTCGACCACCGACCACACATCCCCGCGCCACACCCCGGCGCCCGACCCGGCGCCGACCCGGCGCCGCACTCCCGCGCCGCAGTCGGTGGGGCCGGGACCTGGAGGAGGTTGGCTGATGCCGATCGAGTTGGACGATTTCATCACCGAGGTACGCGGGTTCCTGGACGCGCACGCGACCCGCCGGACCGGCGGCGCCGGGGACGTCCAGTGGGGCGTCGGCGAGGACCGGATCACGTACTTCAGCACCGAGGCACCGGAGGTCGAAGCGAAGGCGGTCGCCGTCGCGAAGGCCTGGCAGCGCACCCGCTACGAGAACGGCTTCGGCTGGCTGACCGGCCCGACCGACTTCGGTGGCCGCGGCCTGACCACGGTGCACGAGCTGGTCTACGACTCCCTCGAAGCCGAGTACGACGTGCCGGACACCGGCGTGCTGGCCGTCGTCGGCCTGGGGATGATCGGGCCGACGATCCTCGCTCACGGCCAGGAGAAGATCAAGCAGCGATACCTGCCGGCGATGTACGGCGGCGACGTCATCGCCTGCCAGCTGTTCTCCGAGCCCGCCGCCGGCTCCGACCTCGCCAGCGTCGAGACCAAGGCCGTGCGCGAGGGCGACGAGTGGGTGCTGAACGGGCAGAAGGTGTGGACGTCCGTCGCGCACCACGCCCAGCTCGGCCTCGCGCTGTGCCGCACCGACCCGGACCGACCCAAGCACAGGGGCATCACCGCGTTCCTGGTCGACCTGTCGCTGCCCGGCGTCGACATCCGCCCGCTGCGCCAGATGAGCGGCGGCGCGGACTTCAACGAGGTGTTCCTCACCGACGTCCACGTCCCCGACGACCACCGCCTCGGCGAGGTCAACGACGGCTGGCGGGTCGCGCTGACCACCCTGATGAACGAACGGGCCACCGTCGGCGGCGAGACCGGGGGCCCCGCCGGCCGCGCGGTGTCGCTGCCGTTCCTGCGCGAGCTGCTGCGCGCCAACGGCCGCCTCGACGACCCGGCCACCCGTCGCGAGCTCGCCTCCCTCTACGCAGGCCAGGCCGCAGCCGAATACATGAACCGCCAGGCGCTGCGCAAGCTGCGCGCCGGCGTGCAGCCCGGCCCGGAGGCGTCGGTCTCCAAGCTCCTCTACGCGCAGAACCTGACCCGCGCGGCGCACTTCGCCGCTGACGTCGTCGGGCCGAAGCTGATCGCGGACACCGGGGAGTGGGGAACCTTCTCCTGGACCGAGCTGCTGCTGTCCACCCCCGCCCTGCGGATTCTCGGCGGAACCGAGGAGATCATGAAGAACATCCTGGCCGAGCGGGTCCTCGGCCTGCCCAAGGAGCCCGGCATCGACACCAAGAGCCCGTTCCGCGAGCTGCGCCGTTCCGCCCGGAGCTCGGCATGAGCGCCGGCGACGAGACCACGGTCGCCGACGCCGACTCCGAGGAGCTCCTCGCGCTGCGCGAGGCGGTCCGCGACTTCCTCGCCGCCCGCTCCGACGAGGCCGCGGTGCGCGAGGTGATGATCGGCGAGCGCGGCTACGACGAGAAGGTCTGGAGCCAGATGGCCGAGCAGCTCGGCCTGCAGTCGCTGGTCCTGCCCGAGGCACACGGCGGCGACGACGCCGGCTTCGTCGCGTTGTCCGTCGTGCTGGAGGAGATGGGCCGGGCCCTGCTGCCCGCGCCGTTCTTCTCCTCCGTCGTGCTCGCCGCCACCGCGCTGGTCGCCGCCGGCGACGACGAGGCCGCCGGCCGGCTGCTGCCCGGCATCGCCGCCGGCACCACCCTCGCCACCCTCGCCGCGCCCGGCCCGGACGGCGCCTGGCACACCGGCGAGGGCGCGCTCGCCGTGGCCGCGTCGCCCGCCGACGGCGGCGGGCTCGTCCTCGACGGCACGGCCGGGATCGTCCTCGACGGCGCCACCGCCGACGAGATCCTGCTCGTCGTCGCCGCCCCGGAGGGGCCCACCCTGGTCAGCGTGCCCGGGGACGCGTCCGGTCTGACCCGCACGGCGCTGCGCACCCTGGACCCGACCCGGCGGTTCGCGAGCCTCACCCTCGCCCAGACGCCCGCCACCGTCATCGGCCAGCCCGGCGCCGCGGGCCCCGTGCTGGCCCAGGTCCTCGACGTCGCCACCGCGGCGCTGGCCGCCGAGCAGGTCGGCGGCGCCCGGGCCTGCCTGGAGACGGCGACCGCCTACGCCAAGGACCGCGTCCAGTTCGGCCGGCAGATCGGCAGCTTCCAGGCCGTCAAGCACAAGCTCGCCGACATGCTCGCCCGGGTCCAGCTCGCCGACGCGGCCGCCCGCGAGGCCGCGGCCGTCCTCGACGGGGCCGACCCCGAGGGCGACCCCGGTGTGGCGTCCGCCGTCGCGCACATCGTCGCCTCCGAGGCCTACATGAGCGTCGCGGCGGAGAACATCCAGGTCCACGGCGGCATCGGCTTCACCTGGGAGCACCCCGCCCACCTGTACTTCCGCCGGGCGAAGTCCTCCCAGCTCCTGTTCGGCGGACCGAACGCCTACCACGAGCGGCTGCTCGCCCGCGTGGGCATCTGAGCGCCCGCCCCTCGCTCTCCGCACCTTCGCACCTCCGCACCTCCGCACCTCCGCGTTCCACAGCCGGGTTCCCGGGCGCTTCGCCGTCCGGGAACCCGGCTGGCTGCGTTTCTGGGCACAGATGAGTCACCATTCGTGCCCGCACAAACCACGCAACGCGATTCCGAGGACAAGAGTGCACTGAATTATTTAAATGATTTCTTTACTTACGCCTGTGAGCCCCGTTACAGTCCTGCGAACGAGTGAGGGTCAGCAGGTCCTTCGCGCGTTGGCGCGACCGGCGCCGGAAACCAGACAGAGAGGTATGGGGGCCAACAAGTGTTCAAGACGCGGACGATGCGCGGCACCGCCATGGTGGCTGCGGCGGCGGCCTTAGCCGTCGCCGTCGCGGCCTGTGGCTCCGACGGCAAGGGCAACGACGACGCCACCGGGAAGGCGACACAGGCCAAGGCGGCGCTGACGAAGTCCGAGATCAGACTGGGGCTGCTCGCCGCCACCACCGGCGCCACCAGCTCCGCCGACGTGCCAGCCGTGGGCGTCGCCAACGCCTGGGCGGACTGGGTCAACGTCAACGGCGGCATCAACGGCCACCCGGTGACGATCGTCGTGAAGGACACCAAGGGCGACATCGCCACCGGGACGGCGGCGGCGAAGGCGTTCCTGGACGACCCGAGCATCCTGTCGATCACCTCGGCGTCGTCGAACACCGAGCCCGCCATCGCCACGACGCTCAAGGGCAAGGACATCGCCGTCGTCGGAGCGTACGGCTACCAGCCGACCATCTGGGGCGCGCAGGAGAACGTCTTCCCGCTGACCGCCCCGGCCGTCCCGAACATTTTGGCGCAGTTCGCCTCCGCCAAGGCGAACGGGGCGAAGAACTGGGCCGTGGCCTCCTGCGTGGAGACCGCCGCCTGCAAGCAGGCCTCGGTCTTCTACGGCCCCGCGAGCAAGCTGTTCGACGTCAAGGTCGTCGGCTCCTACGACGTGGCCGTCTCGGCGCCGAGCTACACGGCCGAGTGCCTGAAGATGATCAACACAAAGACGGACTTCCTGCAGCTCTCGTTCCCGCCGGCGGCGGCCGCCCGGCTGATCGACGACTGCGACTCGCAGGGATACAAGGGCCTGTACGGCGCCTCCGGCGGCGCGGTCACCAAGGCACTGCTCGACGTCGACGGCGTGCGGCTGTCCGGCGGCGTCCAGGGCTTCCCCTGGTGGTCCACGGCGAAGCCGGTGACCGACTACCGCCAGGCGGTCGAGACCTACAGCAAGGGCGCCGACCCCCAGACCGCGGCCTCGACGAGCACCTGGGCCGCCCTGCAGACGATCCGCGCCGCCCTCGCCCACGTCGGCGACAAGCCGGCCCGCGCGGACGTGTTCACCGGCCTGTACGGCCTGAAGAACTTCGATCTCGGTGGCCTGCTGGCCCAGCCGGTGACGTTCACCAAGGGCAAGATCCCGGCCGGGATCGACTGCCTGTGGCTGTACAAGTACGAGAACGGGAAGTTCACCACGACGCCGCTGGCCGGTACCAAGTCCGGCAACAGCGTCACCAGCGGTGACCTCCAGTCGACCTGCCTGAAGCTCCAGGCCTAGGACCGTCGGCGCCCCACCGGGCCAGCGTCGACCCGGTGGGGCGCCGGCCCTCGCCGTCCCTGGGACCGCCCAGCACACGCACCGTCGACAGATGAGGCACCCCGCATGAACGACCTTCTGCCGTTCGTCGTCAGCGGAATCGCGATCGGAGCCGTGTACGGCCTTACCGGCACCGGTCTCGTTCTGACCTACAAGACCTCCGGCATCTTCAACTTCGGTCACGGCGCCCTGGCGACCGCCGCCGCCTACCTGTTCTACTGGCTGCACGTCGACCAGAAGGTCGGCTGGGAGATCTCGGCGGTCATCGCCGTTCTCGTGGCCGGACCTCTGATGGGCCTGGGCATGGAACTCGTGTCCCGCCGGCTCGCGCCCCAGCGCAACGCCATGAAGATCGTCGGAACGATCGGGCTCATCCTGCTCGTGCAGGGCCTGGGCACGATCAAGTACGGCCCCGACTCGATCAACGTCCCGAACTTCCTGCCCGGCGGCAGCCACGGGTTCGAGCTCGGCGGCACCCACGTGCGGTACAAGTACGTCTTCGTCGCCGCGATCGCGGTCGTCCTGGTGGCGGCACTGTACGCGCTGTTCCGGTTCACCCGCATCGGTCTCGCGATGCGCGCCGTCGTCGACGACCCGGCGCTGCTCGACCTGCTCGGCACGAACCCGGCCCGGGTCCGACGCGCGGCCTGGATCACCGGCTCCACCCTCGCCGCCCTGTCCGGGGTGCTCGTCCTCCCACTCGTCGGGCTCGAACCGATCTTCCTGACCTTCCTCGTCGTCGAGGCCCTCGGCGCGGCGGCGTTCGGCGGCTTCTCGAACATCCCGCTGACCTTCCTCGGTGGCATCGTCATCGGCGTCGGCTCCGACATCACCAAGAACTACGTCGTGGACGTCACCTGGCTGGGAGGGCTGCCGCCGAGCCTGCCGTTCGTCGCGCTGTTCGTGATCCTGCTGGTGCTTCCCCGCCGTCGACTGCTGCCGCCGACGCGCCACGAGGTCAGACCGCGGCTGCAGCGGCACGCCCCCGCACGGGTACGCGCCGGCACCGGCGCGCTGGTCCTGGTGCCGCTGCTGCTGGTGCCGACCTTCGCCGGCAGCGACCTCACCTTCTACACCGTCGGCCTGACCCAGGTCGTCATGCTGCTCTCGCTCGGCCTGCTGGTCCGCACCTCCGGCCAGGTCTCCCTGTGCCATTCGGCGTTCGCGGCCATCGGCGCCGTCGTGTTCTCCCAGTTCGCGGTCGACCACCATCTGCCCTGGCTGCTCGCCGCCCTGCTCGCCGCCCTGGTGGTGGTGCCGGTCGGGGCGTTGCTCGCGCTGCCGGCGATCCGCCTGTCCGGACTGTTCCTGGCGCTCGCGACGCTGGCGTTCGGCATCATGATCGAGCGGCTCTTCTACGCGCAGGGCTTCATGTTCACGCCGACCGGCAGCGGGCGAACCATGCCCCGGCCGTCCTTCGCGAGCGGGGACAACGCCTACTACTACCTCGTGCTGGGGTTCGTCGTCGTCGTCTCGCTGCTCATGGTCGCCGTGCACCAGGCACGACTCGGCCGGGTGCTGCGCGGCATGTCCGAGTCGCCGGTCGCCGTGTCCACCCTCGGGCAGAGCACCAAGGTCACGAGGATGATCGTCTTCTGTATCTCCGCCTTCGTCGCGGGGCTGTCCGGCATCCTCTACGGCACCACCGTGGGCTCGGCCTCCACGACCGACGTGCACTTCTCGTCGTTCAACTCGGTCGTGCTGCTCGCCATCCTCGCGCTCGCGCCGTTCGGCGAGCCGTGGTACGCGCTGTTCGCGGGCCTGGTGGCGATCATCCCCGCGTACATCCCCGGTTCGAACACCCCCTACGTCCTCAACGCGATCTTCGGCATCTCCGCGGTGGCCGTCGCCATGCAGGGTGGCACCCCCGGCATGCCGCCGCGGCTGCGCGCCGCGCTGGAGCGGCTGGGCCAGCCACGCGGCCGTCTCGTCCCCGCCGCCGCGGGCGCGGGCAGCGCCGTGACCGTCCCCGTGGCGCCGGTGCCCGCCACCGAACCGCGGGCCGAGAGCAGGGCGACCGACGCCGGGGCCGCCGAGACCGCTGGTTCCGACATCACGGCGTCCGAGCCCGAGGCCGAGGCGTCCGAGCCCGAGGCCACCGCGTCCGAGCCCGAGGCCGAGGCCACCGAGACGGCCACCGGAGCGGGCCGCTCCGCCGGGGACCGCGGGCTGCGGGTGGAGGATCTCACGGTCCGTTTCGGCGGGCTGGTCGCCGTTCGCGACCTGACCCTGCTGGCGCCACCCGGTCAGATCACCGGTCTCATCGGACCGAACGGCGCCGGCAAGACGACGACGTTCAACGCCTGCACCGGGCTCAACCGCCCGACCTCCGGCCGGGTCCTGTTCGGCGAGCGGGACATCTCCCACGCCAGTCAGGCCACCCGCGGCCGGGCCGGAATCGGCCGCACCTTCCAGATCATGGAGCTGGCCGAGTCGCTCACCGTCGCCGAGAACGTCGCGCTCGGCCGGGAGTGCGGCCTGGCGGGCGCGGGCGTGCTGAGCCAGCTCCTCGCCCGCCCCACCGAGGCGCGCGACACCGCGACGGCGACCGCGGCGGCGCTGGAGCTGTGCGGCATCACCGACATCGCCGACCGCCAGGTCGGTGGCCTGTCGACCGGTCAGCGCCGTCTGGTCGAGCTGGCGCGCTGTCTGGCCGGCCCGTTCACCATGCTGCTGCTGGACGAGCCGTCCTCCGGGCTCGACCGGACCGAGACCGAGGCCTTCGCCGAGGTGCTCGAGCGGGTCGTGGCGGACCGGGGTATCGGCATCCTGCTCGTCGAACACGACATGGCGCTGGTCATGCGGATCTGCCGGTACATCTACGTGCTGGACTTCGGGGAGCTGTTGTTCGAGGGCGACCCGGGCGCCGTCCGCGCGAGCGAGCGGGTCCGCACCGCCTACCTCGGCGCGGGCGCCGAGCAGTCGGCCCCGGCGGGGAGCTCCGACACCGGACCCGACGGCTCCAGGCCCGACGGCGACCCACCGCTCGTCGCGGCCGCAGCGGAACCAGAACCAGCCGTCGCGCAGGCGACGTCGGCACGGGAGACACCTTGACGTCCTCCCCCGCGTGAACGCGGGGGATTCCAACTCCTACACATCCACCAGGGGAGGTGCGGAATGTTGAGGTTCGCGGTTCACGGGCACGGCCAACGCCGCACCTCCCCGCGCGGTCACGGCCCGTCCGGCCGCGATGTTCACCGCCGCGTTCACATCAGCGTTGGCGGTGTGCCCGCAGGTGACGCACCGGAAGACCGCTTGGCTCTCGCGGTTCCCAGGCGCCGTATACCCGCAGGCCGAGCAACGCTGACTCGTGAAGAAGGCCGGGACCTTTTCGACTCGGCCGGGGGCTTTCTGTTCCAGCCGGGTGACAAGCAGACCCCAGCCGCCCGCGAGGATCGCCCGGTTCAGCCCGGCTTTCTGC
>NZ_FZMO01000405.1 GCF_900197875.1 Frankia canadensis | reverse complement strand
GGTTCTATCAGGCGTCGTCGTCGGAGATGTTCGGGAAGGTGCGGGAGACGCCGCAGCGGGAGACGACGCCGTTTCATCCGCGGTCGCCGTACGGGGTGGCGAAGACGTTCGGGCATTATCTGACGGTGAATTATCGTGAGTCGTACGGGGCGTTTGCGTGTTCGGGGTTGCTGTTCAATCACGAGTCGCCGCGGCGGGGGATCGAGTTCGTGACGCGGAAGGTTTCGCGGGCGGTGGCGCGGATTTCGCTGGGGTTGCAGGACTCGTTGACGTTGGGGAATTTGGAGTCGCGGCGGGACTGGGGTTTTGCGGGGGATTATGTGGAGGCGATGTGGCGGATGTTGCAGCGGGATGCGCCGGATGACTATGTGGTGGCGACGGGGGAGACGCACAGTATTCGGGAGTTGTTGGATGCGGCGTTCGCCCGGGTGGGGATCGCGGACTGGTCGGAGCTGGTGAGGCAGGATCCGCGGTTCTTCCGGCCGGCGGAGGTGGATGTGCTGGTGGGGGATGCGTCGAAGGCGCGGGAGGTGCTCGGCTGGGAGCCGAAGGTCGGCTTCGAGGAGCTGATCGCGATGATGGTCGACGCCGACCTCGACGCGGAGGCCGAGACCGCCTCCCGGGAAGGACTGCTCGGCGCGCCACCGCCGCCGGCCGCGGGGCCCGGGGTGGCCCTGCCGCACGTCCGCCGCGCCGCGCCGGGGCCATGACCGGCCCGCGGGCGGCGGCCCACGCGGTCGTCGTCGCCGGCGCCCGGCCGAACTTCGTCAAGGCGAAGCCGGTCCTCGACGCGCTGGAGGCGGCGGGCCTGCGCACCACGCTCGTCCACACCGGGCAGCACTACGACGAGGCGATGAGCGGCGTGTTCTTCGCCGACCTCGATCTGCGCGTGCCCGACCATCACCTGGCGGCCGGCTCCGGGTCGCACGCGGTGCAGACCGCCGCGGTGATGACCGCGTTCGAGCCGCTGCTGGCGGAGCTGGCACCCGATGTCGTCGTGGTGTTCGGTGACGTCAACTCCACGCTGGCCTGTGCGCTGGTCGCGGCGAAGGCGGGGGTGCGCGCCGCGCACGTCGAGGCGGGCCTGCGCAGCGGGGACCGCGGCATGCCCGAGGAGATCAACCGGATCGTTGCCGACCGGCTCTGCGCGGACCTGTTCGCCACCTCTCCCGACGCGGTGGAGCACCTGCTGCGCGAGGGCACCGAGCCGCGCGACGTGCACCTCGTCGGCAACGTCATGGTCGACACCCTGCTGGCCCGCCGCGACGAGGCACTCGCCCGCCCGGTCCTCGCCGGGCTCGGCCGGCGTCCCGGTGACTACGGTCTGGTCACCCTGCACCGCCCGGCCAACGTCGACGACCCGGCCGCCCTCGACGGCCTGCTCGGCGCCCTCAGCGAGATCGCCGCCAGCTGCCCGCTGATCTTCCCGGCCCATCCCCGCACGGCCGCCCGGGTGGCCGGCCGGCTGCCGTCGAGCGTGCGGGTGATCGGCCCGGTCGGCTACCTCGACTCGCTGGCGCTGCAGGCCGGCGCCCGGATCGTGCTCACCGACTCCGGCGGCATCCAGGAGGAGACGACGGTGCTCGGCGTGCCGTGCCTGACGCTGCGGGACACCACCGAGCGGCCACTGACCGTCACCGAGGGGACGAACCGGGTCGTCGGGCGGGACCGGCGGGTCGTCGTCACCGCGGCCCTCGACACGCTGGAGCACCCGCCGCCGCCGCGGCGTCCCGCACTGTGGGATGGGCG
>NZ_FZMO01000434.1 GCF_900197875.1 Frankia canadensis | reverse complement strand
CCGCAAGAAGTCCACAACGAATTCCTGAACCGCAATGATGCGGCCTAAAACCGACTGATAGAATGTGTCCGGAAAACGCGGGGCCGATCAAGCACCGTCGAGCGCACGTTCTGGCCAACCTCACACGATCCCTACAAGACGAGCATTCGGCCTCATAGTTGAGCACTACATGAGCAGCGGGCTGCAAGCTATTTGAGTAGTCACCCTCAGTGAGGCGGTGGGGGTGTGGGGCGTGGCGACCGCGGTGATGGCGGTGCGGTCAGGTGAAGATCCGGTCCAGGTGGCGGTCGAGCAGGGATTGGGCTGTTTCGGGCGTGTAGAGGCCGATGAGGAGCGGGCCTACCAGGCCGTGCGCGAGCCAGAACAAGGATGCGGCTTCCTGCTCGGCGTCGACGTCCGGGCGTGTGTGACCGCTGTGCTGGGCGGCGCGCAGACGCTCTGTGAAGACGTCGAGCAGGCCCCGCAAGCCTTGGCGGAGGGCCAGCGCGTAGGCGGGGGTTACGGCCGCTCGGGAGTAGAACGCGACGGAGACGCCGGCTTCGGCCCGGCTGTCCTCGTTGGTGGGTAGCAGTTCAGCCAGGACCGCGCGGGCGACGTCGCGGGGGGTTGGGTTCGGCAGGCGGGCGAGACGGGCCTGTAGCCGACCGGCGACTCGATCGCGCATGTGGTCGAGCGCGAACAGCAGCATCTCGTCCTTGCTGCGGAAGTAGTGCTGGACCATCCCCATCGACACCCCGGCCTCGGCGGCGACGTCGCGCAGGCTGACGGCCTCGACTCCGCGGGTGGCGGTCACCCGGAACACCGCCTCCGCGATGCTGCGACGCCGCTCGAGCGGGTCCACCCGCTTCGGCACCGACACCTCCTTTGGCAATGCGACTGCATTGCATCAGCAGTCCGCCGCTCTTAGCATGTCAGGTGCATTGCCAAGAGCGCGAGGGCGATCACGGCAGCGCCAGGCCCTCACGAGGAGCGGAGACCCTGTGACCATTTCCTTCGCCCACAACGGCGACGTGAGGATCGCGTACGAGACGTTCGGACCGCCCGACGGAGAACCGCTGCTGCTGGTCATGGGGCTGACCTTCCAGATGATCTGGTGGCCGGACGAGTTCTGCCGGCAGCTCGCCGAGCGGGGCTTCGCCGTCGCTCGTTTCGACAACCGCGACGCCGGCCTGTCGACCCACTTCACCTCCCCGCCCCGAACGACCATCAGGACCCTGCTCGGGAAGGGAGGCGGCCCGGCCTACCGGGCCGACGACATGGTCGACGACGCGGTCGCCGTCATGGACGCCCTTTGCTGGGAGTCCGCCCACCTGCTCGGCGAGTCGTTGGGCGCCACGTTTGCGCAGCTCGTGGCGATTCGGCATCCGGACCGGGTCCGCAGCCTCGTGTCCGCGATGGCCGGCGGGACCGGTGGCGCGATCAGCAACCTGCGCAACCTGAAGATCGGCACCCTGCTGCGGCTGGCCCGCAAGCGGTACGACGACACCCGCGAAGGCGGCGTGCAGCGACTGGTCGACACCTATCTGATCATGTGCTCCACGGCGCACCCGATCGACGAGGAGTGGGTGCGCAAGACCGCGGAGGAGTCCTGGGACCGCGACCATGATCCCGGCGCGACCCAGCGTCAGCTGGCCGCGAGCCGCACCGCCGGTGACGTCCGCGCCCAGCTGCGCCGGCTGCGGGTACCAACCCTGGTGATCCACGGCCAGGATGATCCCTGGATTCGGCTCCACGCCGCCCGCACCCTTACCAGGACGATCCCCGACGCCCGATTGATCACCTATCCGGACATGGGTCACGAGTTCCCCCAGCATCTGTGGGCCACCATCGCCCGTGACGTCTGGGAGGCGACTCAGCCGGCGGCGTCCGCGCCAACCTCCGAACAGCGGCAGCGCAGAACGCGCCGCGGATAACCTCGGTGCCCATACCCGCCTGACGGCCGATCGGCCGCCGTCGCGCGATCCCCTCCACGATGGCCACAATGTGGTCTTGATGTTGCCTTGCCCGATCGCGCGGGTGTCGCGAAGGGAAGCGATCGGCGTCGTGGCTAACCTCGCGTCCGCGAGGCGACCGATTTGTCGATCGATGCTGCGGTACACGGGGATGGCGCCGAAACCGCCGAGCCGGTTCTCTCGCTGCGGCTGGTCGACGGCAGCGAGGTGCGCCGGCCCCTGCGGCTGGTGCGGGCTCGCGAAGTGGTGGCGGCGGTGCCGTGGCGCGCGACGCGCAGTGCCCCGGTCGGATGCCGCCGCCGTGTCCCACCGCGGTCGGCCTGGGGGCCGGCAGGTCGCAGGTCGTCCTGTCTTGGACCTGCGGCGTCGCGGATTGGGACATCGATGGCACTGCCCAAGATGTGATGCTCGCAACCGCGACGCGCAACATAGTCGGGCGCGGCAATGTCGATGTCGCCGCCGCGGGGTGGCGAGGAGGAACGTGGGCGAGTTCGATGACCTGACCCGTCTGGATCTTGTCGGTCCATTGCTGGCTGACGCGGTCGGGGATGATGCGTGGCGGGGGGTCGAGGCGCGGTTGATCGCGGGTGGAAAATCGAATCTGACCTTCGAGTTGGTGAGTGCCGCCGGCTCAATGGTGCTGCGGCGCCCGCCGTCGGGGCACATTCTGCGCGGGGCGCACGACATGAGTCGTGAGGCGCGGGTGCAGAAAGCCCTCATGGGCACCGACGTGCCGGTGGCACGGATCCTGCTCGCGTTCGACGAGAGCGGGCCACTTCAGGTGCCGTTCTACGTGATGCAGAAGGTCGAGGGGCACGCGATCCGCGACACTCTTCCGCCCGGGTACGCCGAGGACGGGGCCGGTCGGGTCGCGATCGCGGATGCGCTGGTCGACACTCTGGTCGAGCTGCACGCAGTCGACCCGGACGCGGTTGGGCTCGGTGACTTCGGCCGTCGGCAGGGGTTCATGGCCCGGCAGGTGCGGACGTGGACGCGCCAGTGGGAGGCGAGCAAGACAGCCGAGGTCGAAGCGGTGAGCGAGCTCGCGCGGCGGCTGGCGGCGTACTTG
The DNA here is from genome assembly GCF_900197875.1 of Frankia canadensis. Classification (GTDB taxonomy): domain Bacteria; phylum Actinomycetota; class Actinomycetes; order Frankiales; family Frankiaceae; genus Frankia; species Frankia canadensis. Next base: position 33,322 of record NZ_FZMO01000434.1, on the reverse strand, counting down.
TTCGCCGAGCCGGCCCGTCCGTCGGTCGTGCACGGCGACTATCGGCTGGACAACGTGCTCATGCACCCGAGCGATCCCAGCTGCCTGCGGGCGGTGCTGGACTGGGAGCTGTCGACCCTGGGTGACCCGCTGGCAGACCTGGGGATGCTCCTTTTCTATTGGACGCAGCCGGGGGAACCGGTGCCGATTCTCACCCCGGCACTTACGGCCGAGGCGGGTTTCCCGGACCGTGCGTACCTCACCGAACGGTACGCGCGGCGCAGCGGAGCCGACCTTTCTGACCTGCCCGCCTACGTGGCCTACGCGCATTTCAAGTTCGCGGCGATCGCGCAGGGGATAGCGGCGCGGACGGCGGCCGGGGTGATGGCCGGGCAGGATTTCGGTGACCTCTCCCTTGAGGTGGAACGGATCGCGACCGAGGGTCTCAGCATGTGGCGAGGATGAGGGAGCGGTCATGGACTTCGAACTGTCACCCCAGGCGGTGGACGCCTGCGGGCGGATGTGGGATTTCATGCGCGAGGAGATCTTCCCCGCGGAGCCGGTGTGGCAGACGTGGCTGCGTGAGCACGGGGAGCACAGCCATCCGCCGGTGATGGAGGAGCTGAAGGCGTCGGCGCGCAAACGCGGCCTGTGGAATCTGTTCCTGCCGGCGTGGTCGGGGATGTCGAATCTGGAGTACGCACCGGTGGCGGAGATCTCCGGCTGGTCGCCGGTGATCGCCCCGGAGGCGATGAACTGCCAGGCCCCCGACACCGGCAACATGGAGACCTTGGCGCTGTTCGGCAGCGAGGAGCAGAAGGCCCGTTGGCTGGAGCCCCTGAAGGAGGGGCGGATCCGGTCGGCGTTCGCGATGACGGAGCCGGCGGTGGCGTCGTCGGACGCGACGAACATCCAGACGTCGATCGTCCGCGACGGTGACGAGTACGTCGTGAATGGCCGGAAGTGGTGGATCACGGGTGTTGCGGACGAGCGGTGCGAGATCTTCATCGTGATGGGCCGCACGGATCCGGCCGCTGCCACGCATCGCCAGCAGTCGATGGTCCTGGTGCCGCGGACGACGCCGGGTGTCACGATCGTCCGGCATCTGCCGCTGTTCGGTTATCAGGACCAGCACGGGCATTCCGAGATCCTGTTCGAGGATGCCCGGGTGCCGGCGGAGAACCTGCTGGCGGGCGAGGGCGAGGGGTTCGCGATCGCGCAGGCCCGGCTGGGGCCGGGGCGGATCCACCACGCGATGCGCGCGATCGGGATGGCAGAGCGGGCGCTGACGCTGATGGTCGAGCGGGCGAAGAACCGCACGGCGTTCGGGGGCGCGTTGGCCGACCAGGGTGTCGTGCAGGATCTGATCGCCCGTTCCCGGATCGAGATCGATCAGGTTCGGCTTTACGTCATCAGGACCGCCTGGCTGATCGACCGGGTTGGTGCCCGTGGTGCCGCGACCGAGATCGCCGGGATCAAGGTCGCCGCCCCGGCGGTGGCGACCGCGGTGATCGACCGCGCGATCGAGGTGCATGGCGGTGCCGGGGTCAGTGATGACACGCCGTTGGCATATTTCTATGCCTGGGCGCGCGCGCTGCGCATCGTTGACGGCCCGGATGCCGTCCATCGCCGTACCATCGCCCGCCGTGAGCTGCGCGCCGAACGGCCCTACAGCGGCTGAGGCAGCGCGGTGTAGGAGAGCCTCACAAGCCGACGAGGACACCAACCTGTGGACGGTTGGCACCGACACCGGCGAGACCGTCACCGCGACATATCTGATCACCGGTGTGGGTCTGCTCTCCGCCCCGAACCTCCCCCCGATCAAGGGCCTCGACACGTTTCAGGGCGAGCTGGTCCACACAGCCAGGTGGCCGGGGGCGGGAGTAGATTTCGCGGGAAAGCGTGTCGGCCTCGTCGGCACCGGGTCGACTGGAATCCAGATCCTGCCCGAGCTGTTGACGCCGCGCGGATATCCGTACGGGGCCAAGCGGCCGCCGGCGGGCACCGGCTACTACGAGACCTTCAACCGTGACAACGTCACGCTGATCGACGTCAGCGATGACGCCATCGAGGAGATCACCCCGACCGGGCTGCGGACCGGCACCCGGCGGTTCGATCTTGACGTCATCATCTTCGCCACGGGTTTCGACGCGTCGACCGGTTCATTCACCCGGATCGACATCCGCGGGCGTGGCGGCAGGGCGCTCGCGGACAAATGGCGGGACGGACCGGTGACGAACCTCGGATTCAGCACCGCCGGTTTCCCGAACCTGTTCATGATCACAGGTCCGCTCAGTCCGTTCGCCAACATTCCGACCTGTATCGAGGAGACCGTCGATTGGATTTTCGACGCGATCAGCTACCTGCGCGGGAACGGCTTGACCTCCTTCGAAGCCGCCGAGAGTGGTGAGAGGCAGTGGGCGGAGCATGTCACCGCCGTCGCGAATATGATCTCCGCGGGGAAGGGTGAAGCGGTGAACATCTGGTTCGCCGGTGCCAACATCGAGGGCAAGCCCCGGGCTATCAACGTCTACTTCGGCGGCGCGAACGCGTACTTCGACGCCTGCCGGGCGGCGGCCGCCAAGTCGTATGAGCGGTTCGTCCTGAGCTGAACACGCCCGCACCACCACGCCGGCCGCCGGCCCTGACGGGACCGGCGGCCAGCGCGTTCGTAGCGGATCTGGAGGGCTTGGGCGGGCGAAGCCGCGAACGATGGGTCAGGTTTTGGGCATGCGGGTCAGGCTGCGAGTCCGGCGTGGTGGATGAGCTGGTTGATGGCGGTGCGGTGCGTGGCCCATACGGCGCCACCATTGCGCACGGGTACCTGACCCTGTCGCTGGTACGGCGGCTCACCGATGGCCTCGGGCGGGCTGGGACATTCGAGCGGGCGAGGAACTCCGTCACTGCCCGGCGATGGCCGAGGTCCGCGCATAGGTCCGCTTGAGCAGCGGCCGGTCGATCTTGTTCGTGGCCGTGCGCGGGATCGCGTCCACGATCTCGATCCGACGCGGCCGCTGCAGCCCGCGCAGATTGGGCTCCGCGTCGCAGTAGGCCGCGATGTCCTGTGCGGTGACGCCCGGGCGGCTGGGGACGACGATGGCCGTTACCTGGTTCGACAGCCGTTCGTGCGGGGTACCGATGACGGCGACCTCGGCGATGAGCGGGCACGCCGCGAGGTGGCCCTCCACCATCTGCGGGAAGACGTTCTCGCCGCCGCTGATGATCAGGTCGTCGGTGCGGTCGACGTAGTACAGGTAGCCATCGGGAGCCTGCCGCACGAGGTCGCTGGTGCGGAACCATCCGTCGGTGAACTTGCTCGCGTTCGTCTCCGGGAGCTGCCAGTACCCGGGCGTAACGGCATCGCCACGCACCCACAGTTCACCGACCTCACCGGCGGATGCGTCCTCCGGCTGTTCGCTGGAGGTCCTTATCACGCGGATCTGCACGATCTGTTCGAGCGGCCGGCCGAGCGATCCTTCTCGACGGGCCTCGTGCGGAGGTTCGGTGATGGAGAGTCCGCTCTGCTCCGTCTGCCCGTAGATGTTCACCGGGACGATGCCGGTGACGTCCGTCAATGCCTTGAGCCGGCTCTGCGGCAGCGCCGAGCCGCCGATGGCGCAGACCCGGACCGAGTTCAGGGGAAAGGGTTTGCCGCCCAGCTCGTTCACAATGTCGATCATCATTGCGGGAACCAGCGCCATGAACGTGGGACGCAGTTTCGCCGCGTCCTCGAGCCACTCCCGCACCTTCCAGCGGCGCAGAGTCACCTCCCCTCCGGTGAGCAGTGTTGGCAGGGAGATGAGCTGAAGTCCACCGACGTGGAACAGGGGTGTGCTGACCAGGGCGTGGTCCCGCTCGGTCAGCTCCCACACGTCGATTGCGGCCTCGCTCACCGCGACTGTGTTCCGATGCGTCTGCCGGACACCCTTGGGGTTTCCGGTGGAGCCGCTCGTGTACATCAGCACCGCGTCATGCGTATCGAAACGGGGAACGACATCCGTGCGGGTGGGTAGGGAAAGGACTTCGTCCCACGTCACGGTGGAGCCTGCGCCTTCGGCCCGGCCGACGGACACCACGCGGTCCTCGGCGGGCAGTCCCCGCAGCGCGTCGCGAAGGCGCGAGACGTCGTCGGCCGGCGTGAATATCCATCTCACGTCCGCGTCGAGCGTCGCGTGGCGGATCGCCGCCGGGTGCGACAGGTAGTTGTAAGGAACGAGGACACAGCCGGCCTGCCAGATTCCCATCATGGCGACGAGCCATTCCAGCTGGTTGTGCATGAGGATGCCGACCCGCTGGCCCGGTTCGACGCCGTTCTGGCGCAGCCAGTTCGCCACGCGTCCGGCTTGGTCGAGGAAGTCGGCGTAGGTGGTCTCGACGCCGTCGTGGCGGATGGCGACACGGTGCGGGGTCCGTAAGCCGACGCGGCGCAGAGCAATAGCGATATTCACGATCAAGTCCTTAGGTGTGGGTCTGTCACCCACCGTCTTGGCCCGTATCAGCTCCGCGGCAGGCGAAGGACGCGTTCCGCGATGTAGCTCAGAATCGACTCGTTGTTGATGGGTGCGATCTGCAGGACACGGATCATCGGCCAGAGCGTGACGACATCGGTCTCGTACACGAAAGCCGACCCACCGTGGGTCTGAATGGCCGCCTCGACGGCGCTCAGGGCGGCGCGGCTCCCGAGCAGCTTCGCCATGTTGGCCTGCGCGCCCGCGTCCCGGCCGTCGTCATAGCCCGCGGCCGCCGAATAGGTGACCTGCCGGGCGGCCTCCATCTCCGCCATGGCGAGGGCGAGCGGGTGCGCCACCGCCTGGTTCGCCCCGATCGGTTTCCCGAAGGGCGCCCGTTCCTTGGCGTATCCGACCGCCTTCCCCAGCGCGTAGTTGCCGAGCCCGAGAGCCCACGCGGCTATCGTCACCCGCTCCTGGTTCAGGCACGACAGGAGATAGTCGAAACCGAGCCCCTCCTGCCCGATCAAGGCATGGGAGGGGACCTCCACGTCGTCGAAGAAAATCTCGTACTGGTTCTCGGGTGCGTACCACTCGATGTCGAGACGGTTGAGCGCGATGCCGGGCGTCGCGAGGTCGACGATGAACAGGCCGAATCCCGAGCGCCGGGTCAGCGGCTCGCCGGCCGGCGCGGTGCGGGCGAGCAGCAGAATGTGGTCGGCCTGATCGGCGCCGGAGATGAACACCTTCTGGCCGTTGATGCGGTAGCCGTCGGTGCTGGGTCGCGCGGTGGTGCGCAGCGCGAAGGAGTTCGTGCCCGCCTCCGGCTCGGTGATGCCGAAGCAGATTTTGCGGTCCCCACTGATGGTCGGGATCACATGGTCCTTGATCTGCTGCTCGGATCCGTACCGGCGGATCGCCTCGCGGGAGAACGACGTCAGCGAGTACAGCAGCGGCGGGATACCGGCGCGGGCGAGGGCCTCCATCACCGCGGTGTTGCCGGTGAGACCGCCGCCGGCACCCCCCAGTTCCTCGGGAACGCCGATCGCCAGCAGATCGGCCTCGACCAGCGCGTCCCACAGTTCGCCGGCGTGGCCCTGCTCGCGGGCTCGACGCAGGAACATCGACCTCGGGAACGCGGCCAGCACCCCGTCCACGGCCTGGAACACGGACTCGACGAGTTCGACACTTTCAGCCCGGACGGTCGGTGGCAGATCGGCAGTCATGACAGTTCTCCTGTCAGCGGTTCTCGTAGCGCGGGGTGCGCTTGTCGATGAAGGCGGCCGGGCCTTCGCGGGCATCGCGGGAGGCCAGAACACGGGCGTTCAGGGCGCTTTCGAGCCCGAAGCGTTGTTCGTTGGCCCAGGCGCGCACCGCGATCTCCTTCGCGGTGCGGATCGCGATCGGCGCGTTGCCGGCGATGGTCTCGGCCAGCTGGATCGCCCGCGGCAGCACCTTGTCCGGTGCGACGACCTCCCCGATCAGCCCGATCCGGCGGGCTTCGTCCGCGTCGACGGTCTCGCCGGTGAGCAGCAGCTGCATGGCGTTCGGCCAGCTGATCTGCTGGGGGAGCCGCACGTGGGTGCCGGCACCGGGTACCAGGCCCCACCGCACCTCCGGCAGGCCGAACACGGCCCGGTCGGAGGCGACTCGGACGTCGGTGCCGAGAAGAAGTTCGAGGCCCCCGGCCAGGCACAGGCCGTTCACCGCCGCCACCACCGGTTTGTAGAAGTCGGAGAAGAACCGCTTCGTCGGGTCGGGGATGAGCACGTCGACTTCTCCGGCGGTGAGGCGCGGAATCAGCTCACCGAGGTCGCCACCCGCGGAGAAGGCACGTGACCCCGCACCTGTCAGGACCAGGACGCGAAGGTCGTCGTCGGCGTTCACCTCGCGCACGATGGCGGCCAGCCGGGCCAGCATGGCCACCGTCAGCGCGTTGTGAGCCTGCGGCCGGTCCAGCGTGACGAGGGCGACGTGGCCGCGCCGTTCCAGAGTCACGCCCCCTGGCCTGACCTGCTGCGCGGTCATCGTTCCCCCTCGGGCTCGTGTCGACGTCCCGAACGCTAGGGGCTCAGCGCCCTCGGTCGGTGTTGCACTGTGGTACAGCCTGCGGCCGAGAACCGGACGCGGCCGTCCCGACCTGGTACGCCGGGTGGGGCTGTCCCGATGTGGGACGCCGGACGCGCCAGTCGCCGGCGGACAGTGCGCCCAGGTGTGCCGGCAGCGAGGAGCGACGGATGGGACAGGCGCGGGACCTCGTCGATCAGGTGGCGCTGGTGACGGGCGCAGGGTCGGGGATCGGGGCCGCGACGGTGCGTCGACTCGCCGGGCGCGGGGCACGTGTCGTCGTCGCCGACATCGACGTCGGGGCCGCCTCGGCCCGCGCCGCCGAGGTGGGTGGCCTCGCGGTGCCGGTCGACGTCTCGGATCCGGACTCCGTTCAGGCGATGGTGAGCGCCGCGGTGGCGGTCTCGGGGCGGCTGGACATCGCCGTGAACAACGCCGGTATCGGTGTGCCGGTCAAGAAGCCGGTGGGGGACATGTCGCCGGACGACTGGCACCGGGTCATGCGGGTGAACGCCGACGGGGTCTTCTACTGCCTGCAGGCGGAACTGGCGGTGATGCAGGAGGCCGGGCGTGGCGTGGTCGTCAACGTCGCCTCGGTGATGGGCGTCGTGGGGACACCCGGCGGGGCTGCCTACGTCGCGTCGAAGCACGCCGTGGTGGGCCTGACGAAGGCGGCGGCACTCGACTACGCCGCGAGCGGCATCCGCGTCAACGCCGTCGGGCCGGGCTTCGTCGACACGCCGTTGCTCGCCCGCCAGGACGCCGCCACCCGTGCGCGTACCGAGGCGGCGCATCCGGTGGGCCGCCTGGCCAGCGCGGACGAGGTCGCCGCGGTCGTGGAGTTCCTGCTCTCGCCGAGCGCGTCGTTCGTGACCGGCGCCCTGTACACGGTCGACGGCGGCTACACCGTCGGGTGAGCCGCAGGTGCCCTGAGCTGCATCTATCGGGCGCCAGCGGTTCCCGCTGACCTGTAATCGGACACCCGAACATCTGCATGCGCCGTGATTGTGCTCCCAAGCATCGGCGTGGAGGCCGGTCACTTCAGGGCTCGGCAGGGCCGTGCCTGCGCAGCGCCTGGCGCGCCGCACCAGAGGAGACGAACATGAGACATCGGGCGAGGACCGCCACCTGCTTACTCGCGGCATCGGTCGCCATCCTGACCGCCGCGTGCGGCAGTAGCGGTAGTTCCGGGGGGTCCGCCGCCGGTGACGTCCTGAAGATCACCTACATCGCCGACACCTCCGGCCCGGGTGCCTTCTACGGCAAGGACTACGTCGCCGGGGCCGAGTACGCGGTCGACCAGGTGAACGCCGAGGGTGGCGTCGGCGGGCGAACACTCGACCTCGAGGTCGTCGACTCCGCCTCCGACCAGCAGACCGCGGTCGGCGCCATGACCAAGGCCGTGAAGTCGGACTCTTCCGCCGTCATGTACGCCCTGCTGAGCCAGAACGCGCTCGCGATGGCCCCGATCGCCCAGCGGTCGAAGGTGCCGTTCATCGTCGGCCAGTCGGGCGTTGACGGGATCGCTGAGGCCGGCGACTACGTCTACCGCACGACCACGTCCGAGGGGCGCTTCTACGAGGCGATGCTCTCGACCCTGCACGACCAGGGCGCGTCGTCCACGGCCATTCTGTACGCGAGCGACAACCCGACGGCCGTGACGAACGCGACCAAGACCATTCCGGCGATCGCCGAGAAGCTCGGCATGACGATCACCGAGACCGTTCCGGTCAAGACGGCCGACACCGACTACTCGCAGCCGGCGTCGCGCATCGCCGACAGCTCGCCGGATGTGGTCGCCGACCTGACCTTCGGCCCGGCGGTCACCACGTCGATCCAGGCACTGCGGGAAGCCGGCTTCGACGGCCCGCTCTACGGCACGTCGGCTCTCGGCGCCGGTGCGCTCAAGCCCGCCGGTGCCGCGGCCAAGGACACCTACTACCCGTCGGTGTTCATCCCGTCGCCGAAGCTGCCATGGGCCTCGGGCACGTCGTTCCTGTCCGAATACCAGAAGGCGACCGGTTCGGCGCCGTCGTTCTCCGCGGCCGGTGGACACGACCAGGTGATGTTCCTGGTGGCCGCGTTGCAGGAGATCGGCGAGGGTGACGTCACCCGCGAGAGCGTCAAGGACGCCCTCGCCTCCGTCGCCGGCAAGGGGTTCGTCGGAGCAACCGGGGACCCCGTGCGGTTCGTCGACCGGGCAGCCGTGACGCCGGGAGTGCTCGTGCGCTGGGACGGCGAAGCGGAGACCGTCGCGCCGGACCAGCCCTCGCCGCTGCTGGCCGCCTACACCGGCTGAGGCCGGGGGGGAGGAGGAACGCGATGTCTCAGCAGCTCGTCAACGCCATCGCGCTGGGCTCGATCTACACCTTGTTCTCGCTCGGTCTCACCCTGTCGTGGGGGATCCTGAACGTGCTGAACCTGGCACACGGGGCGATCTTCACGGCGGGCACGATGTTCGCGTTCCTCCTGACCGAGCACGCCGCCGGCCTGCCGTTCGCGGTGGTGCTCGTCGCCGCACTGGTCGGGAGCGCGCTGCTGGCGGTCCTGATGGAGGCGGTGGCCTTCGCCCCCATCCGGGCCCGGTCCGCGAACGCGCTGGACGCCGAGATGCGGACCTTGATCGCCAGCGTCGCCGTGGCGTCGATCATCGTGACTGTCGTCGGCATCCAGAGCGATCACCAGCCTTATGCGCTGCCGCAGTCGCTGCTCGAACGGCACCGGTACGACCTGCTCGGTGTCCACGTGTCGAACGTGCAGATCCTGGTGCTGGTGGCGGCGATCGTGCTGTCGGTGCTGCTGGTGCTGTTCGTCCGCCGGAGCAGGTACGGGCGGGCGATGCGCGCGGTCGCCTTCGACCGCACCGCCGCGGGCATGGTCGGCATCTCGGCCCGCACCCTGCAGTTGGCGGCGATGGCGCTCAGCGGTGCCCTCGCCGGCGTCGCCGGGGTGCTGCTGGCCGTCTACCTGGGCGCGGCCGACGCGCACATGGGTGACTCGTTCCTGCTCAAGGCGTTCGCCATCATCATCCTGGCCGGTGTCGGCAGCCTCGAGGGAGCGGTTTTCTTTGCCTACGCCTTGGCCCTGGTCGAGACCCTGGTCGGGTACTACCTCGGCGGCGATGTGCGGGACGCCCTCGCGTTCGTGCTCATCGTCGTCATCCTTGTCCTCCGTCCGCAGGGGCTCGCGGCCCGGCAGGGGTGGCAGCGCGCATGATCGACTGGTTCAGCGGCAACGAGGGCTACATCCAGGGCGCGCTGGTCGCGGCACTGCTCGCGGCGAGCGTGCAGGTCGCCCTGCGGGCCGGCGTCCTGTCGTTCGCGAGTGTCGGTTTCTACGGCGTCGGGGCCTACGGGACGGGCTACCTGACAGCGACGCAGGGATGGGGGACGGCGCCGGCCGCGACCGTAGTAGTGATCATCACGATGGTCCTGTCCTGGCTGCTCGCGCTGGTCCTGGCGCGGCTGCGCGCCCTGTATCTGGCGATGGCCACCATCGCGTTCGTGTTGCTCGTTCAGATCGGGGCGCTCGCCTGGGACAGCGTGACGGGCGGTCCGCTCGGTCTGTTCGGCATCCCGCCGGCGCTCGGCACCGGCGGGGTGGCCTTGATCCTGGCCGGCGTGCTGGCCGTGAACGCGCTCACCCAGCGGGGCGCGGTCGGGCGCCGACTGCTCCTGCTGCGCAAGGACGAGGCGCTCGCCAGCGCGCTCGGCGTGAACGTGCGCCACCAGCACCAGATCGCGTTCGTGTGGAGCGCGGTCCTCGGGTCGCTCGCGGGTATCTCCCAGGCCAGCCTCCTGACGGTCTTCACCCCCGAGAACCTCGGCTTCTCCGTCATGGTGTCCGCGCTGACCGCCCTGGTCGTGGGCGGCACCTGGCACTGGAGCGGGCCGTTGATCGGCGGGGTCGTGTTCTCCTGGTTTCTCTCCGCGTACCTGGGTTTCGCCAGCGACTACCGGGGCGTCGTCGAGGGCGCGCTGACCGTCGTCGTCCTGGTCTTCCTGCCGAAGGGGCTCGCCGGCCTGTTCGAACTGCTCGATCCCGGCCGCCTGCGCCGCGCGGCGGCCGGGCCCACCGGCGGACCGGGCGGCGTATCCGCCGGGGTGCCCGGCGGCGCGTCCACCGGTCAGGACCGGCCCGTTCCGGCTCAGGAGATGGGGGTGTCCTCATGACCGCCGTCCTCGAGCTGCGGGACATCAAGGTGCGGTTCGGCGGGGTGAAGGCCGTGGACGGGGTCTCGCTCGCCCTCGAACCGGGCCATCTGCACGCCCTCGTCGGGCCCAACGGGTCCGGTAAGACCACCGTGGTCAACACGATGTCGCGCCTGGTCACCCCGACGGACGGGCAGGTGTTCCTCGGGGGGCAGGACGTGACGGCGGCCGGACCACACGAGGTCTACCGCCGCGGGCTGGCCCGCACCTTCCAGGGCATCCGGCTCGTCGAGGGCCTGACGGTGCGCGAGAACGTGCTCCTGGGGGTGCAGGAACTCCCCACGGCGCGGTCCCGGGCCGGCCGTCGGCGTGCCGCCGAGGCCGCCGACGAGGCTCTGGAACGCATGGACGTGCACCACGTCGCCCAGGTCGCGCCGGCGGCGCTGCCCTACGGCGTCCAGCGTCGCGTCGAGATCGCCCGGGCCGTCGCCGGGGCGCCGAAGATCCTGTTGCTCGATGAGCCGGTGGCCGGCATGAGCGCCGGTGAGCGCCAGGAGATCTCCGCGGTGCTCGGCCGCCTGCGTGACGATGGGATGACGATGCTGCTCATCGAGCACGACCTGAGGTTCGTGCTCGGCCTGAGCGACCACCTGTTCGTGCTCAACTTCGGTCAGCTGCTGGCCGCGGGCGATCCGGCGGCCACCGCCGCGCTGCCGGCCGTGCAGGAGGCGTTCCTGGGGAGGAAACATGTCCCTGCTTGAGATCGAGCACCTGCGGGTCGCCTACGGCAAGGTCGTCGCGCTGCGCGACGTCGACCTGGTGCTGGAGGAGGGCGCCATCACCGTCGTCGTCGGGGTGAACGGGGCCGGCAAGAGCTCGCTGATGAACGCCGTCAGCGGCCTGGTCCGGGTGTCGGCCGGATCGGTGCGGCTGCGCGGGCACGCTATCACCAACCGCCCGAGCCACCGGATCGCGCGGGCGGGGGTTGTGCAGGTGCCCGAGGGCCGGCGGATCTTCGCGCCGTTGACCGTCGAGGACAACCTGCTCCTCGGCGGGCACACTGTCCATGATCGTCGGCGCCGGCAGGAGATCCTGGCCACGGTGTACGAGTCGTTCCCGGTGCTCGCCGAGCGCCGGGACTCCACCGCGGGCCTGCTCAGCGGGGGTCAGCAGCAGATGCTGGCGTTCGGCCGGGCGTTGATGACCGATCCCAGTATCCTGCTGCTGGACGAGCCGTCCATGGGCCTGGCTCCGGTCATGGTCGACGTCATCGTCGAGGCGATCCGCGGCATCGCCGCCCGCGGCATGTCAATCCTTCTGGTGGAGCAGAACGCCGCCGCGGCGTTCAGCGTCGCCTCGCAGGCGTACGTCCTGGAGAACGGCGAGGTGGTGCTGTCGGGTCCGGCCTCGACGGTGGCCGAGGACCCCCGGGTGCTACGGGCCTTCCTCGGAATCGAGGCCGGGGTTTCCTGACCGGGCGGAGCCGTCCCGTCGGTCAGTCCGGGACGACGACGGCCCGCCCGCGAACCCTGCCTTCGGCGAGGCGCCGGTAGGCGACCGGGGCCTCGTCGAGGCTGTAGGTCTCCACCTCGACGCGGATCTGGCCCGCGGCGGCCATCTCCAACACCTCGAACAGCTCGGGACGCGAACCCCAGTACGGGAACCGGACCGACGCGTCGAACGCGATGGTGCGGTAGCCGACCGGGACGGCGCCGCCGCCGACACCGATCACCGACACGTCCGCCCCGCGGGCCGCCACCCGCGCCGCCAGATCGGTGGTGGCGGGGGACCCGACGAGATCCAGCACCATCGCGGCTCCGGTGCCGCGACTGAGGCCGGCGACGAGCTCGGCGGTGTCCTCAGTCCGGACGGCGTGCTGGGCGCCGAGGCCGCGGGCGAGCGCGAGCCGGTCGTCGTCGATGTCGACGGCGACGACCGTGGCCGGGCAGAGCGCGCGCAGCATCTGCACGGCGACGTGCCCCAGCCCACCGACACCCACGACCACGGCGATGCTGCCCGGTAGCAGCCGCGGCAGCGACTGCCTGATCGCGTGGTACGGCGTGAGACCGGCGTCGGTGAGACAGACGTGGCGCACCGGGTCGAGATCGCCGAGCGGCACCAGATGGCGTGCGTCGTTGACGAGCTGGTACTGCGCCATCGACCCGGCCGACCCGAGACCGGGAGCACGGATGCCGAGAGCGGCCGCGAACGGGCAGTGGTTCTCCGCGCCGGTGGCACAGACGCGGCAGCGACCGCAGCCCCACGGTCCGTACACGACCACCGGCTCGCCAACACGAACCCCGGCCACGCCCGCCCCGATCTCGGCCACCACACCCGCGCCCTCGTGGCCCAGCGTGAGCGGCAGCGAGCCGTACGGGTAGGTGTCGGCGTCGCGCGCGAGCAGGCCCAGGTCGGAGTGGCACACCCCGGCCGCGGTGACCCGGAGCAGAACCTGGCCGGGCCCGGGACGGGGCCGTTCGACCTCGACCACCTCGGGCCACTGGCCGAAAGTGCGGTACTGCAACGCCTTCATGCTTTTCCTCTCGCCGCCGCGTCCGTCTCGGGCCGCCACCTATCGCACCGCCGCGCGGGACGTCCGCGCTGTCCCGTTGTCGGACAGCCCGTCCGTGGCGAATCGGCTTACCTTCGAGGGCAGCCGCCCCGGGACATAGGAGGATCATGAACCCCGCTGGAAGCAGCGCCATCGTGACGGGGGGTGCCTCCGGACTCGGCCTGGCCAGCGTCCGCGGGCTCCTCGCCCGGGGCGCGGCAGTCGTACTCCTCGACCTGCCGACATCCGCGGGCGCCGCTGTCGCGGCCGAGCTCGGTGACCGGGTCCGCTTCGTGCCGGCGGACGTGCGTGATCCCGAGCAGGTGTCCGCCGCCCTCGACGCGGCCGAGGACCTCGGCCCGCTGCGGATCGTCGTGAACTGCGCGGGTGTCGGGGACCCGGCCCGGACCGTCGGACGGGACGGGCCACTCGACCTCGCCAGGTTCACCCGGGTCGTCGAGATCAACCTGATCGGGACGTTCAACGTCGTGCGGCTCGCGGCGGTCCGGATCGCCGCCACCGATCCCGTCGACGGGGAACGTGGCCTGGTCGTGTGTACCGCATCGGTCGCCGCGTACGACGGCCAGATCGGCCAGGCGTCGTACTCGGCGTCCAAGGGCGGCATCGTCGGCATGACGCTGCCGCTGGCCCGCGATCTCGCCAGCCACCAGATCAGGGTCATGACGATCGCGCCGGGGATGTTCGAGACGCCGATCCTGGCCGGCCTGTCGGACGAGATCCGAGCGTCGCTCGCGGTCCAGGTGCCGCACCCGTCCCGGCTCGGCCGGCCCGACGAGTACGCCCAGCTGGTCGTGCACCTGGTCGAGAACGCCATGCTCAACGGCGAGGTCATTCGCCTCGACGGGGCGATCCGGATGGCGCCCAGATGAGCACCGGGCGGCCGGTGGCCCTGGTGACCGGGGCGTCGCGGGGCATCGGCGAGGCGGTCGCCGTCCGGCTGGCCGCCGCCGGCCATGACCTGACGATCAGCGCCCGCGGTGCCGATGCGCTGGCGTCGCTCGCGTCCCGGCTGCGGGACGAGTACGGCAGCCAGGTGGCGGTGTGCGTCACCGACATGTCCGCCGAGGATGACGTCCGCCGTCTCGCCGCGACGCACCGGGAGGCGCACGGCCGCCTCGACGTGCTGGTGCTCAACGCGGGCATGGGGGCCATCGGACGCTTCGCGGACTACCCGGTGCGGCGCTTCGACAAGATGTTCGCGATCAATGTGCGGTCCGCCTATGTGCTCGGCCAGGAGCTCCTCCCGCTGCTGCGCGAGGCCGGTGCGGCGACCGAACGCGGCGGCAAGATCATCGCTGTCGCGTCAATGACGGGGCTCGCCGGGGAGCCGCTCAACTCGGCCTACGGGGCCACCAAGGCGGCCCTGATCTCCTGGTGCGCGGCCGTGACCACGGAGGAGTCGCTGGGGGGCGTCGTGGCCACCGCGGTCTGCCCGGGGTACGTGGCCACCGCGATGACCGAGGGCCTGGCGGACTCGGTCCCGCTCGACACGATGATCCCCGTCGACGACGTCGCCGAGGCCGTCGCGTCGCTCACCCGGCTGAGCCGTCGCACCGTCGTCCCGACCTTCGTCCTGGCCCGGCCCGGCCGGCACACCTGGCGGGCCTGAGCCCGTAGCGCAACGGCGACGCTCCGTCGGACAGTTGCGATCCTTCGTTGCCGGCACAGTCTTCGACCCCGCCCGAAAGAGGTAACCATGAGCAGCGCAGTCATCGTCGACGCCGTCCGCACGGCCTCGGGGCGAGGGAAACCGGGTGGCGCCCTCTCCGTTCTCCACCCGGTCGAGCTGCTGTCGCAGACCTTGCAGGCCCTGCTCGCCCGCAACGACGTCGACCCGGCAACGATCGACGATGTCATCGCCGGTTGTGTGTCGCAGACCGGTGAGCAGGCGCTCAACATCGCGCGCACCGCTTCCCTGGCCGCGGGCCTGCCCGTGGAGGTCCCGGGCACGACCGTCGACCGGCAGTGCGGCTCCAGCCAGCAGGCCGCGCACTTCGCCGCGCAGGGGGTCATCGCCGGCGCCTACGACATCGTGATCGCCTGCGGTGTCGAGTCCATGAGCCGCATCCCCATGGGCGCGAGCTCTCAGGGCCAGGACCCGAACGTGGCCCCGCTGAGCCACCGTTTCCCCGACGGCCTGGTCGGCCAGGGGATCTCGGCCGAACTCATCGCCGCCCGCTGGAAGCTCTCCCGCGAGCAGCTCGACGAGTACTCGGCCCGTTCGCACCGCCTGGCCGCCGAGAGCGCGGCGTTGGGGCTCTTCGCGCGCGAACTGGTGCCGGTCACGCTGCCCGACGGCACGCCGCACACCGTCGACCAGACCGTTCGCCCGAGCACTACGGCCGAGGGCCTGGCGGGGCTGCGGCCGTCGTTCGAGACCCCGGAGTTCTCCGCCCGGTTCCCGGAGATCGACTGGAGCATCACCGCCGGCAACTCGTCCCCGCTCACCGACGCCGCCTCGGCGGCGCTCATCATGAGCGAGGACCGCGCGCAGCGGCTCGGCCTCACCCCGCGGGCCCGCTTCCACAGCTTCTCCGTCACCGGCAGCGATCCGCTGCTGATGCTCACCGGCGTCATCCCGGCCACCCGCAAGGTGCTGGAGCGCGCGGGACTGTCGATCGACGACATCGACGTGTTCGAGGTCAACGAGGCGTTCGCGCCCGTCCCGCTGGCCTGGCAGATCGACACCGGGGCCGATCCGGCGAAGCTGAACCCGGCCGGCGGCGCCATCGCGCTCGGTCACGCCCTTGGCGCGTCCGGCACGCGCCTGCTGTCGACCATGCTGACCAACCTTGAGGCGACCGGCGGCCGCTACGGCCTGCAGACCATGTGCGAGGGCGGCGGCATGGCGAACGCGACGATCATCGAGCGCGTCTGACCATGAGCATCACCTTCGACTTCACCGGCCGCACGGCGGTCGTGACGGGCGGCGCGCAGGGCATCGGCCTGGAGATCGCCACGCTTTTCCACCGCGCCGGTGCCCGCGTGGCCGTGCTCGACCGTGATCCTGCGGCCCTTGAGAAGGCCTGGCCGGCCGACATGGACCGATGCCGCACGCACGCGGTCGACGTCAGCGACAGCGGCCAGGTCGCTGCGGCGATCGACGACATCGCGCGCTGGGCGGGGTCGGTCGACATCGCCGTCAACAACGCAGGCATCACCCGTGACACCGTGGTCTGGAAGATGTCCGACGAGCAGTGGCAGGCGGTGCTCGACGTGCATCTCAAGGGAACCTTCCTGGTGACCCGCGCCGTCGTCCCATACATGCGCGCCGCCGGTTTCGGGAGGATCGTCAACGTGACGTCGTACACCGGCCTGCACGGCACGATCGGCCAGGCGAACTACGCCGCGGCCAAGGGCGGGATCGTCGCGTTCACCAAGACGGTCGCCAAGGAGGTCGCCCGCTTCGGCATCACGGTCAACGCCATCTCGCCGAACGCGGCCACGGCAATGGTGAAAGCCGTGGGAGAGGAGCGCCTCGCCGCGATGACGGCGACCGTGCCGCTCGGTCGCTTCGCCGAACCCGCCGAGATGGCCACGGCGGTCGGCTATCTCGCCGCGGACGAAAGCGCCTACGTCACCGGAGTGGTCCTGCCCGTCGACGGCGGGCTCGCGATATGAGGACCCGGGGACGACCAGCTCACCCGTGGCCGACCCCACAGGGCTGTGTTTCGCACCCGGTCTATTCTGGATCCCGTGCGGGCGCAGGCTGAGCCGGGCAGCGGCGAGCCCCGGCGGCTGCGGACCCGCCTGGACGCGGACGACCGGCGCGAGCAGATCGTGGAGGCGGCGCGCAAGCTGTTCGCCGCTCAGCCCTATGAGTTGGTCTCGACCGGCGACATCGCCGCGGCCGCCGGGACGACCCGGACGAACATCCATTACCACTTCAGCACGAAGCGTGAACTGTTCTTCGAGGTCATCGGGCGGTTCTCGCGCATTCCCGAGGATGTCGTCGTGGCCCAGGGCGGATCGGCCGAGAGCCGGGTCGCGGCGGTCTTCCATCGCTGGCTCGACGCGCTGGAACGCAACCGCGCCACCTACGTGACGATGTTGCACGCGGCGTCGAGCTCCGACCCACAGGTGAGTGGTGTCGTGCGCCAGAGCATGCAGGCCTGGGAACGCAGACTCGTGGAGATCGTGGGCCTCGACCCGCTGTCGGGCCCGCACGCGGCGATGATCCGCAGCTTCCAGGCGATGGTCACCGACGCCACCGCCGCGTGGCTCGAACGGGGGGAACTGTCCCGTGCGCACATCGAGGCGATGCTCTTCCGCGTCCTGCTCGCCCTCGGCGAGGCGGCGAGGGACGCGGACGGATCGGCTTCGGGTTAGCCGAGTACGACCGAGGACCGAGGATCGAGGGACTGAGAACCGGGCATCCGGATGATGCGCGGTGGTCCGGTGGCGAGATGCCACGACCGGATGGGGCGCGGGCGGACGGACTGCGACGGCGGCCCGTCCGCCCGCGTCGGTCTCAGGCGAGATGCTTGGCGAGGAACCGGCCGATCAGGTCGGTCGCCGCGCGTGCCTGCGGAAGGAACGAGAACAGCGGCCAGATGTGGACCATGTTCTCGCCCACCTCCAGGGTGGCCTCTCCACCGGCGGCGACGATCTTGTCGATGAGGCGGACCGCGTCGTCGTACAGGCCCTCGTCGGTGCCGACCAGCGCCAGCGTGGGGGGAAAATCGTGCAGGTCGGCCCACAGCGGGGACGCGAGCGGGGTCGCCTTCGGGTCCCGGCCGGCCAGGAACGCGCCGCCCATCTGTTCGACGAGCGCGCGAGCTGGGAGCGGGTCCCGATCGGCACGCTCGACCAGCGAGGCCGCTTCGCCGGTGAGATCGACGAGCGGCGACATCAGCACGAGTGCGTCCGGCGGCGTCTCCCCGTTCTCACGCAACGCCACCACCGCCCCGGTCACGAGACCTCCGCCGGAGGAGTCTCCGACCAGCGCGACGCTGGTCACGCCGGGCTGGGATCGGGCGAACCGGTACGCCGTGAGCACGTCGTCGAGCGGTTCGGGATAGGGATGCTCGGGGGCTAGCCGGTAGTCGACGACGAGGACGCGGCAGCGGGCGGCAGCCGAGATCCGGTGGGCCAGCTCCTGGTACCCCGCGGCGGTTCCCATGCACCAACCGCCGCCGTGGACGAGGACGGCGACGGTGCTGGACTCGACGGCCCGGTCGCGCACCCAGTACGACGGGACACCGCCAGCGTCGACCGCCTCACTCGACGCCTCGGCCGGCAGCGGAAATGTCGCCAGGACTTCGTCGTAGAGGTCCCGGTAATCCTGGATCGTGCCGTCCGGCCTGGAGACGAGATGAGCCAGCAGGTCGCGGGCACGTTGAATATCAGTCGTCATCGTGCGGCTCACAGTCGCTGAAGCTCGGGGAGGACCTCGGTGCTGAAGAGCTTGAAGCTCTCCTCGGCGAGGTCGCCATACAGTCCGCCATACTGGAAGACCATGATCGGTTCGTATTCGCCGACGATCTCCTTGCGTTCGTGGTGCTTGCGCAGGATCTCTTCCGGCGTCCCCCAGATCTGCGCGTCGACGTAGGTCTGCACGACCTTGTCCAGACCCAGCTCATCGATGGCACGTCTCGCCGCGGCGTAGGAGGCGTATCCCTGCGTGCTCTCGAAATGCCGGCCGCCAAATTCATAGTGCTCGACGCAGGTCATGTAGTAGTTGGCGACCCTCTCGGTGGCCACCTGTCGGGCCTGCTCGGCATCCGGGTGGCAGTAGGTGAGGTCGATCATCATGGGCGGTGGCGCTTCGGTTCCGTGCGTCTCGCGGTGGGCCTGCCGATACTGCTCGATCATCGGCAGGTGCATGTCCCGCATCGGGCCCTGGATGAAGGCCATCATCTGGATGCCGAGCCGACCGACGGCGACCGCGGAGTCGGGACTCATCGCGACGCCGCTGGTGCGGCCCTTGAACGAGGCCAACGGGCGCGGGTGCACGGGCACTCGGGGTTGCTGGTAGTAGGTTCCGTGGTTCTCGACGTAGCCGTCCTCCAGACCGCGAATGATCATTTCGGCGGCCTCGTCGAAGCGGTCCCGGGACTCACCCATGTCCAGCCGGAATCCCTCGAATTCACGGCGGGAAAGTCCGCGACCCATCCCGAAGATCACGCGCCCGTCGGCGAGATTGTCCAGAAGAGCGATCTTCTCGACCACGCGCAGTGGGTCGTTCCACGGCAGGATAACCGCCGTCGTCTGCAGTTTGATGTTGCTCGTCCGGGCGGCCAGGTAAGATAAGAACTGTGTGTTGTCCGGGCACATTGAGTATCCGGGGTCGAAGTGGTGCTCGACGCAGCCGATGCTTTCGTAGCCGAAAGCGGCGGCCATCTCCGACAGGCGCAGGTGGTCGCGATAGACGTCGTGGTCGTCGCGTTCCTGCCCATAGTTCTGCAACAGGTTGGTCAGATGGACTTTCAAGGTGTATCCCCTCGTGACCGAGTCGGGTAGTCCGAACGCGCTGGTCGTTGTGACTCCCGCTACTATCACCGCTGCGCCGTACAGCTCCGGTGTCGCAGGACGAGACAGCGGTCCTTGCTGGTCAGAAGGAGTGGGTGTCGAGGTCGATCCCGAGGGCACGCATCTTGCGGTAAAGCGTCGAGCGGGCGATGCCGAGGGCGGCCGCGGCGTCCTTCTTGTTGCCCTGATGGTCACGCAGCGCCTGCAGGATGGTGGTCGCCTCGGCCCGCTCAAGGCCGACGAGGGTGCGTCTCGACGCCGCACTGATGACGTGGGCGGGCAGGTCGCGAGCGCCTATGTACCCGGTGTGGGCCATGGCGACGACCTGGGCGACGAGGGTCTCCAGTGAGCGCAGGTTCGCCGGCCAGTCCAGCCGCGAAAGGGCCTGGACAGCGTCCGGCATCCACCGCGGTGGCGGTGTGCCGGGCGGGGTGTGCCGCTCGGTGAGGTGGCGAAGAAGGTCGGGCAGATCCTCGAGACGAGCGGCCAGCGGAGGGACGTGGATCACCGCACCGAACGGTGCGACCAGCTCGTCACGACCGCTTGTGCCTGGTATCCGGGTCGCGGTGGCCCGCAGAATCGTCCGGCCCGACGCCGAGCTGAGTGCATCAGCCACCGCGGCGGTCAGGTCGGCCGGTGTCTCGTCGAGGTGACGCATCAGCAGCGCGGAGGGCCGTTCGCGCAGGAGCCCGGTTAATCGGGCCACCCATGCTTCGGGAGCCACCGCGGCGTCCCGGGCGTCGAGGACGGGGGCCTCGCTGGGGAGATCGACCGAGGCGATGCTTGCGCGGCCGCTTCCCGGCTCGCCAACGACCAGCATGGGACGTGACCCGGCGGCACGGACCTCGCGGGCCAGGCAACGCCAGGCGGCGCTGTGCCCGACCAGGCCGTCCAGCGTCGGTGTCGGAACCGGCGTCGAGGTCGGGTGACCCGCGTCGGCCGTCCGGATGAGTCTGACGATCACCCCGACGATCCGGTCGTCGTCGTGTATCGGGAGGTAGCGAGCACGCAGACGACGCCCGTCGGTGACGGTGAGGGCGTCCACGATGCTGTGGTCGGCGGTGAGGACGCGCGCGGCCTGTTCCCAGATGCCCGCCTGGTCCACTCCGCCCAGCAGGCGGGCCGCGGCCGCGTTGGTGACGATCGTGTCGGAGCTGACGGCGAGGACGGGGTGGCCGGTGTCCCGGTTCTCGCGTATGAACCGCTCGATCAGGGTTCGCTCCGCCCGCGACGACCGGTGCAGCAGCGCCGCCTCGACATCGGCGGTGAGTTGGCGGATCCAGGCCAGCGCCAGCCGCGAGGTGTCGGCGAAGTGGCAGGTCAGGTTCAGGCTGCCGACGACCCGACGGGACACGGGATGGGTGATGACGGTGCCGGCCGACGTGAGAGCGCTGAACTGGGTGGCGAAGTGCTCCGGCCCGCGAACGAGCGTCGGACGCCGGCTGAGCAGCGACGTCCCGCTCGAGGTTCCGATGACGCTCTCGTCGACGACGAACCCCGGCGTGATGTCGAGGTGCTCGAGCCGGGCGGCGAGCGCCCGGCTGCCGAGCCACTGGCGCAGGATGACGCCCTCGGCGTTGGTCAGCGATAGGCAGGACTCCGACTGCTCCAGGTCGTCTCGCCGGGAAGCCAGCACCGAGTCGGCCTGCTCGGCGAACCGCAGGTCCTGTTCGCGGGGCTTGGTGGCCCGGGCGGGCGATGTCATGGCGGGGTCCAGGCCCGCCTTGAGGCATCGCGCCCACGACTCCAGGACCGTCTGCGAGACCGTGAAGCCGCCGGGCCATGCTGATGACTGACGCTCCCGGAGCAGGCTGCGGGTCGCGGCCTCCGGCGCCACTCCTCGATAGGTGTTGTGGGTCACATCTGGAGTGTCGGATTGGTACTGACACTCTGTCAACGGTGCGGCGGACGCCTGCCTCGGCTGTTTCGGGAAAGGCGTGGCGCCCTCGGTGGCCGGGCGGCTCAGAAGGCGCTCCAGCCGGCGTCGACCGGGAGAAGCGGTCGGGCTCAGTCGCGGTCGGGCTCAGTCGCGGTCGGGCTCGAAGTGGGCGATGTCGAGGATCTGCCCGGTCCGCTGCGGGGCCCACACCGCCCGTACCCGGCTGCCCGCCGGTAGTTGGGCGAGCAGCGTCGTCGGCTCGGTGAAGTCCAGCCCGATGACCCAGTGCATGAGCAGCGTGCTCGCCCCGTCCAGCCGGATGCCGCCGATCGCGTACGGCGGCGTGGGCCCGCCGCGGAAGCCGTGCCAGGCGACGGTGAAGACCTCCAGGCTGCCCTCGGGTGGCAGCTCGACCCAGCGGTCCGTTCGCTCGAAGCAGGATTCGCAGTAGGCCTGCGGCGGGACGAACACCCGGTCGCAGGACGGGCACACGTTGGCGAGGATCTTCCGGTCCCGGAGCCCGTCCATGAACCGACTCCACGTGGCGCCGAGGTGGATGTCGTAGTGCAGGTCCCAGTGGACGGCCTGGGTGGGGGTGGTCGTCATGCGTCGCTCCTGGGCAGGGCCTCGAAGATGGCGAGGTTCTCGAACTGGAAGAACGTGCCGCCGGTGCCGTGGGCCAGGGCCCGGCGCGCGCCCGGCACCTGGATCGGCTCGGGAGCCGCGCCCATCACCTGCAGCGCGGCGTACGCGTAGGGCGCCAGCTCGCCGGCCACACCGGCGTTCGTGCACTTCGGCCCGCCGGAGAGGTTGGTGGGCAGGGACCCGCCGGCCGAGGTCGCGCCCGACCGGATCAGCTCGACGCCGCCACCGGGCGGTGCCAGCTGCAACGCCTCCAGCTGCATCGGCTGCATGTGCGCGTAGGGCGCGAAGATCTCGACGACGTCGAACTCGGCGGCCGGGTCGCGCACGTCCGCGAGCGCGTACACCCGCCGGGCGAGGGTGGCCAGGTTCTGCATCTCGGCGAAGTCGCCCTTGCCGCCGCCGAGGTACGGGTCGCTGGACATCCCCATCGCCCGGATCAGCGCCGGGGTGGACCGCAGGTCGTCGACATCGTCCGCGTCGGCGACGATCATCGCGACGGCCGCGGCCGACACGGGGCACACCATCGGCTGGGTGAGCGGCGACGACAGCGGGCGGCCGTTCACGACCTCATCCTCGGTGACCGTGTACCGCAGGTGCGCGTGCGGGTTGCGCGACGCCTTCTCGTGGTCCGCGACGACGACGGCCGCGAGGTCCTCGGGTGTCAGGCCGTAGCGTTGCCGGTAGGCGTTCGCCGCGAAGGCGCCCATGTGGTAGGCGCCCATGCCGAGCGGCTGCTCGATGATCATCGGCGAGTTGGTGTTGATCGCGCTCTGCAGGTCGCGGACGCCGAAGAAGGTCGGCCCGCCCAGGCACAGCACCCGGGCGTGCGATCCGGAGCGGACCATCCGTGCGGCGACCTGCATCAGGTTCCCGCCGGTCGTGCCGCCGGTGTTGATGATCGTGACGGGCAGGTCGGCACCCAGGCCGAGCGCCCGGGTGAGGTTCCTGGCGCCGAGGACTGTGCCCTCGAAGCCGTCGATGTTGCCGACGACGACCCCGTCGAGCGTGTCCGGGGTGGTGCCGGCATGGTCGAGGGCGGCCCAGGTGGCCTGCTGGCACAGTTCGACCGCCGAGAGCTGCTGCTTGCGGGGCGAGGTGGCATCGGTGATGCCGGCCCCGACGACCGCGGCACGGTAGGGCATCAGGCGGCCTCCACGACCAGGACGGACACGTCCTCACTGACCAGACCGGTCCCGGTGTCGACCGAATGCGCGACGGCGGTGCTGGCGCCGGCCCGGCTCTCGAGCTGTTCGACGACCTCGAGCAGGCGCAGCGCGCCGTTGGCGAGGCCCGGGAAGTTGCTGCGGGCGCCGCCGCTGGCGTTGACGTCCTTGTCGCCCAGCGAAGCGGCCAGGCCCAGGGCGCCGAGGTAGGGGGCATGCAGGGCCGGCGTCGGTGCTGTCAGTTCCACGAGACCGACCTGCTCCGCCGCGGCGGAGATGCCGGCCTGCCCGTAGGCGATCCGCGTCGCGCGGCGGGTGGGGGCCGCCGGGTCGGACAGCCACCGACCGTCCCACGTGTACCCGCCGGTCGCGTGACCGAAGCCGGTGATGCGGGCCGATCGGCCCAGACAGCGGCCAG
Source organism: Frankia canadensis (assembly GCF_900197875.1). Lineage (GTDB taxonomy): Bacteria > Actinomycetota > Actinomycetes > Frankiales > Frankiaceae > Frankia > Frankia canadensis. The sequence continues at coordinate 9,529 of NZ_FZMO01000434.1, read as the reverse complement.
CCCGCGCGGGCGAGGCCAGCACGACGGCGACGGCACCGGTCGAATGCGCGGGCAGCATGAGCTCCCGCAGCGGCGCGGCCACCTGCTCCGACGCCAGCACTTCCTGGGCCGTGACGGGCGCCGTCCGGACGGAGCGCGGCCGCTCGCTGCCGCGGGTGATCTCCTCCGCGGCCAGCCGGGCGAACGCGTCGAGGTCCTCGCCGCCGGATTCGAGCGTGTGCGCGGCGTGGAGGGCGTAGACGACCTCGGCGGTCAGGCCGACCGGGCGGTCGAAGTGCGGTTCGAAGCCGAGGTTGGACACCTGAGCGAGGAACGACCGCCGGGCTTCCCGGTCGGCGGACCGGACCTCGGGGTTGTACACGCCGACCGCCACCGCGACCTCGACGTCACCCGCGGCGACGGCCTCGGCCGCGGCGATCACGGCGAGGCCGGAGTCGCCCTCGATTCGGAACGCGTCGTTCAGGTAGCCGCCGGCGGCCGCGGTGTACAGGCCGCTGGAGATGCTGCGGCCGTCGAGCACGTCCAGCGACGCCATGACCGACAGGCCGAGGTCCTGCTTGCGCAGGCCGCACTCGCGCAGGGCCGCATAGGTGACGTCGAAGACGAGCTCGTCGAGCATGGCGTCCTGCTCGGGCAGGAACGGGGTGGCGGCGAGGCCGACGACATGGACCGGTGCCATCCGTCGAACCGGGCGTGGGGGGCGAGGGGGCATCTCACTTCCTCAGGGCTCGAGACGTCGTCACCGTAGGTCCGGCTGGGCGCGGCCGGGTGTCCCATCGCGGGACAGCGCGGGGCGCGAGGGCGTTGGCCGCGGCGGCGCGGCGGCGCGACTGGCGATGCGGCTCCGGCGGAGGATGACCGTGGCGCAGATCGAGACATCGGGGTCGGCAGGCTCGGTGCGACAGTCGCACAATGTCGGTGTCCCCCACCTCTGGGTCCCCCACGTCTGTGGTCACGAAGGTGGACGAGCTTCTCGCCGCCCATCCGCCTGCCGGCACCGACCGGCTGGCTTTCCTGCGGGCCCGGTTCGACGCCGGCCTGGCCTGGGTGCACTTCCCCGAGACACTCGGTGGTCTCGGGCTCGACGCGTCCCTGCAGCCGGTTGTCGACGCGGCCTTCGCCGCGGCGGGCGCTCCGGACAACCGGCCTCAGGGCAACGTGATCGGCCTGGGGATGGCGGCGCCGACCCTGCTGCGCTACGCCACGCCGGAGCAGCAGCGGCGGTGGATGCGCCCGCTGTGGACCGGCGAGGAGATCTGGTGCCAGCTGTTCAGTGAGCCGGGCGCCGGGTCCGACCTGGCCGCGGTCGCCGCCACCGCGCGGCGCGACGGCGACGACTGGGTCGTGAACGGGCAGAAGGTCTGGACCTCGCTGGCCCACGACTCCGCGTGGGCCCTGTTGCTTGTGCGCACCGACCGGGATCTGCCCAAGCACCGTGGGCTGACCTACTTCGTGCTCGACATGAGCACGCCCGGCGTGGACGTGCGCCCGCTGCGGCAGCTGACGGGCGAGGCGGAGTTCAACGAGGTGTACCTCGACGACGTCCGCGTCCCGGATGCGAACCGGCTCGGTGCGGTCGGCGAGGGCTGGCGCGTCACGCAGACGACGCTGATGAACGAGCGCGTCGCGATCGGCGGGGCGGTGGCCCCCCGTGAGGAGGGCGCGATCGGGCCGGTGGCACGTGAGTGGCGGGAGCACCCGCGGCGCCGGGACGCGTCCGCCTACGACGAGCTGCTGCGGCTCTGGGTGGACGCGGAGGCGCTGCGGCTGACGAGCGCCAGGCTGGGCCAGCAGCTGGAGGTCGGCGCGCCCGGGCCGGAGGGTTCCGGTCTCAAGCTGGCCTTCGCCCGGCTCGCCCAGGCGGCCTCGTCCCTGCACCTTGACCTGGCGGGCGCCGACGCGCTGCGCTACGACGACTGGTCGATGCGCCGCCCTGACTTCACGACGCCGCTGGACCGCGTGCCGGGCTTCTGGTACCTGCGGACGCGCGCCAACTCGATCGAGGGCGGCACCTCCGAGGTGATGCGCAACATCATCGCCGAGCGCGTACTCGGCCTGCCGGCGGAGAGCCGGCCGGACCGTGACATCCCGTGGAAGGACCTGCCGCGATGAGCGACGTCCCCTCGCTGCTGTACACCGACGTCGAGGACGACCTGCGGGCGGCGGTCCGCTCCATGCTGGAGAGCCACAGTCCGTGGGCACGTGTGCTGGAACGGACCGATGGCGACGTCGCGGGTGACCGCAAGCTGTGGACCCTGCTCACCGACGACCTGGGGCTGGCCGGGCTCGCCCTCGGCGAGGACGTGGGTGGCGCGGGTGCCTCCTGGCGTGAGGTCGCGGTCGTCCTGGAGGAGCTGGGTCGGGCGGTCTGCGACGTCCCCTATCTGACCAGCGTCGTGACGGCCACCGCGTTGGCCGAGGCGGTGGGCGCCCGCGAGCTGCTCGCCGAGCTCGCGACCGGCGCCGTCGCCGCGGTGGCGGTCCCGTTCACCCAGCCGCTCGACCACCCGGTCTCCGACCCGCCGCGCTTTGCGGCGGGCCGGATCCGCGGCCGCGTTCCTGCGGTTGCCGGTGCCGCCGAGGCGGACGTCCTGCTCGTACCGGTCGCCGGGGCCGTCGTTCGGGTCGCCGCCGCCGACGCGCGGATCGAGCCGGTGCCTTCGCTCGACATGACCCGCCGGGTCGCCGACATCGACTTCGGCGCTGAGGGCGGGGCCGCCGCCACGGTGCTGGCCGAGAGGGACGCGGTGCCCGCGGCACTGGCGCGGGCTGCGGCCGTCAGCGCGGCCCTGCTGGCCTCCGAGCAGCTCGGTCTGGCGCAGCGATGCCTGGAAATGACGGTCGAGTACGTCGGCCAGCGCCGCCAGTTCGGCCGCCTCATCGGGTCCTACCAGGCGCTCAAGCACCGCCTGGCAGATCTGTGGACGGCGATCGCCCAGGCGCGGGCGGTCGCCCGCTACGCGGCCGCGTGCGCGGCCGTCGACGACAAGGACCTTCCGGTCGCGGCCTCCCTCGCGCAGGCGGTGTGCTCCGTCGTCGCCCAGCAGGCAGCCGAGGAATGCGTACAGCTGCACGGCGGCATCGGTTTCACCTGGGAGCACCCTGCCCACCTGTACCTCAAGAGAGCCCGCGCGGACGCGCTGGCACATGGGACCGCCGGGTGGCACCGCCGCAGGGTGGGGGCGCTCGTGGACCTGCCGCCCGTGGCCGACTGATGCATCGCCTTCGTCGGACGTGTCTTCATCGATCTTGTCTTCATCGATCTTCGTTGATCCAGCGGGCCGCCCGCGAACGAGAAGGAGCCTGGCATGACGATCACGTCTGCGGGTCGGGTGGACCGGACGGCCGTCCTGCCACTCGAGCCGACCGAGGAGGAGCGTGTCCTGCGCTCGACGGTCAGCGACATTGTCGGTCGGTTCGGGCACAGCTACTACATGGAGCGCTCGCGCAGCGGCGAGCCGATGCGGGAGCTGTGGGAGCTGCTCGGCAAGAGCGGCTTCCTGGGCCTGAACATCCCGGAGGAGTACGGCGGTGGGGGCGCCGGTCTCACCGAGCTGGCGATCGTCCTGGAGGAACTGTCCGCCCGCGGCTGCCCCGAGCTCGCGATGGTGCTGTCGCAGGGGATCGCGGGCTCGATCCTGCCGCTGCACGGCAGCGCTGAGCAGAAGGCGCGGTACCTGCCCGGCATCGCCAGCGGGGCGGAGAAGTTCGTCTTCGCGCTCACCGAGCCGGACGCCGGGTCGAACTCGCACAACGTGACCACCTCGGCGCAGCTGGACGGCGACGAGTGGGTGATCCGCGGAACCAAGTACTACATCTCCGGTGTCGATCACTGCGATCACTTCCTGCTCGTCGCCCGCACCGGCACGAACGAGGCAACCGGGCGCGGGCGGCTGACCCTGTTCATCGTCGACGACCCGAACATCGCGGGGCTCGAGCGTCAGCCGATCCCGACCGCGCTGCAGGCTCCTGAGCGTCAGTTCACCTTGTTCTTCGACGGGGTGCGGCTGCCGGCCGACGCCGTCGTCGGTGAGGTGGGGCACGGACTGCGTCCACTGTTCGACGGCCTCAATCCGGAGCGGGTGCTCAGCGCCGTCATCTGCACCGGCGTCGCCCGCTACGCCCTCGACCGCGCCGTCGCCTATACCACGCAGCGGCAGGTGTGGGGTGTCCCGATCGCGGCCCACCAGGGGGTGCAGCATCCCCTCGCCGAAGCGGCCATCGAGCTCGAGGCCGCCCGGGGCATGGTGTGGCGCGCGGCCGCGCTGTTCGACGCCGGCCGGCCGGCCGGCGAGGAGGCGAACATGGCCAAGTTCCTGGCCTCGCGGGCCGGGCTCAAGGCGCTCGACACGGCCATCCAGATGCACGGCGGCAACGGGCTGGCCGACGAGTACGGCCTGGCCGACCTGTGGGGGATCGTGCGGCTCCAGCAGATCGCTCCCGTGTCCACCCAGATGGTGCTCAACCACATCGCCCAGCACACCCTCGGACTGCCGAGGTCGTACTGATGACCGACCTGACTGGACGAACGGTCGTCGTCACCGGTGGTAACTCTGGTCTCGGCCTCGGGATGGCCGAGGGCGTCGGGCGCGCCGGGGCGCAGGTGGTCATCTGGTCGCGCACGGCCACCCGTAACGAGAAGGCCGTCGCGGCCCTGGCCGAGGCCGGCGTGCGGGCGAGTGCCGTCGCCTGTGACACGAGCGACGAGGCTTCCGTCGACAAGGCCATGGCGGAGACGACGAGCAGGTACGGAGCCGTCGACTGCATGATCGCCAATGCGGGGATCGCGGCGGCCGCGCCCTACGCCGAGACTTCCCTCGACGACTGGCACCGGGTGCTGCGCACCAACCTCGACGGAACCTTCCTGTGCACCCGCGCCGCGGCCCGACACTTCATCGAGCGGGGCGAGGGCGGTGCGATGGTTGTCGTCTCCTCGACCATCTCCCGCTACGGCGGCGCGGGCCAAGCCGCCTACACGACGAGCAAGAGCGGGCTGGTCGGGCTGGGGCGCACGCTCGCAGTGGAGCTGGCCCGCCACCGCGTCCGCGTCAACATCCTCGTGCCGGGCTGGGTCGCCACCGCCATGAACACCCACCTGCGCGAGAACGAGGCATTTATGCGCGCCACCACGGCGCGCACGCCGGTGCGACGGTGGGCGCAACCGGACGAATTCCATGAGGTCGCGGCCTTCCTGGCCGATCCGACACTCATGTACCACACCGGGAACGAAGTCATCGTCGACGGTGGATACACCGTCTACTGAGCTTGCGGACTACAGAGCTTGCGGAATGACTGTGTGAGGAGCGGCGAGGTGACGATCGGCATCGAGACGATGCGCAAGGCACTGTACGACCTCCGGCTACCGGCGGGGGAGATCGTGATCGAGTCGTACGAGGCGGCCATCGGCGACGTGGCGCTGCGGGCGACGGATTCCGCTCCCGGCGTCGCCCACCCCGTCTGGTTCGTGATCGCGTCGTTGCGGGGCATGGGTATCTCGGTTGATCAGTTGTGTGAGCTGGCCGGTCAACAGCCGGGCGAGACGTTGTTGTTCGGGAGCTGCGAGGTCGTTCAGGACGAGCCGCTGCGGGTGGGTGGACGGTACGTCACCCAGGCCAGGATCGGCGACGTGGGCAGCCGGACCACGCGTGACGGTTCGCGCCTCGACCACATCGAGGTGATCGTCGAGATCGCCGCGCTGCCGGGCTTCGCCCCGGCCGGCGAGGTGACCAGCAGATATCTGTTCAAGCGAGGAGTCGCGACGTGACCGGAACCGCCGCCACCGAGGTCGGGCAGGAGCTGCCGACCAGGATCACCACGAACATCCGGGACGACGACATCCGTCTGGTCGCATTGATTCTGCGCGACTCGAACCCCATCCACTTCGATCTCGACGCGGTCGCGCGGGCGGGGCTGGGGGATCGGGCGGTCAACCAGGGCGGCGCCACCATGGCCTACATCATGAACCATCTGATCGAGTGGGCGGGGGCGCGTTCCGCCGTCCGAAGGATCACCTGCTCCTTCCGCGGCAACGTCGTCGCTGGGGACGATGTCGCGGTCGGAGGGACGGTCACCTCGGTCGAGCCGACCGAGGGCGGCGTCCTGGCCGGCTGTGATGTGTGGGCCGACGTCGTTGGAGGCCGCCGTGCCATCGCGGGCACGGCGACCGTGTTTCTCCCGGCTGCGGGGAACGGCACCGGCGCGGAGAGCCCCACCACGTAGCCTCGGGTACCCCACGGCCGGGGACGACCCCGGCGCTCTCCTGACGCCAAGTCAGTAGCTTGGCATCATGCAGTTGCCGCCGTCACAACCGACGTAGGTAACGGCCTGCGGGCCCGGGCCGCCCGGCGCCAGCTGCACGGACTGGAACGGGTCGAGGCGCAGGCCATCCTGCAGGCTCTGGCTGAAGCAGCCGGCAACAAGAAGGTGGCCGCGGACGCCTTGGGAATCGCGCGCTTGACGCTTTATCGGAAGGTGCGCGCGTTCGGCGTCGACCTCTCGGGGCACACGTTCTGAGAGTTCGACTGCTCGCTGCCTGGCGTCCCGCCTCGCTGCCGGCGGCCGTCGCGCGCTCCGCGTCAAAATGTGCCAGGGCCGCCGTCTGCGCTGATCCAGAACTCCGAGAAGCCGAGACGGTCCATTGCCACGGCCAGCTCGATGTCCTGGTGGATGGCGAGATGAGCGTCGGTATCGACCTTGTGTCAGGGTGCGAGGAAGGCACCGAACTCGAGCGGTGGGTATTCCAGGTGAGTCTCCTCAGAACTGGGTGCTGGCCGTCCGCCCGAATGCTCACAGAACGTAGACAGCGCTGTCCCCGGCCACCTGTCGCATTCCGCCACATGGTGTGAGCCACACCACGTGCTGGGATGGATACCAGTCGACCGAGGAGCTGACCAAGCCGATGCACGCCTGGGCAACCGATACCTCGACCTCAGCGGACGCCGTGGGCGATCTCGATGATCACGCGCCGAGCTGGCGGCCGCTGGTAGCACAATCGTTCGCCGAACCGTCCGTGAGCGTCGAAGAGTTCAAGTCGGCCTTTCGCAACCACCCCGCCGGAGTCGCCGTCATCACGGCCGACCCGGGGGACGGGCCGGTGGCCATGACCGCGACATCGGTATTCTCGGTCAGCGCCGAGCCACCGCTGTTAGTGTTCTCCATCTCCGCCCAGTCCTCGGCGGCGCCGAGCATCCTGCGCGCCGACACCGTCGTCGTGCACCTGCTCGGCACCGGTCAACTGGAGATCGCGAAGCTCGGAGCCACCAGCGGCATCGACCGCTTCGCGGACACCTCGCTGTGGCGGCGGATGCGCACCGGCGAGCCATACTTTCCCAGCGCCCACGCATGGATACGCGGCCGGATCGCCAACCACATGGCCGCAGGCACCTCGACGCTCGTCGTCGTGCAGGCAGTCGAGACCGGCGCCCCACCGGTCGGTGATCCATCAGCGGACGCTGGGTCGGCCGAGCCCCTCGTCTACCACAACCGCACCTGGCACCGACTCGGCGATCATTCCAAACTGCCCTGACCAGCAACGGTGATACTGCCGAGGCGCCCTGCGCGAGGCACGCGCTGGCACGGCGCGCGACCGCCACTCCCACGGTGAGCGATGGCGACGATGGCGCGGACGGGGCTCGACTGGCACCTTGATGACAGCCGGATCGCCGAGGTGTGCCGCGCTACGACGTCGCCGCATTGTCCGTCTTCGGCTCGGTGGCTCGCGGCGACGACACCGACGAATCGGACGTCGACCTGCTGTACGTGCTCGAACGCGGCGGCGTTCTCCTCGCTGTCGGGCACGTCAACCTCGAACCCGTCGATCGCCAGCAACCGCAGCACGCAGTGGAATGATGGTGCGGCATGGCCGACGTAGCTGGCCGCGCTGGGACTGCGGGGAGAACCAGATGTCGCCGGAGCTGACTGACGAGGTCGTCCACGAGCTTGCCTGCGCCTACTCTGGCCAGATGGCCGCGAGCCGTGTTGGCGTCCATCGGTCTTGACCGTTCTAAGCAGCCCTCGTGGAACGCTACGACCTCCCTCAATTTCTGGCGCGAGGTCAACAGCCTTCTGGGACTCGGCGTCGTCCCTGACGGTGCAGCGAAGCTGCTTGACAAGGCGTTGGAGGACTGGCCGGTCAATCCGGTTTTCCAGAGGGCCCGCAAGGAGGTCACCGCAGGCATGGCTAGCAGTAGCGACGCCGCCGGCGGCCAGCAGGTCACGGGTCGGGGCATGCCAAGTCCACGAACGTCAGAATCGTCTACTTCGCACGCTGGTGACGCGACGCCAGACATGATTCCGGAGGCCTCTGCCGGCCCGGCCAATAAAACTATCGAAATCGGTCGGAGCGCAAGGCCGACACCGCACATCTCGGATTCCGCACCGTTCGCCACCGGCTCGCCTCGCGGATGTTAATAAGCATCGTCGCAGCACTAGCTCTAACTCCTCTTGCCGCCTGGCGGATCAATGAAGGACTAGGAGAGAGGGCGGTCCCCATGCCCAAGCCGGCTCAGACGGCGCCACGCTCTCCCGACTTCGCTCCATCGAGAGTTCCATCCGAGGAGGCGCTCAAAGCTGCCATTCTGAGCGCAACAGACTTCCCTGGGTGGCGGGGAACAGAGAATCCCTTCAGTGTCGACTCACTGCAATTATGTGGCCATGCTGCAAAGGTTAAGTCGGCCACGAACACGGCAGGGCGGCTGTTCATTGAAGGAAGCCAAATTTACGGGGGAATTTCTGTACAGTCGGGCGCCACAGGGTTCGTTACCGACCGCGACGCAATCAATTTCATGTCCGAAGTTCAATCTCGTGCAAATTCGTGCGTCAGTTGGCCCAAAAAAGACGTCACGCTGCAGGTGGAACGGGTGGAGCGAGCTAGATTCGGTGAGGAAAGTATTCGAGTGTCCACCACTACACAATCGGGCGGGATACCTGCCGAGATCCAGTTTGTTTACATTCGGCGAGAATCGACGATCGCACTCCTGTACTACAGGGCAGGTGGAGGATACCTGGCCAAACCTGAGCTCGACGAGTCCTCTGTTGACCACTTTGCGGACATACTAGACTCGCGGATTCGAACGATAAACTGACAGGCGCCGCTACGTTCACCGGATCGAGGTAGGGACCGCCCTTGCGGGCAGCCCCCGCGCAGATCCGCGAACAGGAGCAGGCGCCGTGCCGCGCGCAGCACCGCCATGGGCCCGCTGTGGACTGCGAGGTGCCTGGTGCCCGGCAGTAGCGCGACCACGGACAGGTCCACTGCGGGCGCGACCAACGGCGCCATCCAGATCGGAACCCCGAGCCGTACCCCGAGCGCGAAGCTGTTCCCCAAGCCGAACAGGAACGTCAACGCGAACCACACCGACGATCACGGTCACGAGTCGGGCCGAAGCGTCCGGCATCGCCAGAAATTCGGGACACCTGTTCGATTGGTTAGATGATATTGCTGTCGGCGTGGTCACTGAGCATTTTCAAAGTTGGTTTTTTTAGATTCCTTCCTGTTCCAGGACGAAGACGGCTTGGGTGAATGTGCCGA
>NZ_FZMO01000381.1 GCF_900197875.1 Frankia canadensis | reverse complement strand
CATCGGGGTGGTCGTCGGGGCCGAGCACGCCCCGGGGGCCGTCGGACCGGGTGCGCGCCACGGCCCACCGGGCGTGCTCGGCCCCGACGACCACCCCGATGACGATGCCGAGACCGGCGCCGTTGACTCCCAGCCCCGCCACCACGAAGATGATCACCAGGCCGATCCGGACGAAGCCCTCGACGACGAAGTTGACCGCGAGGCGCTGGTAGGCGCCGCGGGCCTGGATCAGGCCGCGCTCGACGCACAGCAGCGTCCACAGCGCGGCCCCGATCGTCGCCTCGGCGATCGCCACCGGGTGGGGGTAGGACATCAGCGCCGCCATCGGGCGCGACAGCACGATCGCGACGACCGTGGCGATCACGATCGCGACGCCGCAGGCCCCGCGCAGCCGGCGGATCCAGAACCACTGCTCGCGGCGGGTGTCGCCGGGGCCCGACGTCTCGTGCTGGACGACCGCGATGAGCAGGGCGTTCCCGGCGACGGAAAGGATCAGGAAGATGCTGACCTGGACGGACACCGCGCCGTAGGAATCGGAATCCAGCGCCCGCGCGACGATCAGATTCATCAGCAGGTTGCACCCGTTGACGAGCATCCCGGCGACCGCCAAAGCCGCCGGCCCGGCAAGCAGCCCGGCCACAGCCTCGCGCGATGGCTTCGCCATCAGTCTCCCCATCGGGTTGGTTCGGGACCCATCGGTCACTCATGGCGGAACGCCGCCCATGGTATGTGGCCGCCGATTTCTCCGGCATCGGTAGGTTGCAGGCGAACATGCTAAGCCCTGTGGACCACAGCGAGAGGAACGCCACTGCCGATGGAAAAGTCCCGCCCACCGTCCCCCACCACCGTGCCGAGGCAGCGCCACCTGCCCGCGCTCGCCGGTCGGCACGTGGTGTTCCTCAACTGGCGTGACCGGGCGCATCCCCAGGCCGGCGGGGCGGAACTGTTCTGCCAGTCGATCGCCGAACGCTTCGCCGCGGCGGGTGTCCGGGTCACTCTGCTGACCTCCCGGCCGGCCGGTGAGGGGGGCCCGTCGGCCCTGCCGGCCGAGTCCGTGGGCGGGGTGGACATACGCCGGGGGGGTGGCACCTTCGGCGTGTATCCGGCCGTTCTCGCGCGGCTGGCGAGTCTCGGGCGCGCCGGGCATCGCGTCGACGCCGTCGTCGACTGCCAGAACGGGATCCCGTTCTTCAGCCCGTTGGTGCTACCCGCCGCCACCCCGATCGTGCAGGTCCTCCACCACGTCCACCAGAAGCAGTTCCCGCTGTACTTCCCCGGGCCGGTCGCCCGTGTCGGCCAGGTGCTGGAGTCGCCCGGCAGCCGGCTGGTCTACCGGCACCGGCCGGTCGTCGTCGTCTCGCCGTCGACGCGGGACGAGGCACGCGCCGTCCTGGGCCTGCCCGGCCCCCGCTACCTGGTTCCCAACGGCGTGACCAGCATGGCCCCGCCCACCGCGACCAACGGCGCCACCGGGGTCGAGGCCGGCCTCGGCGCCTGCGATGACGGCGTTGGTGGCGGTGCGGGTGAGGGCGGCGGACCGGCCGCCGTGCCGACGATCGTGTGCGTCGGGCGGCTCGTTCCGCACAAGCGCCTGCACCTGCTGCTCGACGCCGTGGCGACCCTCGCCGCCGCGCATCCCGGGCTCGCCGTGCACATCATCGGCGACGGGCCCGACCGGGATCGGCTGCGGGCGCATGCCGCCTCACTCGGGCTCAGCACCGCCGCGGGCCTCCCCCACCGCGACGGTGACGTCGTGCGATGGCACGGCTATGTCGACACCGCCACCCGGGACCGGCTGCTCGCCTCGGCCTGGCTGACGGTGAACCCGTCGCATGGCGAGGGCTGGGGACTGTCCGTGCTGGAGGCGGCGGCGCTGGGCGTGCCGGCGGTCGCGTTCCGGGTCCCCGGACTGCGCGACGCGGTGCGCGACGGCGTGACCGGCTGGCTCGTCGAGGACGGCGAGCCGCTCGGGCCCACGCTGGACGCGGCGCTGCGCACCCTCGCGGATCCGGCGGGCGCGGCGCGGGTGCGATCCGCCGCACGGACCTGGGCGTCCGGGTTCACCTGGGACGCCAGCGCCGAACTGCTGGCCCGGGTGGTCGGCGCGGAGATCGACCGGCTGGAGGCGATGGCC
>NZ_FZMO01000290.1 GCF_900197875.1 Frankia canadensis | reverse complement strand
CCCCCGCCCCCGCCCCTGGTCCGCCGCAGGTCGTGGACGACAATCCTGACGTGGGTGAGACGGCTGGCCTCCGGCGAGGCATCCGGGTGCTGACCCTGTTCGCCGGGCTCGCGGTCATCCTGATGCTGGTGCTCGCCGTCTTCTCGGCGCTGCGATCGCGGCATGCCGCGGGCGAGCGGGGCCGCCATCTCGACCCGGCGGCGACCACCACGGCGCTGCTCCTCGCCGCCTACGTGGACCAGGAAAGCGCCCTGCGCGGCTACATCGTCACCCGCGACCGCGGCTTCCTCGCCCCCTTTCATGCCTCCGACCGGGAGCTGCCGGGCCTGGACGCCCGCCTCGCCGACCTGCTGGCCCAGTTCCCCGACCTGCGTGCACAGCACGACAAGGTCGGCGAGGCGTATCGCACCTGGCGCAGCGAGGTCGTCCAGCCGGAACTCGCCGCGATGGCCCGCGGGGACGTCGCCCGCGCCTCGTCGATCGTCCGCTCCAGCGCCCGCGAGGACTTCGACGAGCTGCGCCGCCAGGTCGCCGGGCTCGCCGGCCAGATCGACCGCGAGCAGACCGAGGCGTCCAACCGGGTCGAGAACGCCGCGGTGCTGCTGCTGAGCTCGCTGGTCAGCGCGATGGCCGTCATCCTCGGCGTGCTCGTGACGGTCATGATCGTGTCCCGGCGCTGGCTGCTGCGCCCGATCGGCGCCCTGCAGCGCTCCGTCAACGCGGTCGCCGCCGGGCGCTACGACACGCGCATCCCCTCGGTCGGCCCGGCCGAGATCGTCGCCCTGGCCACCGACGTCGAGACGATGCGCGCCCAGCTCGTCCGGCTCGTCCGGCAGAACGAGCGGTCCTGGGAAGCGCTCGCCCAACAGGGGCCGGCCGTGATCGCGCTGCGCGACGCGCTGACCCCCTCGGTACTGCGCGCCCGGGGCGTGATGCTGCACGGCCGGGTCGATCCCGCCCAGGGCGAGCTCGCCGGTGACTGGTACGACGCCCTTGACCTGCCGGACGGCCGGGTCGCGGTGATCGTCGGCGACGTCTCCGGCCACGGTGCCACCGCCGGCGTGTTCGCCCTGCGGCTCAAGCAGCTCCTAGACGCCGCGCTGTCCACCGGTGCCACGCCCGCCATCGCCGTGGAATGGGTCGTCGAGAACCTCGGCGACACCGAGGAGATGTTCGCCACCGCGATCATCTCCATCGTCGACCCCGGCAGCGGCGAACTCACCTACGTCAACGCGGGCCACCCCGACGTCCTGCTGCTGCGCCGGGCCGGTGCGGCGTGGCCTGAGCGGACGACCTCCGCGGCCGCCCCTCCCGCCACGCCCGCGTCCGCGCCTGAGCCCGCGTCCACGTCCGCGCCTGAGCCCGCGTCCACGTCCGCCTCCGAGGCTCCGTCGGCGCCGAGGCCGTCGCCCGCGCCGGAGCCTCCCGCAGTTCCAGCGTCCCCATCCCCGTCCGCGTCGGCGCCCGTGTCGGAGTCCCCGTCCGGGCCGGTTTCTCCCGCCGAGCCGTCGTCCGCGCCGCCATCCACGTCCGCGCCGGCGGCCGCGCAGATCGTCCGGCTGCCGCCGACGGGCCCGTTGATGTCCAGCCTGCTGACCGGCCCTGGTGCCTGGGAGAGCCGCACCCTGCGCCTCGACCCTGGTGACGTGCTCATCGCCTACACCGACGGGCTGGTCGAGGCCCGCGACGGCGACGGCCGCCAGTTCGGTGTGCACCGGCTGATCGCGGAGATCCTGCGCGACCCGGGCCGCACTCCGCTGGCCCTGCTCGACGACGCCTTCGACGCCGTGCGCCGGCACGCGCCGGGGCGGCAGGGCGACGACCGGACGGCCATCATCCTCGCCCGCACCGATCAGCCGCCCCAGAGCGCGGACGGTTCGTCGTGATGGCGACTACTAGCGTGGTCACAGGGATTTTCGGGTACATCGCCCACCATGAACGACGAGTCCGGCACGGACCGGCCCACCCGCTCCACGCGGTCCCCGCGTGCCCTGGTCTCCCGCTTCAGCCCGCTGCGGCTGATCGCCACCATCCTGCTCGCCGTGCTCGTCGTCGGCCTCGTCGCGGTGGTGGCCGGCTGGCGACCCAGTCTCAACCCGTTCACGCAGCGCACGATCGACCGCAGCTCCCCGGCGGTGCTGCGCTCGCTGGAGGATCTCAGCCAGTACCACGCCGCGGGCGCCCACTTCGAGGTCGTCGTCGACCTGGAGCAGGACACGAAGTGGCTGCCGTCGGCGCTGAAGGGTGAGCGCACCCTGTTCGTCGGGGTCGGCACGGTCGACGCGATGGTCGACTTCGGTCATCTGGACGCCGGCGCCGTCAAGGTGTCGCCGGACCGCCGCTCGGTGAGCATCGAGCTGCCGAACCCGACCCTGTCCAAGCCGCAGCTCGACCTCGACCACAGCTATGTAGTCGCCCGCCAGCGCGGGGTGCTGGACCGGGTCGGCGGCCTGGTCGGCGGCGTCAGCAGTGACAAGGCGCTCTACCAGAAGGCCTCGACGAAGATGGCCCAGGCCGCCCAGACCGACGGCCAGGTCCTCGAGCTGGGCAAGAAGAACACCACCGCGATGCTGCGCGGCCTGCTCGGGGCCCTGGGCTTCACCAACGTCCAGGTCACCTACGCCGCCGACCGCCGCTGACCCGGCCCTCCCGCCCGCGACGCCGGTCCAGGCCCAGGCCCAGGGCCGGCGCGCCAGGCCCACGGCCGGGGCGGCGTGGCGTCTCCTCGGCCGCACGTGCCTCCCGGCGGGGTGTGCTCAGCACACCCCGCCGGGACCGGAGGCATCGACGCTCAGCCTCGCGACGCCTGCTCGGCGACGACCCTGTCGATCTCGGTCCGGAAATGCTCCGAGATCTTGATGACATGCGGCTCGCGAAGCAGATAAAAATGCTCACACGGGACGTAGTGGGTGTCATGGCTACCGGTCAGATACGTCGACCAGGCATTCTCGGAGTCGGGATTCTCCGCGGAGCGGTAGACAATCGTGCGCCCGGCCCACGGGCGGGGCCGGTAAAACCGTTCGAGCAGTCGGCCGTGATTGAAGAAGACATCGAACTGCTCCAGTCCCCCGAACTGCACCACGCCGGTCAGGGGAATCTGCACCATTTTCTTGAGAGTTGCCATGTTGGTGAAGTTGGCCCGCTGCTCCGGCAGCAGCCGCTGGGTGAACCGGGCGAGCCGCCCGCGGTAGCCGCGGGCGTGTTCCTGCGCGCTGTCGCCCGCGGTCCCACTGCCACTGCCGGTCCCACTGCCACTGCCACTGCCGGTGACGGCGCTGCCGTCGACACCCTGGGCGGCGGGGGCGTTCTCACCGTCCTCGTTCGGGCCGATGCGCAGGGAGGACGGCAGGTAGGTGTCCATGATCGACAGAAAGCCCACCTCCTCGCCGACCGCCGCGAGCTGCTGCGCGATCTCCATCGCGATCAGGCCACCCAGCGAGTGCCCGGCGAGCAGATACGGGCCCCGCGGGGCGAGGACCCGGATCACCTCGAGGTGGCGCCGCGCCGTCTTCTCGACGCTCCAGTCCGGGAAGCCGCGCCGTTCCAGGCCATGCGCCTGGAACGCGTAGACGGGCTGGTCGTCGCCGAGCCGGCGGGCCAGCGAGTGGAAGCCGAGGGCGAGCGCCCCGGCCCCCGCGAAGCAGAACAGCGGCGGGCGCGACCCCGTGGTGCGCAACGGGACGACCGTGGGGTGGCGCGGCCCGGACTGCTGGGCCACCGACACCGCGTGCGAGAACGCGCCGAGCGTGGGCGCGTCCACCAGCGCGGACGACGGCATCGACACGCCGAGCTTCTCCTGCACGAGCGTGAGCAGCTCGTTCGCGGCCAGCGAGTCGCCGCCGAGCTCCATGAAGTCGTCGCCGACGAAGACCTCCTCGACGTCCAGGACGCGGGTCCAGATGTCGGCGACGACGATCTCCCACTGCGTCCGGGGACGCTTCGAGATGGTGCGCGCCGGCGGGGGAGGCAGGGCCCGCCGGTCGATCTTGCCCCGCTCGTTGCGGGGCAGCTCCGCCAGCGGGACGACCATGGTGGGCACCATCCAGACCGGTAGCCGTTCGCGCAGCGCCCGCCGGATCCGCACGGGGGACAGCGTGTTCCCGTTCACGGCCGGCACGACGTAGGCGATCAGACGGTGCTGTGCGGTGTCCTCGTCGGCGACGGCGGTGACCACGGCCTCCGCGATCTCCGGGGAGCGCAGCAGCGCCGCCTCGACCTCGCTCGGCTCCACGAGGTAGCCGCGGATCTTCACGGCGGCGTCGCGGCGGCCGAGCAGGATGACTGTGCCGTCCGGCTCGATCCGGCCGAGGTCGCCGGTGCGGCAGCTGGTCCGCCCGTCGGCCAGCGGGAGGAACCGCTCCGCGGTGAGCTCGGGGTTGTCCCAGTAGCCGGCGGACAGGAACTCCGAGATCACCTCGACGTCCCCGGACTCACCGGGCCCGGCCACCCTGCCGTCCTCCCGACGCAGCAGCACCTCCTTGCCGGGCGCGGGCAGGCCCGCGGGCACCGTGCCGTGCGGGATCGGCGCTCTCGGCCCGATCTCGTGGAAGCCCAGCGAGGCGATCTCCGACGCGCCCGACCAGTTGACGTAGGTGCAGGTCGCGGGCACGTGCGCGCGCAGCGCGGCGACGTCGCGGCCGTACGCGGCCTCGCCGCAGGTGGTGACGAGCCGCAGGTCGGGCAGTACCTCGTCCACCTCGAGCGCGCCGACGAGGGCCCGCAGCAGGCTCGGCGTGGTCTGCAGGGCGGTGAGGTTCTGCGTGATGATCCAGTCGCCGAGGCCGCGCAGACCGGCCGCGCGCGGGTCGTAGGCGTACAGCCCCGCCCCGTTGAGCAGCCCGAACACGACCACGGTGATCCCGGCGGCGAACGAGTACGGCAGCACCAGCGCCAGCCGGTCGCCCGGGGCGAAGCCGAGCCGCTCGGCGCCGGCGAACGCCTCGCAGAGGAAGGTCCCGTGGTTCCAGACCACGCCCTTGGGCGTGCCGGTGGACCCCGAGGTGAACACGACGCAGGCCGGCTCGTCGAGCCGTGGTTCCGGCCACCACACGGCGTCCGCCCCGTTCGCCGCGATCCACTCGGCTCCGTCGCCGGCGGCGCAGGCCAGGTCCAGGACGAGGCGCGGGGCGTCGTCGCCGAGCGCGTCGAGCACCGGCCGGGGGTTGATCTCGGCCACCGCGGAGGCGTCGGCACCCTGGGCGCCGACGGCGCGCAGGCCCACCGTGGAGCGGGCGACGGCGGCGTCCCCGAGGTCGGTGAGCAGGGCGACGCAGCCGGCCTGGCGGACGATCTGCGCCATCCGCTCCGCCGGCACCATCGGGTCGAGCGGGACGACGGGCCGTCCCGTCTTCATCGCGGCCAGCAGGCCCAGCAGCCCGGCGACCCCGTGCGGGAGCAGCGTCGCGACCGGGCCGAGCTCGCTCGCGTCGAGGCGGCCCAGGATGGCCACGGCGATGGCGTCGGTGCGCCGGTCGGCCTCGGCGAACGTCATAGCCACCCCCGGGGACACCAGCGCGGGGGTGTCCGGCAGCCGGGTCGCCACCTCGCGGAACCGGCTGACCACGGACGCGGGCAGATCGTCGAGATCCAGCGCGGGAAGGGGAACACCGCCCGCGGGGGCCTCGACCGCCACAGCCGCGCGCCGATCGCTTTCGTTCAATGCCGCTCCTTCGTCCTCTGTGCTGCCGGCGCTGTCGGCGCGACGCTCCGCGACAGGCGGTCACGAGGCGCGCCGGTCGTCGGCTCGTCAGTCGTGCGCGACCAGGCAGCGAAGCACCCGGCACGCTCTGCTGGGTCGCCGGCGAGGCGACGGGCAGGCGCGACCGCGGGCGGGTCGCCGCCTGGCAGAAGTGGGCCGGGCGAGGTGATCTCCTCTTACCGACGGCGGGCGCGGCGCGGCGACCGTTCGCTCGATGTACACGAACTGCCTCCCCAGCATCCAGTTCCGTGTAGCGTGGAACTTTATACCACGATGGTGTGGCTGACTTATCGCCACCCCTTGTAGCCCGCCCGGCATGCCGGTTTGTCGGCCGGTAATCATCGGCGGGTATCCCCGCCGATGATTACCTGGGTACGGCGTCTTTTACCGTGATCGGCCGCCGACTTCGAGGTCCGAACGGTGCCATTCCGGCCTGGCCGGGCTCGTGTCCGGCGTACGCACCCCCCGCCCGCGTGTCGTGCCCGCGACTATCTCCTCCGCCAGGCGTCGCCGTGGACGCGCCGCCTGCCTCGCCGCCGCGTGATCGCCGTCTCCTGTCCGCACGACTGCTGAGGCGACTTGCCTTCGCAAGGTTGAGTGGCCTAGACTCATGAACTGTGAACGACAGGAGGTTGCAAGCCACAGGGTGGTCGGCGCAGGTCGACCTGCGGGCCCTGTGGGTGGCGCGTCCGGTCGGAGTTCCGAACTACTGAGCACATAGAGGGAGATCGCTGTGGCTACCTACCTGTGGGACCCGTTCGCCGCGCTGGGCCGGATGGACCGGGAGTTCGACGAGATCGTCCGACGTGCGTGGGGGACGCGCCGCCCGGCGCTCGCCACTCGTGCGCAGGACGCGGAGCTCGCCGTCCCGTCCGCCGACGTCGTGGCCGACGGCGAGGACGTGGTGATCAACCTGGAGCTGCCCGGCGTCGACGTCGAGCGTGACGTCGTCGTGGAGATCGACCGGGGCCGTCTGGTGGTCCGCGGTCAGCGCGGCGGGCAGCGTGAGGAGGCGCGCGGCGGGCGGGTGCACCGCGAGCGGTGGAGCGGCGGCTTCCGTCGCGAGTTCCGGCTCCCCGAGCGGGTCGACGCCGCGCGGATCTCCGCCGGCTACGAGCGGGGCGTGCTAAGCGTCCGGCTCGCGGGCGCGGCGGTGGAGCCCAAGGCCACCAGGATCGCCGTGACCCCCGCGCGTGACGGCGCGATCCCCGAGGTCGCGCCTGTGCGGTCTGGCGACGCCCCGGCGCCCGCGGCCACGGAGTCGGCGCCTGGGCGCAACGACGCCGCAAGCTCCGCCGAGGCCACTCCCTCCGCGTGAGCCCGCGGATCGGGACGTCGGCGGGGCGTTCCGACGGGCATCCGGCGGATCGGGTCCGGGCCGGCCGCGGCCTGGACCCGACAGCCGGCCCGGACCTGATGCCGGTTCAGCGCTGGCGCAGTGAGTCGCTGGATGTCGAGCGGCCCGACGATCCCCGGCTGGAGGAACCACGACTGGACGGCGGCGGCACCATGGGGCCGACGTCGCCGTCGGGAGCCGTGTCCAGGTCGACGACGACCGGGGCGTGGTCGCTGGTGCCGGTGCCCTTGCGAGCCGCCCGGTCCACCCACACGGCACAAACCCGTTCCGCCACGTCCGCCGTCGCCAGCGTGAGGTCGATGCGCATCCCGTAGTTCTTCGGGAAGCAGAGCTGCCGGTAGTCCCAGTACGTGTAGACGACGTCGTCGGGCCAGCGAGCCCGAAGGACGTCGGTGAGGCCGGCGTCGACCAGTGCCGCGAGGGCGGAGCGTTCCGCCGGGGTGACGTGGGTGGCTCCCTCGAACTGGGCGACGTCCCACACGTCCGCATCGGTGGGAGCGATGTTGAAGTCGCCCAGCGTCATCAGCGGTCCCCGGGCCGACTCCGCCACGACCACATCGCGCAGAGCCGCCAGCCAGGTCAGCTTGTAGGCGTAGTGCGGGTCGTCCACCGTGCGGCCGTTCGGCACGTACAGGGACCACACCCGGATGCCGTCACACGTCGCGGCGATGGCGCGTGGCTCCGGCCCCGGGAATCCCGGCCCGCCGGGCAGGCCGCGCACGACGTTGTCGAGGCTGCCGCGCGACAGGATCGCGACCCCGTTCCACCGCCCGTCGCCATGGTGGGCGATCCGGTAGCCACGGCGGAACAGATCCTCGTCGAACAGCTCGAGGAACGCGTCGTCCGAGAGCTTGGTCTCCTGCAGGCACACCACGTCCGGCGCCGCCCGGTCCAGCCACTCGATCAGCCGGGCCTGGCGGGCCTTCGCGGAGTTGATGTTCCAGGTCGCGATCCGCACAGGTGTGACGGTAGTACCGCGCTCCGACAGGCCCGCGCCGAGGACACCACGAGGTACCGAGAGGACCCGACATGCGATGCTGCGAGCTGTGGACCCACGCCTGCGGGCCGCCGTGCGGACCCCAGCGGTAGCGGAGCGCCCCTACGTCCTGTGCAGCTGCGCGATGTCGCTCGACGGACGGATCGACGACTGTTCCGACGAGCGGCTGATGCTGTCCGGCCCGGCCGACCTCGACCGGGTCGACGAGGTGCGCGCCGGCTGCGACGCGATCCTCGTCGGGGCGGCCACGGTGCGCCGCGACGACCCGCGCCTCGTGGTGCGTGCCGAGCATCGCCGCGCCGCCCGGGTGGCCGCCGGCAGGCCGCCGACCCCGCTGCGGGTCGTGCTCTCCGGCGCGGCCGACCTCGATCCGGCCGCGCGGCTGTTCACCGCCGACCCGGGTGAGGTGCTCCTCTACCGGCATGCCGTCGGCGGACCGGCGGAGAGTCCCTGGGCGGGCCGGGGCGCTGTGGCGACCGCCGGCG
This sequence comes from Frankia canadensis, assembly GCF_900197875.1. Classification (GTDB taxonomy): domain Bacteria; phylum Actinomycetota; class Actinomycetes; order Frankiales; family Frankiaceae; genus Frankia; species Frankia canadensis. The sequence continues at coordinate 33,864 of NZ_FZMO01000290.1, read as the reverse complement.
GCAGGGCGTCGGTGACCGTCGTCGACCTGCCAGCCCGGCCGCGGCTCGCCGTGGCCGACGTGCTCGCCGACCTCGCCCGCCGGGGTGTGCGCCGGCTGCTCGTGGAGGGCGGCACCTCCGTGCACACCGCGTTTCTCACCGCCGGCGTTGTCGACGAGCTGCACCTCGTCGTCGCTCCGTTCTTCGTCGGCGTGGCCGAGGCGCCCACCTTCGTGGCGCCCGGCGACTACCCGCAGGGAGTCCGCGCGCCCCTGCGGCTCGCGGAGGTCCGCCAGCTCGACGACGTGGTCCTGCTCCGATACCTGCTGGCCGAATCAGGGACCTGACCTGCGGGTCACAGGCCCGGCCGAACCAGGAGCGACCGGGTTTTCTCACCGCCATCACGGGCATCGCCTCATCCGGATCAATCCGGTCCGGTGACGGCGAGGAGTTGATGGCAGTGACGGTGCAGACGGGCGGCCGGTTTCGGCACGCCGTGAGCGGCGGGCGCGGGCCGAGCGCGGGCGGGGCCAAGGGTGCCGCCCGCGAGGCGCGGCACAGCAGGTCGCTCGACATCGCCGCCCGGATCGGGCTGGCCGGGCGCGGCCTGGTCTACCTCCTCATCGGCGTGCTCGCCGTCGAGGTCGCCTTCGGGCTGAGCAACGCGCAGACGAACCGGTCGGGCGCTCTCGGCCAGATCAAGGACAAGCCGTTCGGGTCCGTGGTGCTCGTGATCCTTGTCGTCGGCTTCCTCGGCTACGCGATCTGGCGGCTGCTGGACGCGGCCGTCGGCGAGCAGGGCGAGTCGGACCAGAAGAAGCGCACCGCCAAGCGGCTGGTCTCCGCCGGACGCGGCGTGGTCTACCTGGCGATCGCCGGCAGCACCATCAGCTTCCTCACCTCCGGCGGCGGGGGCTCCAGTGAGCCGGCGCCGTGGACCGCGCGGGTCATGCGCAACGACACCGGCCGCGTTCTGGTCGGCTTCGTCGGCCTCGTCGTCATCGGGATCGGCGTCGGGATGATCGTCCGCGGGGTGAAGCGCAAGTTCGAGGAGAAGCTGAAGACCGGGCGGATGGGCCCGTTCGCGCGGCGGATCGCGAAGCCCGCGGGCACGGTCGGGTATGTCGTGCGGGGCGTCGTGTTCGGGCTGGTCGGCGTGTTCGTGACCAAGGCCGCGATCGAGTTCGATCCGCAGGAGGCCAAGGGCCTCGACGGCACGCTCAGGACACTCGCCGGGCAGGCGTACGGCCAGTGGCTGCTCGCCCTGTGCGCGCTCGGCCTGGCGCTGTTCGGCGTCTACTCCTTCTTCGAGGCCCGTTATCGCCGGCTCTGACCGGCGAAGCCCCGCCCGGGCGGCCATCCGCGGGTAGCGTGCACCCTGCCCGTCGTGCTGGGGCACGCCCGGGCCTCGGGTGAACGGGCGTCGGCGGCCAGCGCGGAGGGGGCACGATGCGGCGGTCGGTCAGCGCCCGCCCGTCGCAGGAGGCCCAGGCCGCGCGGCCGTCCCGAGCGGCCCGGCTGCTCGCCGACGTCTCGCCGCTGCGGGACCATCCGGCCTACCGCCGGCTGTGGCTGGGGGAGACGATCTCGTCCCTCGGCTCCCAGATCACCGCCACCGCGGTGCTGCTGCAGGTCTTCGCCGTCACCCGCTCGTCGTTCCAGGTCGGCCTCGTCGGCGTGGTCGGCCTGGTCCCGCTGGTCGTCGGCGGTCTGTTCGGCGGGGCGATCGTGGACGCGGTCGACCGCCGGCGTCTCGCGATCCTCACCTCCGGCGGACTCGCGGCCATCTCACTGGCGTTTCTCGCGCTGACGGCGACGGGCGGCGTCGACACCGTCGTCTGGCCGCTGTTCTGCCTTGTCGCCGCCCAGTCCGCGCTGGTCGCCATCGACCAGCCGGCGCGGCGCGCGATGGCCCCGAGCCTCGTCCCGCTGGAGAGCCTGCCGGCCGCGTCCGCGCTGTCCCAGATCGGCGGGACGATCGCCCAGGTCGGCGGGCCGATGATCGCCGGCCTCGCGGTGGCCGTCGGCGGCTTCTCCTGCGCCTACACGGTGGACCTCGCGACCTTCGCCGCCCCGCTGTACGGGCTGGCCCGGCTCGCGGCGATGCCGCCGGCGGGCGGTGGGCGTGCCGCCGGCGTGGCCAGCGTGGGGGAGGGGCTGCGGTTCCTGCGCGGTCAGAAGGTGCTGCTGATGACGTTCGTCGTCGACATCATCGCGATGGTCTTCGGGATGCCGCGGGCACTGTTCCCGGAACTCGCCGAGACCCACTTCCACGGCGGCAGTACCACCGCGGGCGCCATGTTCTCCGCGGTCGCGGTCGGCTCGCTGATCGCCGCCGGGCTGTCGCGCCCCCTCGGCGAGATCCGCCGGCAGGGCGTCGCCGTCGTCGTCGCGATCGCCCTGTGGGGCGGGGCGATCGCCGGGTTCGGGCTGGTGCACACCCTGGCCGCCGGCCTGCTGCTGCTCGCGCTGGCCGGGGCCGCCGACATGGTCAGTGCGATCCTGCGCAACGCGATCCTCAACGTCACCACCCCCGACGAGATGCGCGGCCGCCTGCAGGGCGTGTTCCTGGTGGTGGTCACGGGTGGCCCACGGCTCGGCGACCTGGAGGCCGGCGGTGCCGCGGCCGCGGTCTCGCCGGGTTTCTCCGTGGTCAGCGGTGGCCTGGCCTGCATCGGCGCGCTGGCCGTCTCGTGCGTGGCGGTGCCGGCGCTGGTCCGCTACGACGCCCGCGCCGCGCTCACCCGCGCCCACGAAAGGGAGCGGGAACGGGAGCGGGAACGGGAGGGCTCGCCCGCGGGCGACCAGGACGGCGGCGCATCCACCGCGGTCGTGCCCGAAGCACGGGAACCGCGCGCGCTGTCCGCCGAGGAGGGCTCGCCGGCCCAGTCCATCGAGGACCGACCCGTCTGAGCGGAATCGGCGGGTCGTCGCGAGGTCCCGCCGGACGGGGCGCCGGTGGACGGGGCGGGCAGCGGCGGGGGTGGCCAAGGACGTGGGCCGGGCAGCCCGAACCGGTCGTTACTGGATCGTTACGGCGGTGCCGTTCCGGCGTCATCGGGTTCTCGTCGAATGCCAGTTGACGATGGCTCCTGTGGTGAGACCTCGCGGGCGGGGGTGGCGGACCGTGATCGAGAGCACCGTGACCGAGACGGCGTCGGGCGCGTCGCTGGCCGAGCGGGCGGCGGCCGACGGCACGTCGTTCGTGCTGGCGACCTTCGTCGACCTGGACGGCAAGCCGTGCGCGAAGCTCGTCCCGGCAGCGGCGCTCGACCGCGCCCAGACCGACGGCGTCGGCTTCGCAGGGTTCGCGGCCGGCGGCACCGGGCAGGTCCCGAGCGACCCGGACCTCATCGCGAGGCCCGATCCGGACTCCTACGTCGCGCTGCCGTTCGTCCGCCCGGGACTGGCGATGGTGCAGTGCGACCCGCATGTCGAGGGTGAACCGTGGCCGTACGCGCCGCGGATCATCCTGCGCCGGATGTGCGAGCGGCTCGCGACCGAGGGAAGGTCGCTGCGGGTGGGCGCCGAGTGCGAGTACTTCCTCGTCGAGCGGCGCGACGACGGCACGATCGTCCCCGCGGACGCTGCGGACCGCTCCGCCAGGCCCTGCTACGACGCCCGCGACCTGACCCGCATGTACGAACATCTCACCGACGTCTCCACGGCGCTCAACACGCTCGGCTGGGACAACTACGCCAACGACCACGAGGACGGCAACGGCCAGTTCGAGCAGAACTTCGCCCATGCCGACGCGCTCACCACCGCCGACCGGGTCATCGCCTTCCGCTACCTCGTCCGGATGATCGCCGAGCGGCGCGGCATGGTCGCCACCTTCATGCCCAAGCCGTTCAGTGGCCTGACCGGCAGCGGCATGCACCTGCACGTCTCGCTGTGGGCGGGGGAGCGGGCGCTGTTCCCCGACCCGGACGATCCGCGCGGGCTCGGCCTGTCGGAGCTGGCCTACGGCTTCGTCGGCGGCGTGCTCGGCCACGCGCCGGCGCTGCTCGCCCTGCTCACCCCGACGGTGAACTCCTTCAAGCGGACGGGCGCGGCCACGCCGAGCTCCGGCGCCACCTGGACGCCGACCCGCGCCACCTACGGCGGCAACGACCGCACCCATCTGGTGCGGGTACCCGACGGCGACCGGGTGGAGATCCGCGTCGTCGACGGGGCGGCCAACCCCTACCTGGCGATCGCCGGGCTGATCGCGGCCGGGCTGGACGGCGTCGACGCGAAGCTCGACCCCGGTCCCGTCGGCGGCCCGGGCCGGCCTGGGGGGATCGGTACGACTCCCGTGCCGGGAGCGGCCGGCGGCGAGCTGCCGCCGACGCTGCTGCACGCGGTCGAGGCGTTCGTCGCCGATCCGGTGATCACCGGGGCGCTCGCGGCCGCGGGCGCGGGCGGCGACGTGCCCGCCTACTACGCCGCCCGCCGCCGCGCCGAGTTCCTCGACTGGCACAGCCAGGTGGGCGGCTGGGAGATCGACCGCTACCTGACCGCGTTCTGATCCGGGTCCCGCATCGAGGCGGCGACGGCGGGCGCGGACGGGATCCGGCGGCACGGAAGCGAGGCGAGGGGAGGCGTCATGTGCGGCATCGCGGGCCTGCACCTGAAGGACCACACCTATCGGGAGCGGCTTGGCGCCATGGTGGCTGGCATGCTGCGCGGCGTCGCGCGGCGCGGCCCGGACTCGGCGGGCGTCGCGATCCACGACGATGTTCCCGATGTTCCCGATGTTCCCGATGTTCCCGGCGTTCCCGGCGTTCCCGGCGTTCCCGGCGTTCCCGGTCAGGCGGTCCCGGGCGTTCCGGCGGCACCGGGGGCCGGCCTCACGGTGTTCAGGGAGGTCGGTGACCCGGAGGAGTTCGCCGCGCGGATCGGCCTGGCGGGCCGGGCGGGGGTGCGCGCCCTCGCCCACACCCGGATGGCGACCGAGTCCGCGGTCACCGCCGCGCACTGCCACCCGTTCGTGGCCGGCGAGGAGCGGCTCTGCCTCGTCCACAACGGGTCGTTCGCGAACCACGCGACGATCCGTCGCCGCCTCGCGGGCCTGGGCATCATCACCGAGACCGACAACGACTCCGAGGTCGCCGCGCACTGGCTCGCCGCGCGCCGCGCCGCCGGCGACGACCTCACCACCGCGCTGCGCCGCCTCACCACCACCTTCGACGGCTTCTTCACCCTCGCGGTCACCACCGCGGACAGCTTCGCCGTCGTGCGCGACCCGATCGCCTGCAAGCCGGCGATCATCGCGGAGACCGACCACTGGGTGGCCGTCGTGTCCGAGTACCAGGCGCTGCTCGGCCTGCCCGGCCTCGCCGACGCCGTCGTCTTCGAACCCGAGCCCGAGGAGGTCTACCTGTGGGCGAGCTGAGCGGCACCACCGCCGTGGTGGACGAGGCCCGCGACGAGATCGTGCTCGACCTGGCCGCGATGTCGACACGCGAGGCGAACGCCGCCCTGCGCTCCCTGCCGGACGGCGCCCGTGCCCGCCTCGACAACCCGGCCGGGCGGCACAACCTGGCCGTCGGCCTCACCCGGGCGGTGCACGTGCGCATCGCGGGGCCCGCCGGCTACTACGTCGGTGGGCTCGGCGCCGCCGCCGAGGTCGACGTCGACGGCCCGGCCGGCTGGGGCGTCGGGGAGAACCTGATGTCCGGCACGGTGCGGGTGCGCGGCGCGGCGAGCCAGAGCGCCGCCGCGTCGGCGCACGGCGGTCTCGTCGTCGTCGAGGGGGACGCGTCGCTGCGCGCCGGGATCTCGCTCAAGGGCGGGCAGCTCGCCGTCGCCGGTGACGTGGGGCGCTCGTGCGCGTTCCTCGCCCAGGCCGGGACGATCCTCGTCGGCGGCGACGCCGGCGAGGCGCTCGGCGACTCCCTGTACGAGGCGGTGATCTACGTCGCCGGCCGGATCCGCGGCCTCGGCACCGACGCCCGGGTCGAGGACCTCACCGAGGCCGACGTGGCGGCCGCGGGCGCGCTGGCCGCGGCCGCCGGCTTCGACCACGTCGACCCGCAGAACGTCACCCGGGTCGCCTCCGTCCGCTCCCTCTACCACTTCGACACCGCCCACCACGGCGCCTACTGACGGCGCCTACTGACGGGAGCCGACGATGACGCACCGCCCCGACCTGATCGACCCCGGCCGGCTCGCCGCCGAGGCGCCCCCCGCCCACCACACCTTCGGCCCGGACGTGCTCGCCGGCATCCGGGAACGGGCGGAGCTGGGCCGCTACCCGATTCGTGGCTGGGGAGCGCGCCGCGCCGTCCCCGACTTCGACGACCTGCTACTGCTGACCGCCAGCGCCTCGCGCTACCCGCTGGAGGGCTACCGGGAACGCTGCGACACGCGGACGGTGTTCGGGGCACGCCGCGCCGCCCGCCCGGTGGTGCTCGACATCCCGATCACCATCGCCGGCATGTCGTTCGGCTCGCTGTCGGCGAACGCGAAGGAGGCGCTCGGCCGGGCCGCGTCGATGGTCGGCACGTCCACGACGACCGGCGACGGCGGGATGACGCCGGAGGAGCGCTCGGCGTCGCGCACCCTCGTCTACCAGTGCCTGCCGTCGCGCTACGGCTTCAACCCGACCGACCTGCGCGCCGCCGACGCGGTGGAGATCGTGCTGGGGCAGGGCGCGAAGCCCGGCGGCGGGGGGATGCTGCTCGGGCAGAAGGTCGGCGCGCGGGTGGCGGGGATGCGCACCCTGCCCGAGGGCGTCGACCAGCGCTCGGCGAGCCGCCACCCCGACTGGACCGGCCCCGACGACCTGAAGATCAAGATCGAGGAGATCCGCGAGGTCACTGACTGGCAGATCCCGGTGTACGTCAAGGTCGGCGCCACCCGGGTGGACCACGACGTGCGCCTGGCCGTCGCCGCCGGGGCGGACGTCGTCGTCGTCGACGGCATGCAGGGCGGCACCGGCGCCACCCAGGACGCGTTCATCGAGCACACCGGCATCCCGACGCTGGCCGCCGTCCGCCTCGCCGGCGACGCGCTGGCCGACCTCGGGCTCACCACCGACGTCGGCCTGATCGTCTCCGGGGGCATCCGCACCGGCGCCGACGTCGCCAAGGCGCTCGCCCTCGGCGCGGACGCCGTCTCCCTCGGCGTCGCACCCCTCGTCGCGCTCGGCTGCAACGCCCCCACCTACCGCCGCCGACCCGTCCCACCTCCGGACTCCGCCCCCACCGGCGCCAGCGACAGCGCATACGTCGAGGTCGACGTGTCCGCGGAGTACGCGGCCCTCGGCACGGCACCCGGCCACTGCGTGCACTGCCACACCGGACGCTGCCCGGTCGGCGTCACCACCCAGGACGACACGCTCGCCGCCCGGCTCGACCCGGTCCTCGGCGCCACCCGGGTGGCCAACTACCTGCGGGCACTGGCGATGGAGACGACGATGCTCGCCCGGGCCTGCGGCAAGAGCGACGTGCACCGGCTCGAACCCGAGGACCTCGTCGCGCTCACCGTCGAGGCGGCCGCCATGGCCCGCGTGCCGCTCGCCGGAACCGACTGGATCCCGGGCCGGTGAGCGGGACCACGACCGCCGAGGTGGTCATCGTCGGCGGCGGCATCGAAGGGGCCGCGACGGCCTGGGCACTGACCTGCCGGGGCGTCTGCGACGTCCTGGTGCTGGAGCGGGCGTCGGTGGGCTCCGGCGGGACGGGCCGCTCCAGCGGCATCGTCCGCTGCCACTACGGGGTGCGCTCGCTCGCGGCGATGGCCTGGTGCGGCGTCCAGCTGTTCACCCACGCCGCGGAGATTCTCGGCGTCGCCGGCGGGGTCGGCTTCGAGCCGGTCGGCTACCTGGTCGGGGTGGGGCCACGGGACGCGGCGGCGCTCGCGGCCAACGTCGCGGCCGCCGCCGAGGTGGGCGTCGACACCCGCCTCGCCGACCCGGAGGAGGTCGCGCAGCTGTGGCCGGAGGCGGAACTCGGTGACTTCGCCGCGTTCGCCTACGAGCCGCGCGGCGGCTACGGCGACGCCTACCGGACCTGCCACGCCTACCTGGCCGCCGCCCGCCGCGGCGGTGTCCGGGTCCGCCAGGGCGCGGCCGTCACCCGCATCGTCACCGCCGGGGACCGGGCCGTCGGGGTGGAACTCGCCGACGGCGGCCAGGTCGCGGCCGGCACGGTGGTGCTCGCGGCCGGCGTCTGGTCGGCGGCGCTGGCCGCCGGGGTCGGCGTCGAGCTGCCGGTGCGGGCGCAGCGCGAACAGATCCTGCTGGTCTCGCCCGGCGCGCCGATCATCGGCCGGCCAGTGCTGTCCGATCTGGTCTCCCTGCAGTACGTGCGCCCGGAACGGTCCGGCGAGCTGCTCGTCGGCAACAGCGATCACAGCCGGCCCCAGTGGGTGGACCCCGACGCGTTCCGCCAGAGCGCCGATCCCGAGTACACCGAGCTGGCCGTCGGCCGCTTCGCCCACCGCTTCCCCGGCCTGCCGGACGTGGCGCTGTCGTCGTCCTACGCGGGCTGCTACGACGTCACCCCCGACTACAACCCGATCATCTCGACGACGTCGGTCGACGGGCTCGTCGTCGCGGCCGGGTTCAGCGGGCACGGCTTCAAGATCTCGGTGGCGGTCGGGGAGCTCGTCGCCGACCTCGTCGTCGACGGGGAGTCGAGCCATCCGCTGATCCCCGCCGCGGACTTCCGGCTGTCCCGCTTCGCGGAGAACGACCCGCTGGTCAGCCCGCACCCCTACGTCGGCGCCGGCCAGATGCGCTAGCCGACCAACCGGACGGGTCGAGAGGACGAGCCGTGCGTCGTCACGGCCCGTCGTGGGAGCCGTAGGCGGTGATGGACAGGAACCGGATCGGCAGCTCGATCAGGCGGACGGGCCCGTGCGGCCCGAGGCCGTCGAACATCAGCGCGTCACCCGGGCGCAGCAGATAGCGGGCCTCCCCATGGCCGTACTCCAGCACGCCCTCGAGCAGGTAGAGGAACTCGGTGCCCTCGTGCTGGAACAGGGGGAACACCTCGGCGGGCTCGCTGAGGGTGACGAGCATCGGCTCCATCCGCCGGTGCCCGCCGCGCAGCGTGCCCAGCAGCTCGTAGAGATGCCCGACCCGGTTGCCGTGGCGCAGGATGCGCGCGCCGTGCCCGGCGGGCACGAACACCGCCTCCCGCTCGTCGTCGACGCCGCGGAACAGCGCCGTGACCGGCACGCCGAGCCCGCCGGCGAGCCGGCTCAGGGTGGACAGACTGCAGGACGTCTGGGCATTCTCGATCTTCGAGAGCATCGCCTTGGACAGCTTCGAGCGGCGCGCGAGCTCCGCCACCGACAGCGCCGCGGCCAGCCGGTACTCGCGGACCCGGGCGGCGATGACCCGTTCGAGGGCCTGCTCGCCCGGCACGCTGGACACCGCTCCAGCGTAGGGCGTGCGGGCGGCGGCCCTGGGCGCCCGTCGGCAGGCTGGCAGATTCTGCAGTCCGACCCGGCCAACTCGGCAGTCCGCGGGAGTCCGCCGGCCCGCCGCGGCCGGCACGCTGAGGGCATATGGAACAGATGATGTTCGCGGCGGCCGTGCGTGCCGTCAACGACACCCTGGCCCGCCGCTCGGCCCACCATGGCGGCCTGCCCTGCCCCGAGGGTGCCCGCGCGGTCCGCGGCGGCGTCCTGGGCTGCTGTGACCTGGGCTGCCTGGACGACGCCATCACCCTGCTGGAACGGGTCCTCTCCCGGCTGGTCGAGGTGGGCCCCGGCACCCGCCCGGGCGCCGGTGGCGCGGTCCCGCACGGCTACCTCACCCGGGTGGTCCGCTCGAGCCTGGGCGATCTGCACCGCGAGCGCCGGCGGGATAGTGGCATGCAGCAGCGGCCCGAGCGCGTTCCCGACGCCGCCTGGGCGCGTCGGGCCCTGCCGGACCCGGCCGACCGCGCGCTGCTGGCGCACCTGATGACGTGGCTGGGCAGCGACGTTCCGGCCGTGCCCGGCACCGGGTGGCCGCTGCGCGCCTGGGCCGAGCGGTACGGCACCACCCCGGCGCGGATGGCCGACCGGATCCGGCGGGTGACCCGGGCCGTCGAAGCTGCCTCGCCCGAGCGGTACCGGCGCTACCTGGCCCGGCCGCTGGCCGACAAGGCGCCCGTGGTGCTGCCGTTCAGCGCCCTGCGCGGCGCGGACGTGCCCGTCGACGGCCCTGGGCGGCCCGTCGCCGGTGAGAGAGTCGGGGCCGGTGCCCGCGCCGCGGCGTCGGGTGGCGGGCGCCGGGAGCCGGCCCGGCCGCTGTGGGCGCCCACGCCGCCGTCCTCCGCGGCGGCGGACCTCTCCGCGGCGGCGGACGGCGCGGGCGCCGACCGGCGGATCGCCGCCTACCGGCTGGCCGCGCTCGCGGCGCAGGCCGCCGGTCTACACGGCACGGGTCAGGCCGGCGTGCACGCGCTGCGCGCCGCGCTGGTCGGCGCGTTCGGGCCGGCGGCGGCCGGCGTCGGCGACACCGACCTCGCCGCCGTGCTGTGCCACGCCGCCGCACCCACCGGACCGCGTTCCGGTGCCGGTCCCGCTGTCGGTGCCGGCGGCGGTGCCTGTGCCGATGCCGATGCCGATGCCGATGGCGATGGCGATGGCGATGGCGATGGCAGGGGCGGTGCGGGTGGCGGTGGCGATCAACGCGGGGACGCGGGTGCCGCCGGTGGGCAGGCGTCAGCGGCGCTGGGCGATCTGCTCGTACTGGCGGCCTGACCGTCGGCGACGACGAGGGCGGCGAACGGGTCCTCCCGGCGCGCCTGCTCGGGGACCAGCACGCCCAGCGGGCGATCGCCGGCGAGCAGCCGCAGGGCGTCCATCGCCGCGTCGACGGACGAGTCGAAGTAGGCGTCGAGGAAGCGGGGATCGCCGCCCCCGAGCACCGAGCCGTCCGCGGCGCGCGGGGCCCGGGCGGTCACGTGCAGCAGACGGGAACGCGGCGCGAGCAGCTCGCCCCAGCGGGCCGCGCGGGCGGCGAACTCGGCCGGCGAATTCGCCGACAGGCCCGCGATGGTCTCGACGAGTTCCGGCTCGGGCACGACCACGATGACGAGGACGTCCGGATGCGCCGTTCCGAGCAGGCGGGCACTCGGCGCGGTCGGCGTCGGCGGGTCGGTGAGCACGTGCGCCCAGACCCGCCGGGGCGTCTCGTCGGGGGCGCGCAGCCAGTCCCGCATGATCTCGTCCGCCAGGGCGAAGTCGAGCCGGGCGCCGCCGTGCACCGCCCGCGCGTCGCGCGCGAAGCTGCCCAGGCCCCAGCCGAGCGCCCTGGCCAGCAGCGCCGCCACGGTGTAGGAGCCGGTCCACTGCAGGCCGGTGACCACGATCCCCTGCGCGCCGACCCCGCAGGCGTCGGTCGGCGCGTGGTGGGCGGTCGGCTCGTGCGGCGCGGTGAACCGGTGAACGATCACCGGCGGCAGCGGGCCGGTGGGCAGCCCGCGCACGGACACCGGCGCGACGTCCCAGCTGCCCCCGGTGCGCTCGAACTCCTCGGCGAAGTCCCGTTCGGCGTCCGCCTGCAGGCTGATCGCGTCGACCCGTTCGAGCAGCACGTGGTCGGCGAAGTGGCAGCGGTGGCGCCGGCCTCGCCAGTGCGGCCGCACGGTCACCGCCCACCGGCCCTCGCGCGCCGCCGCCACCGCGAACAGGGCGCCGCCGGTGGCCCGGTCCGCCTGGGCGGCGCGCGCCCGCAGTGCCCGCTCCCGCTCCTGCGCCGCCTCCACCCGGCGCACCAGCCGCCCGATCGACGGGCTGTGCAGTCCGTAGGCGGCGAGCATCTCGCTCTCGTGCGCGCCGACCGCCCGCGCGAGCGCACCGATCGCGTGCGCCGGCACCGTCGTCTCGTTTCCGAGCCAGCGGCGCAGCTTGTGCGTGCCCCGCAGGTCGAGGACGGCCGCCACCCGTTCGGCGAGCATCGGCAGACTGATCTGCTCCCGGTTGAGCACCGTCTTCATCGCGTCCGCCCAGCGGGCCTGGTGCGGGTCGTCGCCGATCCTGGTCGGCAGGCTGTGCGGCTGGAAGCGACGCCCATGGGGCGTGCCCGGGCGCCCGTCGGCAGCGGCGGCGCGCGTCGCGCCGGACCTCCCAGGCTGCCTCACGCCCGCCTCACGCCCGCTGGATGCATCGCTCCATGGTGACGGATACCACCGGTTTGCCGTCCCACAGCGCCCGGGTACTGACCACAGTGTAGGCAGAGAATCACGCTTTGCGCTGATGGTTGACCGTGATGATGGAGGTGGCGACATGACGCTGTCCATGCACGAGGGCGCCGCGGGATCGGCCCCGCCCGCCCGCTGGGACCCGTTCCGGGAGATCGAAGAGGTGTGGAGCCGGATGGGCAGCCTGCTCGGGGACGTCGCCGGCGGTGCGGGTCGGCCGCTGGGGGTGCTGGCCGGGACGAGCCTGGCGGTCGATGTCGAGGAGACCGACGACGCCTTCATCGTCGAGCTGGAGCTGCCCGGGGTGCGCCGTGACGACCTGTCCATCGATCTGCGTGAGCGCGAGCTGCACGTCGCCGGCGAGGTCCGCGAGCGGGAGCGGACGGGGATCGTGCGCCGCCGATCCCGGCGGACCGGGAGCTTCGAGCACCGCGTCACCCTGCCGGGCGACGTCGACCCGGACCGCGTCGAGGCGACGCTGACCGACGGCGTGCTCACGGTGACGCTGCCGAAGGCGCACCGCAGCCAGCCCCGCCACATCGAGATCGCCACCGGCGCGGCGGCCGGCCCCGGCGGTGGGGCCGACCGGGAGGCGACCGCGGTCGGCGGGGCGACGGATTCCTCCGCTGCGGCGCCGGCCGCGGGACGCACCGGCCCGCGGCCGTCCGGCTACGGCTCGATGACGACGGGCGATGCCGCCCGCGGGGGCGCCCGGTATGACGCGGGGGACGATGCCGGCTACGGGCCGCGAGGCGACGAGCGCGGCTTCGGGGGGCGCGCGTTGCGCTGATCGACCGGGGGTCGCGGACCGCCGCGTGAGCGGTCGGGTTCCGGACATGTGGCTGAAGGGGCCGGGAATATGGCCCGTGGCCGGGCACACTATGGTGCGTCTGGCGACCTAGGGAGACTGTTCGTGCCTGGCACCCCGCTCCACGTCCGCACCCCGGCCGGGGAGGTGACGCTCACCGGCGACGCCCCTGCCGTCATCGGCCGGGCCCGCTCCGCCGACATCGTCATCAACGACGGCCGGGTGTCCCGCCGGCACCTGGTGCTGCATCCCGCCCCGGTCGGCTGGCGGGTCGAGGACATCAGCGCGAACGGACTGTGGCGCGACGGCCGCCGGGTCGGCGGCCTGGAGGTCGCGGGCGAGCTGCGGCTGCGCCTCGGCGCGGCCGACGGCCCGGAGGTGGTACTGCTGCCGGCCCGCCCGGCGATCCCGCCGACGGCGCCCACCCGTGGCCCGGACTCGGCGCCGATCGACATCGACGGCCTCGCCGCCTACGCCTCGCCGCCGACCGGAGCCTCGCCGGCGAACCCCTCGACCGCGCTGGGCGCCGCCCTGCCGGGGCAGGGGCCGGGTGGTCCCGCGTCCGGCGCGATGGCGCTGGATCCGGCAACGGCGCAGAGCGCGATCGTGCACGCCCGCCGCCGCGTGCACCCGCTGGTACCGGGCCGGATGCGGCTGGGCCGCTCCCGCGACAACGAGATCACCGTGGGTGATCTGCTCGCCTCCCGGCACCACGCCGAGCTGCACATCTCCCTCGGTGGCGTCGAGCTCGTGGACCTGGCGTCCGCGAACGGCACGTTCGTCAACGGTCACCGGGTCGGCCGCGCGCCGGTGATGCAGCGGGACGTCGTCGCGATCGGGCACCATCTGTTCCAGCTCGAGGGCAGCTCGCTCGTCGAGTACGTCGACTCTGGCGACGTCGCCTTCGAGGTGCAGGATCTGTCGGTGATCGCCGGCGCCAAGCAGCTCATGCACGACATCACCTTCCGGCTGCCCGGCCGCTCGCTGCTCGGCGTCGTCGGCCCCAGCGGCGCGGGCAAGTCGACGCTGCTCAACGCGCTCACCGGTTTCCGCCCCGCTGACCGCGGCTCGGTCCGCTACGCCGGGCGGGACCTCTACGGCGAATTCGACGAACTGCGCCGCCGCATCGGCTACGTCCCGCAGGCCGACCCGCTGCACGACCAGCTCACCGTGCGCGAGGCGCTGCTGTACGGCTCGGAGCTGCGCTTCCCCGCCGACACCACGTCGGCCGAGCGGCGCGCCCGGGTCGAGGAGGTCATCCAGCAGCTCGGGCTGTCCGCGCACGCCGACACCCGCGTCTCGCGCCTGTCCGGCGGCCAGAAGAAGCGCACCAGCGTGGCGCTGGAGCTGCTCACCCGCCCGTCGCTGCTCTTCCTCGACGAGCCGACGTCCGGCCTCGACCCGGCCAACGACCAGTCGGTGATGGAGACGCTGCAGGGCCTCGCCAAGGGCGGCGGCGCCGGGTCCACCGACGAGAGCGGCCGCACGGTCATCGTCGTCACCCACAGCGTGCTGTTCCTGGACCTGTGCGACTTCATCCTCGTGCTCGCGCCCGGCGGCCATGTCGCCTACTTCGGGCCGGCCGACGGCGCGCTGCGGTTCTTCGGCAAGCAGGACTTCCGCGAGTTCGCCGCGGTGTTCCGTGAGCTGGAGGCGACCCCGGGCGCGCAGATGGCCGCCCGCTTCCGGGCGTCGGAGTTCTTCGTACCCTCGGCGGTCGTGGCGCCCGCCGTGCGCAGGGCGCCACCGGAGCTGCCCAGCGTCCGCCAGCAACCGGTGCTCGCCCAGCTCGCGACACTGACCAGGCGCTACTGGCGGGTCGTCCTCGCCGACCGCTCCTACCTACGGCTGATCATCGCCTACCCGTTCATTCTCGGCATCGTCCCACGGGTGCTCAAAGCACCGGACGGCCTCGGCGCGCTGGCCCAGACACCGAACGCGGACGCGACGAAGGTCCTCGTCGTGCTCGTGCTGTGCGCGTGCTTCATGGGCATGGCGAACGCCGTCCGCGAGATCGTCAAGGAACGCGCGATCTACCGGCGAGAACGGACGATCGGCCTGTCCCGCACGGCCTACCTCGGCTCGAAGATCATTCTGTTGACGGCGATCACCACCGCGCAGTGCGTGGTGTTCACCCTCATCGCGGTGACCGGCCGCACGCCGCCCGAGGCCGTCGCGATCGGCTCGCCGCTGCTCGAATGCCTGGTCGCGGTGATCGTCGCGGCGCTCGCGTCGATGATGATCGGCCTGTTCGTGTCCACCCTGATCGACAACGCCGACAAGGCGATGCCGATCCTGGTCCTGGTCACCATGGGTCAGCTGGTCTTCTCCGGCGGCCTGACGTCCATGACGGGCAGGATCGGCCTGGAACAGATCAGCTACCTGGCCCCGGCCCGGTGGGGGTTCGCCGCGCTCGCCAGCACCGACGATCTCAACGTCGTCGGCAAGCTCGGCAACAAGGCGCTGCGCAGCGACCCGCCGGACCGGTTCTGGGAACACAGGGCGAGCATCTGGGCGCTCGACATCACGCTCGGGATCGTCATCGGCGTCGTCGCGCTCGCGCTGACCACGCTGATGCTGCGCCGGATCGAACCCAAGGTCACCCGGGTCGCCGCGCCGGCTCCGGCGGGCGGGTCCGGCGGACCCGGCGGTGGCGCCCCGCCGTCCGCCCAGGCCCAGCCGCCTACCGGCCGCCTGCCGCTCCAGCAGGGCTGAGCCGCCCGCCGGCCCGGTCGAGCGGCGCCCGTCACCGTCAACGCTCGGGGTTGCTCCCGGCGCCCGCCAGGCCGCGGCCGGCGAGCAGGTCGACGACCTCCTCGCACCAGAAGGCCAGGCCGCACAGCTGGTAGGTGAGCGGCCCCTCGGCCAGCGCCGGCCGGTTGTGCTCGGCCAGCAGATGCCCGGCGACCTGCACCGCCCAGCTCGCGGCGAACACCGGCAGGCCGACCCGGGGCCGCGCCGCCAACAGCGGCAGCGAGAACGCCACGCCGGGGATGCCCACCAGGTGGGTCAGCCGGATGCCCCGGCTGGTGTGCTGCGAGCGGTAGTACGCCATCTTCGCGGCGAACGGAGCTCCTCGCTCCGGCGGGCCAGCCGCAGGTGCGCGGGTCGCGGCGCTCGGGCCGGGGGCCGGGTGGGTGTCCTCATGTGGCATCTGTCGGCATCCTCTGCTGCGGCCGGTCCGCCCGGGCTGCCCGGTCCTGGGCCGGGTCTGCCCGGTCCCGCGGTGCATGCCCGGTGTGCGGCTCCACGTTGCCAGGTACCCGGTTCGCGGGATATGACCCACGCGTGGACGGGGGGCGCGCGGTTGCGCGGGTGGCATCCGCGGGAGCGCCGCGGGCCGCCGTCGCGCGGCTGCTCGTGGCGCTGACCGCCGCGACGCTGCTGCAGTGGTGCGGGTCGTTCGCCATCGCCCCGCTGCTGCCGCTGTACCTGCGGGACCGGCACGTCTCCGCCGCCGCCGTCGGCGTGGTGATGGCGGCGTTCTTCCTCGGTGCCCTGCTGTCGCAGTACCTGGCGGGCCGGGCCGCCGCGCGCCACGGTCCGCGGCCGGTCCTGCTGGCCGGACTGGCCGGGTACGCGGCGGGCTGCCTGGGGCTGGTCGCGGTCGGCGGGGTGGCGGCGACGGCGGCGATGCGGGTGCTGCAGGGCGCCGGCGCAGGGGCCTTCGAGGTCGCCACGCTGACCGCCGTCGCCGCCACCGTCGCGCCGGGCATGCGGGGCCGGGCGTTCAGCGCCGTGTTCACCGGCCAGCTGCTCGGACTGACGGTCGGCCCGCTGCTCGGCGGGCTCGCCGGCGAGCGGCACATGGACGCGATGTTCCTGACCAGCGGCGCGGCGGCCGTGCTGGCCTCGCTGCCGGTGGTCTGGCTGCTGCCCGCCCGGTCCCCGTCCCACCCGTCACCCGCGGTGACTCAGCTGGATGCCCTGACCCGCGTCGACCGCCCGGCGTTCGGGCGGCGGCACGCGCGTGGCCTCGCCGGGCTGCTGCTCATCGCGGCGTGCGGCGGGTTCGCCACCGGCGTCTACGAGACGTGCTGGAGCCTGCTGATGCGCCGGGAGGGCGAGTCGACGGCGTTCATCGGCGTCACCTTCGCCCTGTTCGGGCTGCCCTATCTCGTGTTCGCCTGGCCCGCCGGCTGGCTTGTCGACCGGCTGGACCGCCGCCGGCTGCTGATGGTGACGATCACGCTGCGGGGCGCGGCCGTCGCGGCCTACCCGTTCCTGCACTCCCGGCCCCTCATCCTGGTGATCGGCTGCCTGGAGGGGATCGTGCTGGCCGTCATCTATCCAGCCAGCCAGGCGCTGCTGGCGCAGGAGAGCGCGCGCACCGGTTCGGTGGGCCGCGGCCAGGGGGTGTTCGCGACGACGCAGACCGCCTGGACCGTGCTCGCCGCCCTGCTCTCCGGGGCGTTGTTCGCCGCCGACCCGCGGCTGCCGTTCGTGCTCGCCGCCGCCGCGCTGCTGGCCACCGTCGCGACCCTGCCGACGCTGTTTCGCCAGGTCGCCGGAGTGGCGCTGGGCGGGTCCGCGGTGCCCGCCGGACGGACCGCGGGCGGTCCGGCGCCGGCGCCCGGGCGGTGGGCGCGGGCACGCCGGAGGCACTCGCCGGACCGTGAATCGGTCATCTGATACCACTGGGAAGCACCATGACGCGGGGTATTGCCCTACTGGTGTGGCCTGGATGTCCGTCGGGTGTGCGTTGGCGATGGCGTGAAGATGGCCGCAATGCCGTCGGCCGGTTGCCCGGGTGTTGCAAAAGCGCAGGTCAGTGGTGTCATTTGGGTGTCGCTACGTTTACGTGAGGGTTATGTTGTCGGGGTGCTCGCAATGCCCGAAACCCGGCGTGGTGCCTCGATAGGCTGGCGCTATGGTGAGCCGACCGGAGTTCGCCGCCGTGGGGGATGGGTATGGAGATCGTCTTCTTGTGCGAGCAGTACCCGCCGATCATCTGGGATGGCGCGGGTGTCTACACGCACGACATCGCTCACGCGTTGGTCGCACTCGGTCACAGGGTTCATATCCTGTGCGCCCAGGGGCGGCATCGGACCGACGAGGATCATGACGGTGTCCAGGTCCACCGGCGGCCGCTGCTGCGCCTTCCGGTCAGTCGTTACCTGGGCCCGCTGGGGCGGTCCGTCCAGGGGGCGAACCATCCGCGCGACTCGTTGATGCTGCGGTTCGTCCTCGCCGTCTCCTACGCGTTCTGGCTGCGCCGCCTCGGGCTTCGGCCCGACGTCATCGAGACGCAGGACGGCGAGACCCGGGGGCTGCGCACCGCGGTGCGCCGCGACGTGCCGCTCGTCATCCATCTGCACACGCCGACGATGATGGACGTCCGGCTGCGTGAGGGCCGGCTGCACGGCCGGGGCGCGCTCGCCGATCGGATCGACCGCTTCTCCGCGCTGCGCGCCGACGCGCGGACCGCACCATCCGAACTGATCGTCACCACGCTGCGTGACTTCGGCTGGCTGAAGAAGAAGACCGACGCGGACGTCATCCCCTACCCGTTCGACCGCTCGCCGTACCTGGAGTCGGTGCCGCCCCAGGGCACGGACCGGACACTGCTCGTCGTCGGTCGGCTGGAGTGGCGCAAGGGCCTCGACGTCCTGCTCGACGCGGCGTCGCGGCTGCGGGAGCGGGGAGTGTCCCCGACCGTGGTCTTCGCCGGTCAGTCGTCGGGGACCATCGACGGCGTCGCGACCGGCACCTGGCTGGAGCGGCGCGCGGTCGAGCTCGGCGTCCCCTGCCGCTTCGCCGGCCACCTCAGCCGGCCCGAGCTGGTCAAGGCCTACGAGGAGGCACGGGTCGTCGTCGTGCCGAGCCGATTCGAGAGCTTCTCCATCGCCGGCCTGGAGGGCATGGCCTCGGGCCGCCCGGTCGTGGCCACCGCCACCACCGGCGTCGCGACCTGGGTGGCGAAGTGGGAGGGCGGCGCGGTCGTGCCGCCGGAGGACGCGCAGGCACTCGCGGACGCGCTCGAGCCCTACCTCACCGACCCGGAGCTCGCCGCCGCCGTCGGCGCCCGCGGCCGGGCGGGGACCGCGGAGCTGGAGCCGCGGCGCATCGCCGAGCTGCGGGTCGCCGTCTACCAGAAGGCCGTCGACCGGCATCGCGCGCGGCGGGCCCGCCGGCCGCTGGCCCGGCACTGATCATCATCCCCGCTCCGGTGCCGCGCCGCCTAGGCTCGGCGGCATGACTGCGCTGGCCGGGCTCGCCGGCATCGACCTCGAACATCCGGTCATGAACGCGGCCGGCACCTGCAAGTCGATGGCCGACGTCGAGGCCTTCGCGCGCAGCGCGGTCGCGGCGGTCATGGTCGGGTCCATCACGGTGCACGCACGGGCCGGCAACACCGGCAACGTCTACTGGCCCGGCCCGTCGTACTCGGTGAACGCCCTCGGCCTGCCCAACCGTGGGCTGGACTACTACGCCGAGCACCTGCCGCGGATGGTGTCGACCGCGCACGCCGCCGGCAAGCCGCTCGTCGTGAGCGTCGCCGGGTTCGACGTCGCCGAGTACCGCCAGCTCGTCGAGGCCGTGGCACCGACCGGCGTCGACCTCATCGAGGTGAACCTCGCCTGCCCGAACGTCTGGGACGGCGGCGCGCAGAAGCGGATCGCCTGCTTCGACCCGAACCAGACGGCCGCGATCTGCGCGGCCGTCGGGGACGCGCTGAGTGCCCGCGCCGCCGAGGGCGCCCCGGCCGTCCCGTACGGGGTGAAGATCTCGCCGTTCTCCGATCCGGCGGCGCTCGGCGAGCTCGCGGCGCTGCTCGGTGACCTCGCGGCGGCCGGGCCGGTCGGGTCTGCCGGGCTGGTCGGGTCTGCCGGGCCGCGGTTCGTCACCGCGGTGAACACGTTCCCGAACGCCCTCGTCCTGGACGCCGGTCACCGGCCCGTCATCGACGTGGAACTGGCTGGGCTCAGCGGCCCGGCACTGCGGCCGATCGGCCTCGGCCAGGTCCGCCAGCTGCGCCGCCTGCTGCCGGACACCGTCGACGTCGTCGGTGTCGGCGGCATCGGCGAGGGATGGCACGTCGCCGAGTACCTGCGGGCCGGCGCGGTCGCCGTGCAGGCCGCCACCGCCTTCTGGAACCGGGGCGAGGATCCGTCCGTGTTCGGAACGATCCTGTCCGGCTGGGCCGACCTCGACGTCGCCGACCTCGGCGCACGGGACGACCTGCCCGTGTCGTGAGGGCGCCCCGGGCCGCCGGCGGTCAGCCGCCCGTGGCCAGGCTGCGTGCGGCCGGCGGGCCTGCCGGCTCACCCCCGGCCGGGGCAGCGGCGACCCGCGCGCCCCCGCCCGGTACCAGGGAGATCCGCCGATCAGGCGGCGGGAAGGTGAGCCGCAGGGTGAACGCGGTGGCCGTCGGCCCGTGGGTGCGCAGGTGCCGGACCCGCTCCTCGGCCTCCTCGGCACCCGGCTCGTGCCCGACGGGCACCCACCACAGCGCGTTCGTCGCCCGGTCGGTCGGATGGAACCAGTCCCGGCGGTGGCGCAGGAACGCGCCATGCCCCTGGCGAAGCACGAAGTCGGCGAGCGCGTCCACCGACTCCCACACCGTCAGGTTCACGATGGCGGTCAGCTGGGCGGCCGAACCGAGACGGAAGGTGTGCACGGCCGTCGCGCTGGGACCGGGCGTGCGCCGCCAGACGAATCCGGGCTGGCCGTCGCCGGTGTCGGCCGCCGGCGCGAGCCCGGCGACGAGGTCATCCGGCGCGGAGGAGTCGAGCGGGGCGCGTACTCGGGCGATGTTCACCTGGGCCAGATGGTAACCCGTCATGAAAGCAGCCTAGAGATGTCCCCCGCCATCCGCCAGGAACGACGCGCAATCACGGGCTGATGGCCACCGGGGTGCCGACCGGCACCATTCCCGCCAGTTTTATGATGTCCTCGTTACGAAGACGGACACAGCCCAGGCTGGCATCGGTCCCGACCAGGTCCGGACGGTTCGTGCCGTGCAGGCCGATGATGCCATCCGCGCCGTTGAAGCTGGTAATGACGTCGGAGAAGCCGGACAGGCCGAAGGCGAGCGGCCCCCACGGCCCGGCCGGATCCGACGGGCGGAGCAGTTCGGTCAGGTAGAACTCACCGGATGGCGTGGGTGTGGTGCCCGTACCGATGCCGACCGGAAGCCGGGCGAGGACGGCACCGTCACGCAGCACGGTCAGGCGATGCGCCGCGCGATCGACCCGCAGCGCGTACGGCGTCTCGCTCAGGCGGACGTCGGCCGCGCGCAGCCAGCCTCGCGAGCCGTTCGGCCGCACCGGCAGCAGGACCTGGAGCCAGTCGGCCCACCGCCGCACGACCGCGAAGACCAGCGGGGCACCCTGCTCGTTCGGGTTGGCCAGCCGGCCGCGTGCCGTGTCCTGGTTCGGGTCCGCGTACCAGGTGATCTCGGGGTTCACCGCCCAGGCGACGAGATGGCGCCCCGCGGCCGGAGCCGCCGTGGGGCGGGGCGCGTGGGCGGCGGGCGTCGTCGTCGTGGGCGGGCGAGGAGCGGGTGGGTCGCCGCCCGCGCAGGCCGAGAGCATCCCGACGGCGATCATCTCGACGGCGAGCAGGCCTGCGGCGAGCGGACCGCAGGCGCATCGGTGGCGGCCGGTTCCGCGTGGTCGCGTTCGTCGTGTCGCGCGGTCTGGATCGGCGTCCGGCAGGTGGACGGCCGTTCGGCGCGTCGCCATGGTGCTGACCATCCGAACCCCCTCCGTCGCCGACAGGCTACTTCAGGTGACCGACGGTCGCCGTGGCCTGCCTGCCCCGCATGGCTGTCGATCGTCGGACGGGGCCCGGTGATCGTGTGGGCGTGGCGCGGCGGCGCGGTTAGGCTCGGCCACGGTTTCGGCCGGCGGGTGTCCGGCGGTGAGACGGGAAATCCGGCGAACAGACGGGGGAACTGTGTCCAGACCTGGTGTGACGCGGGTCTTCATCATGACGATGTCGACCGTGGCGACCCTTTTCGTGACTCTCGGACCGGTGGCGCCGAGCGCCCGCGCGGACGATTCCGAGGCGCCGGCCAGGCAGCCCCGAAGCTGGTCGGACGACTGGTCGAGAAAGGACTGGTGGCCGTCGAGCTGGTCGAAGGACGACTGGTGGAATCGCGTCTCCGGCGGGCCGGACAAGGACGGCGGGTCCGGCGACGACTGGTCGAAGGACGACTGGTGGAAACACTGGAAGGACGCCTGGAAGAAGGACGACCGGGACAGGGACGACCGGGACAGGGATTCCCGGGACAGGGATTCCCGGGACAGGGATTCCCGGGACAGGGATTCCCGGGACAAGGACGCGCGCGGCAGGGATTCCTGGAGCAAGGACGACTGGGACGGCAAGGACTCCTGGGACGGCAAGGACTCCTGGCACGGCAAGGACTCCTGGGATGACAAGGGCCCGCGGGACAGGGACGGGGCATCCGGCCACGGGCACCCCGATCGCGGATCGAAGGACCGCAAGGACGACTGGGGCTGGGACTGAGCCGTCTTGTCGCCGAATGCGCGACACGGGCCGCCGCGACGTCGCCAGAACGCTGCCACGGCCCGCCGCAGCGACCGACGGCGACGATCTGGACTCGCGACGTGGGCTAGAGGCGGCGGGCGAGGATGCGGTAGGCGTTCGCGCGCGTGCCGGTGGTCAGGTAGGGGCGGGTCGCCTCGTCGGTGACCAGCGCGGCCACGAAGGCGGGGACGAGGGCCCCGGCCGTCAGGGCGCGTGCGGCCCGGCCACGGCCGGGACTGGCGGGGGCCCGCCAGGCGACTGAGGGTGACGGCGCGAGCGTCTGCAGCAGGCCGTAGACGGCCATCACGGGATCGCCCTTCTGGTGCACCTCGCCGAAGACGGGCTCGGGCACCGCGAATCCACGCCGTTCCAGCGCGGCCACGAGGTTCGCGGCGGGTATCAGGTGCTGATGCTGCGGGACCAGCCAGCCGGGCCACAGGCTGCGGTACCAGCGGGCGGCCGGGCTGTCCGGATTGGGGACCTCGATGAGCAGATGGCCGCCCGGCTCCAGCGCCGCCGCGGCGGCGTCCAGTTCGGTCAGTGGGTCTCGGGTGTGCTCGAGGTAGTGGAACATGCTGATGATGTCGTAGCGGCCCTTGACCTCGGCGACGAGGTCGGGGAAGAAACCGCGGTAGGCATGGTCCACCCAGCGTCGTCGGGCCGCCTCCTCGATGCCGGCGCCGATGTCCAGCGCGTCGAAGCTCGTCGCCGGCCAGACGGTTCTCGCCATGGCGCAGAAATGCCCGTGACCTCCGCCGACGTCCAGCCACCGCCGCGGCGTCGCAATGGGCTGGCGGGCCCGCTGCAGGTAGGGGTCGACGCTGTAGCCAAAGACCTCCTCCAGGGCCGCACCGCCGAGGCCGTCGTAGAAGTCGCGGTAGTAGAACTCCAGGCCGTCGGGTGAAAGCCGCGGATTCTGGAAGATATGGCCGCAGTCCCCGCACCGGTCGTACTGGAACTCGCCGGGCTTGCGCTGGGCGACGTCGCGCCCGCGCAGCCGCAGGGTGAGGTCGCGGCCGCCGCACCAGGGGCAGCTGTCGCGGCGGTCCTCGAGGAAACGCTCGACGCCGACGGCCAGATCAGCCTGATAGCCGGGCCGGGCGCGGTCGACGTCGGCGGCCGCCGGGCGGACCGACACGACCAGCCGGCTCGTCCCCGCCGCCTCGGTGACGGTGGGCTGTGGCTCGCCCAGGAACTCCCGCGCGCGGGCGCGGGCGTGGCGGACCTGCGCGACGGCGATCTGGCGGCGGGCGAGCAGGCTGCGGCCGAGCGCGGCGGGATCCACCCGCACATGCCCGCCCCCGACCAGCGCGGGCTGCACCCAGGACAGGGCGAGCGCCCCCAGCGTCGCCGACGGATTGCTCGCCGCGCCGAGCAGAAGGGCGCCGTCGCGCAGCGCCGGCAGTACCC
Source organism: Frankia canadensis (assembly GCF_900197875.1). GTDB lineage: Bacteria > Actinomycetota > Actinomycetes > Frankiales > Frankiaceae > Frankia > Frankia canadensis. Next base: position 10,044 of record NZ_FZMO01000290.1, on the reverse strand, counting down.
GCCGGGCCGGCTCCCAGGCATAGGCGGTCTGCTGCACGGACAGCCGAGCGTCGCCGGCACCGGCACCGGCGCCCGGCCCGCGCAGGCCGGGCAGCACCGCGAGGTCGGTGCTGGCGGCGGCGTGCCGCTTGCCCAGCTGCACGATCGCGACCAGCTCGGCCTCGGTGAGGTCGCCCACCTCGGATCGGCCGTGGAAGCGCGGCTGGTCGGCTGTGGCCAGCCCGATGCGGGCCAGCACCTCCTGGTCGATCAGCACGGCCAGCCCGGCGCCGCGCCCGCGGGTGAGCGGCTGGGCGCGGTAGGTGGCGGGATCGACCATGCGGGCCAGGTCGAGGACGCGGTGTGCCGGCAGGTTCGCCGGGACGAGGTCGAGCACGTCGAGGCCGTTGCGCCGGGCGTGCTCCTCGGCCGCGCGCCGCTGGCCCGCGGTGAGGCGGGTGCCCGCGGCGGAGAGCAGCACGTAGCGGGACCGCTCGCGCGCCTCCTCCGGACGGGTGGGGGCGGTCCCGGCGGGCCCGACCGCCGCCGCACCGCTCACCTCGGTGGGGACCACGTCGATGGCGTGCAGACGACCGCGCAGGCGGGCCGTGTTCAGCCCGATGCCGACCCCGACGACCACGGGGAGCCAGCCACGGCGATTCAGGGCCATATGCAACGCACTCCTCGGGCACCGGGTGGGACGTGGAAACGGACGGGGGAGCCCCGAAAGTACCGCCGTCGACTGTGACTCAGCGCATGGGAGGCGGGATGCGGTGGGTGCGTCCCGCTGGTCGCGCGGGCTGTGCCGGATCGGTGGCCACGACACGCGCGGCAGGCATGCCAGCGGGGCATGTCGATGGGGGTGCCCCCGGGTTCCGCGGTGCGAGACCGGGCGGCCGATGCCCGTCCGCCGGTGTCCACGCGGGCGTCCGCGTCCGAGGGCCCGCGGGACGGGACGGGAGGCGGATGTCGACACGCGGCCGACCCGGATGCGGCCCAGGTCACGCGGCACGGGCGGGACGTCTGGCGCATGAGGCGGCGCGGAAGGACACGCGGGGGCGGAACGCCGCCGGCCGCGGCGAAACCGCGGCCGGATGGCGTCCGGCGATGGAGCGGGTGACCGGGATCGAACCGGCATGGCCAGCTTGGAAGGCTGGGGCTCTGCCATTGAGCTACACCCGCGGGGTGATCGGTGCGAGCTTACCCCGTAGGATAAGCGTGCGACGCCTCGGGGCGTAGCGTAGTGGCTAGCGCGCCTGCTTTGGGTGCAGGAGATCGGGAGTTCGAGTCTCCCCGCCCCGACCGATAGCCTCGGCGTGTCACCCCGTCCAACGTCGTACCAGGAGACCGCCGCGCCGTGAAGGCCACCAAGGAGACCCTCAGCCCGACCCGGGTCAAGCTCACCGTCGAGGTGCCCTTCGACGAGCTCAAGCCCTCGCTCGATGCCACCTATCGCAAGCTCGCCCGCCAGGTACGGGTCTCGGGTTTCCGGCCGGGCAAGGTTCCGCCGCGCATCCTCGACCAGCGGCTCGGTCGGGGAGTGATCCTCGACGAGGCGGTCCAGGAGGCGCTGCCGCAGCTGTACTCCGAGGCCGTGCAGGCCGAGGAGGTCGACGTCCTTTCGCGGCCCGAGGTGGACATCACCGAGTTCGCTGACGGCGGTCACCTCGTGTTCACCGCCGAGGTCGACGTCCGCCCCGAGCTGACCCTGCCCGAGTTCTCCGACCTGACGGTCACGGTGGACGCGGTCGAGGTCACCGACGAGCAGGTAGAGGAGCAGCTCGGCGCGCTGCGTGACCGCTTCGCCCAGCTCACGCCGGTCGAGCGGCCCGTCCAGTCGGGTGACTTCGTCTCGCTGGACCTGTCCGCGGAGGCGGACGGCAAGCCCGTCGAGGGTGCCGAGGCCACCGGGCTGTCCTACGAGGTCGGCAGCGGGAACCTGGTCGAGGGTCTGGACGAGGCGATCATCGGCGCCGCCGACGGCGAGTCGCGCACCTTCACCACCGAGCTGCTCGCCGGTGACCAGGCCGGCCAGCCGGCCGAGGTCACCGCGACGGTCCGCGGGGTCAAGGAGAAGGAGCTGCCCGCCCTCGACGACGACTTCGCCACCACCGCCAGCGAGTTCGACACCCTGGGCGAGCTGCGCGCGGACGTGCGCCAGCGGCTCGAGCAGTCCCGGCGCGCCGAGCAGGTCGGCCAGGCGCGGGAGAAGCTGCTGGAGGGTCTGCTCGAGCGGGTCGACGTGCCGGTGCCCGACTCACTGCTCACCGGCGAGATCGAGGCCCGCGAGCACCGGCTGTCCCACGAGCTGGAGCACATCGGCACCGACCGCGCCGCCTACCTGGAGACCCTCGGCCAGTCCGCCGAGGAGTTTGACGCCGAGGTCCGCGAGTCGGCGGGCAAGGCGATCCGTTCGCAGTTCATCCTCGACGCGGTCATCGACGTGGAGTCGATCGGGATCGACCAGGGTGAGCTGATGGAGCAGGTCATCATGCGCGCCCAGCGGTCGGGGATGCAGCCCGACGTCTTCGCGCAGCAGCTCGCCCAGGGCGAGGGCCTGCAGGCGCTGATGGCCGACGTGCTGCGGACGAAGGCACTGTTCCTCCTGCTGGAGAACGCCACCGTCGTCGACGGCTCCGGCGCGCCGGTGGAGCTCGCGTTGCCGGCCCGGCCCGCGCCCGACACGGACGAGGCCGCCGAGGCCGACGACGTGGACGAGGCCGCCGAGGACGCGCCGGCCGGCACCGAGGAGGCCGCCGAGGCCGCGCAGCCCGCCACCGCGCAGCCCGCCACCGCGCAGCCCGCCACCGCGCAGGCGGAGCCGGGAGCGGCCGAGGCCGCCACGGGCGACGCCGGGGACCGCGACATCTGATCGTTCCCGTCATCCGGGCCACCGGCCCTCGGACCTGGTCCGAGGGCCGGTGTGCTCCCCGGGGTACGGGATGGCTGGGCAGGGGGATCCTGCGGCCGCGCCGCGGCGACGATCCGTCGCCGAAGGTCGCGGGCCGTCGCCGGCCGTCCGTCCGAACCGGCCGGTCCTCACGCCCAGCGCGAACATCGAGCCTGAACGGCCGGAACTCGCGCGTGTCACAGATAGTGTCGAGCCGGTCAATCAGCCGCCCCATGTGAGGAAGCCGAGGAGCTGACCGTGAGTAACCTCGCAGTTCCGCGCCTGCCCGTTCCGGGTCCGGAGCTCCGTTCGCCTGGCCAGGGTGGACCAGCCTTCGACGATCAGGTGTTCAACCGTCTGCTGGCCAACCGGATCGTCTTCCTCGGGTCCGTGGTCGAGGATGCGATCGCCAACGCCCTCTGTGCGCAGCTGCTGCTGCTCAACGCGGAGGACCCGACCCGCGACATCTTCCTCTACATCAACTCGCCCGGTGGCTCGGTGAGCGCCGGTATGGCGATCTACGACACGATGCAGTTCGTCGAGAACGACGTCGCCACCGTGTCGCTCGGGCTCGCCGCGTCGATGGGCCAGTTCCTGCTGTGCGCGGGCGCGCCCGGCAAGCGGTACTCGCTGCCGCACGCGCGGATCATGATGCACCAGCCCTCCGGTGGCATCGGCGGCACCGCCTCCGACATCGCCATCCAGGCGGAGCAGATGCTCTACACCAAGCGGATGATGCAGGAGCGGATCGCGTTCCACACCGGCCAGCCGATCGAGCAGATCGAGCGCGACTCCGACCGGGACCGGTGGTTCACCGCCGAGGAGGCCAAGGACTACGGCTTCGTCGACCACGTCGTCCAGCAGGCCCGCCAGGTCCCCAGCGAAGGCCCGGTGAGCTGAGCGGCTCCGTCCGCTCACCCCGGATCGCACCGTCGTCATCCGTTTCCGGAGGCAGCCACCATGTTCCACGAGACGCTCTACCAGCAGCTGCGGTTTGAGCAGGCCCGCCAGGCCGCCGCCGCGACTCCGCCGCAGGGCCGGTACGTCCTGCCGAACATCATCGAGAAGACGTCGCGCGGCGAGTACGGCATGGACCCGTACTCGAAGCTGCTCAAGGAGCGGATCGTCTTCCTGGGTGTGCAGATCGACGACGTGTCGGCGAACGACGTGATGGCGCAGTTGTTGTTCCTGGAGTCGGAGGATCCGGATCGGGACATCTCGATCTACATCAACTCGCCGGGTGGGTCGTTCACGTCGTTGACGGCGATCTACGACACGATGCAGTTCGTGCGGCCGGACATCTCGACGATCTGCATGGGCCAGGCGGCGTCGGCGGCGGCGGTGTTGCTGGCGGCGGGTACCCCGGGCAAGCGGTTCGCGCTGGAGAACAGCCGGATCCTCATCCACCAGCCGTCCGCGTCGGGCGAGGGCCAGTCCAGCGACATCGAGATCCAGGCCCGCGAGATCCTGCGGATGCGCTCGTTGCTGGAGCGGATGCTCGCGACGCACACCGGCCGCAAGGAAGAGGACATCCGCAAGGACATCGAGCGCGACAAGATCTTCAGCGCCGATGAGGCCAAGGACTACGGTCTCATCGACGAGGTGATCAAGACCCGCAAGTCCTCGCGGCTCGCCACCACGAACTGAGCCGCCCGCAGGGGCGGATGACCGGGCGGCGGTACGCGTGCTCCGGGGCCGGCCGTGTACAGGTGCCGGCCCCGGGACACGGCTACCCGCCCGGGGCCCCGGCGGACCGTGCGCCGCGGCGGGCCGGTCCGCTGCGGCGTCCACTGTGGCGCCGCCGCCCTGCCAGGGGCACCTGGGCGACGTGACGACTCCGCCCAACCCCGGTCATCACGGGCAAATATCATGTGCGACGCGCCGACGGGTGCGAATTCGGCCAGCGCGACCACTCGCGTGACGCGTTGGCCTAACAGGACGGCGTGGACGCGCGAGGACGGCCGAGGTGACCGTAGGCTGACCGGTATGAGCCGAGCGATAGGGCACTCACCGGGTCGCTCGGCGGGGTACCGTCCCCACGGGGATGGTTGCAGGCAGACACGCGACGACCGGGCGGTGTCAACCGCCCCTGACACGCAGGCGACACCATCGTCTGGACGAAGGGACTGAGTCCTCGGTGGCACGCATCGGTGATGGCGGTGACCTGCTCAAGTGCTCGTTCTGCGGCAAATCGCAGAAGCAGGTGAAAAAGCTCATCGCCGGCCCTGGCGTCTATATCTGCGACGAGTGCATCGATCTGTGCAACGAGATCATCGAGGAGGAGCTCTCCGAGTCCTCCGAGCTCAAGTGGGATGAGCTCCCCAAGCCGCGGGAGATCTACGAGTTCCTCGACGGCTACGTGGTCGGCCAGGAGACGGCGAAGAAGACGCTGTCCGTCGCCGTCTACAACCACTACAAGCGGGTGCAGGCCGGCGGAACCGCGGGCGGTGAGGGCGCCAAGGGCGAGGTCGAGCTCGCGAAGAGCAACATCCTGCTGCTCGGCCCGACCGGCTGCGGCAAGACCCTGCTGGCCCAGACGCTGGCCCGGATGCTCAACGTGCCGTTCGCCATCGCCGATGCCACCGCGCTGACCGAGGCCGGGTATGTCGGCGAGGACGTCGAGAACATACTGCTCAAGCTCATCCAGGCCGCGGACTATGACGTCAAGAAGGCTGAAACCGGGATCATCTATATCGACGAGGTCGACAAGATAGCCCGGAAGTCCGAAAATCCCAGTATCACCCGAGATGTGTCGGGTGAGGGTGTCCAGCAGGCCCTCCTGAAGATTCTCGAGGGCACGACGGCCAGCGTGCCGCCGCAGGGCGGGCGCAAGCACCCGCACCAGGAGTTCATCCAGATCGACACGACGAACGTCCTGTTCATCGTGGGTGGTGCCTTCGCCGGGCTCGACCGGATCATCGAGTCGCGGATCGGCAAGAAGTCGCTGGGCTTCCGCGCGGTGCTGCACGGCAAGGACGACCCGGACTCCTCGGACGTCTTCGGTGACATCATGCCCGAGGACCTGCTGAAGTACGGCATGATCCCCGAGTTCATCGGCCGGCTGCCGGTCATCACGAGCGTGTCGAACCTCGACCGCGAGGCGCTGATCCGCATCCTCACCGAGCCGAAGAACGCGCTGGTCCGCCAGTACAAGCGCCTGTTCGAGCTCGACAACGTCGACCTCGACTTCACCTCCGACGCCCTGGAGGCCATCGCCGACCAGGCGATCCTGCGCGGCACCGGCGCCCGCGGCCTGCGGGCGATCATGGAGGAGGTGCTGCTCTCGGTGATGTACGACATCCCGAGCCGCAAGGATGTCGCCCGGGTGGTCGTCACCCGGGAGGTCGTTCTCGAGCACGTCAACCCGACCATCGTGCCCCGCGATGTCGCCTCCAAGCGGGCTCCCCGCCAGGAGAAGTCCGCCTGAGCGGACGGCAGGCCTGCCCGGGGCGCGGCGAGGCCTGCCCAGGCCGCGCGGCGGCGCCTGCCTGAGCGGCGAGCGCCGGCGGCACGGCAGACGGCCGCTGTCCGTCGTGGTGACGGGGCCGCGTCGCTGGAGAGCCGGGGTCGCGTGCCCGCTGGGGAGTGTCAGGGCCGCGTGACGGCAGCCAGGACCCTGCGGGCCTCGCTGAGGTGGTAGAAGGACCCGGTCACGAGGATCGCTCCGCTGCTCGCCGCCCGTTCCATGGCAAGCCGGACCGCGTCGGCGACGGGCGGCACGGCGTCCGCGACGATTCCCCGCCGCCGGGCCGCCGCCGTGACCTGCTCGGCCGGGATCGCCCGGGGCGAGTCCGGCTCACAGCACACCAGGGCGGCGATCCGGTCCGCGGGCAGCTCCGCCAGGGTGCCCTCGAAGTCGTGCCCGCGCAGCGCCCCGTAGACGACGGTCCACCGCCGGTCGGGGAACTCCTCGGCGAGCGAGCGGGCGAGTGCCGCCGCCGCCGCCGGATTGTGCGCCCCGTCCAGCACGGCCAGCGGCCGATCGCCGACGATCTCCAGCCGGCCCGGCGCCCGCACCGCGCCCAGGCCCTCCCGCACCACGGCGTCGGGCAGCGGCCGGTCGAGGAACTCCTCCACCGCCGTGAGCGCGCAGGCCGCGTTCATGTCCTGGTAGGCGCCATGCAGCGACAGCAGCACGCCGTCGTAGCGGGCCAGCGGCGTACGCAGGTCCCCCCGCCGACCCGCCGGATCGGGGTGGGCGTCGTCCATCGCGAAGTCGTGACCGCCGCGGCGCACCCGCGACGCCGGGGCGGCGGCGAACACGTCGTCGAAGCGGGCCTCGATCTCGCCGAGCACGAGGCGCGCGCCCGGCTTGACGATGCCGGCCTTCTCCCGCGCCACACCCGCGAGGCTGCCGGCGTAGTCCAGGTGGTCAGCGCCGATCCCGGTGATCACCGCGACCCGGCCGTCGGCGATGTTGGTGGCGTCCCAGCGCCCGAGCAGGCCCACCTCGACGACCGCCGCGTCGACACCGCGTTCGGCGAACCAGTGGTAGGCGGCCGCGGTGAGCAGCTCGAAGAAGGTCGGCCGCTCGGCCATCGGCGCCGCGGCGTCGACGGCCGCGCCGACGCAGGCGGCGAAGGCGTCGTCGTCGATCGGCACCCCGTCGCCGACCAGGCGCTCGTTGACACGCTCCAGGTGCGGGCTGGTGTAGAGCCCGACGCGCAGCCCAGCGGCGCCGAGCAGCGCGGCCGCGATGCGTGCCGTGGACGTCTTGCCGTTCGTGCCGGTCAGGTGGATCAGGTCGAACCGGCGCTGCGGGTCACCGAGCCGGCGGGCCAGCTCCCGCATCCGCGCCAGGCTCGGCACCGGCGGCTCGCTCGTGATCGCCTGCTTCTCCAGGTCCACCGACCTGGCCAGCGCGGCGCACGCCGCCTCGTACGTCCACGTCACCAGCTGTTCCCGCCTCCTTCACCCCGCACGACAGTAGCGACTCGCGCAACCCGGACGAGTCGGTTGATCTGCTCGCGGAGGCGAATGAGGCAGGTGACACGGTCGGCCGCCCGCCCGCGGAGGCGGGGTCGTCCGGACTCGTAGGATCAGGGTTGTGACAGGCGCCGCCGCGAACGCCGGCATCACGGCCGGGCCGACCGATTCGGCGGGGGAGGGCGTGCCCACCTTCGCCGCCGCGTACGCGAGCCGGCTGGGGGTGGCGCGGCCGGCCGGGATGCCCCGGCTGCGCCGGCTGCTGGACCTGCTCGGCCATCCCCAGCGTGCGTTCCCGAGCATCGTCGTCGCCGGGTCGGTGGGCAAGAGCTCGACCGTCGCGGCGATCACCGCGCTCCTCGACGGCTTCGGCATCCGCGCCGGTTCGCTGCGCTCGCCCGACTGGCTCGGCGCCGCCGCGCGGGTGGGGCTCGCTGGCGCGCAGATCCCGGCGGACGTGCTCGACCGCGCCTATGACGACATCGCCCCCTACCTGCCGCTGATCGAGGACGACGGGCGCCTGTGCGCCTTCGAGCTGCTCGCCGCGGTCACCTTCGCGGCCTTCGCGGACGCCCCGGTCGACCTGGCCGTCGTCGAGTCCGGCTGGGACGGCGCGACCGAGCTCGGTGACCTGGCCGACCTGCTCGACGGGCCGGTCGCCGCGATCACGCCGCTGGCCGTGTCCGAGGCGGACGCAGACGAGGCCGGCGTACTCGCGGACGGCACGGAGCCGATGCGGCGCGCTGCCGCTGGCGACGGTGGGTCCCTCGGCGCCGACGGGGATGTCCGCCCTGGGGGAGGGTCTCCCGCCGATGGGGACGCCCGCGGCGGTGGGGATGGCGAGGCGGCGGCGCTGGAGCGGATCGCGGCTCCGGTCGGCGGGGCGATCCGCGCCGACGTGCTGGTCGTGCTCGCGCAGCAGTCGCTGCCGGCCGCGCGGGCGCTGCTGCGCCGGGCGGCCGCGGTCGGGGCGACCGTCGCCCGCGAGGGCCTGGAGTTCGGCGTGGTGGGCCGCCGGGTCGCCGTCGGCGGCCAGATGATCACCTTGAAGGGACTCGGCGGTACCTACGAGGAGCTGTTCCTCCCGCTGCACGGCGCGCACCAGGCGCACAACGCCGCCGTCGCGCTCGCCACCGTCGAGGCGTTCCTCGGCGGCGGGCGCAACCAGCTCGACATCGACGCGCTCCGCTCGGGGCTCGCCCAGGTGGACGGCCGGGGCCGTCTCGAGGTCGTGCGCCGCAGCCCGTCCATCGTGCTGGACGTCGCCGGCGATCCGGTCGCGGCCGCGGCCCTCGCGAGCGCCCTCGACGAGGCGTTCACCTTCGAGGTCCTCGTCGGCGTGCTGGCCGTCGAGGGCGACGAGGCGCTCGCCGCCCACCTGCTCGCCGCCCTCGAACCGGTTCTGTCCACGGTTGTCGTCACGACGGGCGTGACGCCCGCGGCGCTGCCCGTCGACGATCTCGCGGCGGTCGCGGCGGGGGTGTTCGGGGCGGACCGGGTGGAGGTCGCCGTGCGCCTCGACGACGCGATCGACGACGCCGTCCGCCTCGCGGAGGAGGACGGGGACCTGGGCGGCGCGGGTGTCCTGGTGACGGGTTCGGCACCCGTTGTGGGTCGCGCCCGGGTGTTGCTGCGCTCCTGAGGAGGCCCGGTTCGGCCATGGAGATGACGCGGGCACCCTGTAAGTTGACGAGGGGCCCGCGGGTTCCCGAGGACGACGACGTCACTGATCGAGAAGGAGAACCGTGTCCGCCGAGCGCACCCTCATCCTGGTCAAGCCGGACGGCGTCAGCCGTGGCCTCGTCGGAGAGGTGATCGGCCGGCTCGAACGCAAGGGGCTCACCCTGGTCGCGCTCGAGCTGCGCACGCTGGAGCGCTCGGTCGCCGAGACGCACTACGGCGAGCACGCGTCCAAGCCGTTCTTCGGTGAGCTGGTCGACTTCATCACCTCGGGCCCCCTGGTGGCGCTGGTCGCCGAGGGGCCGCGCGCGGTCGAGGCGTCCCGCGGGCTGATCGGCGCCACCGACCCGGTCAAGGCCGCGCCGGGCTCGCTGCGCGGGGACTACGCGCTGGAGATCGGCCAGAACCTCGTGCACGGGTCGGACTCGCCCGAGTCCGCCAAGCGCGAGATCGACCTGTTCTTCCCCGGCCTGAGCTGAGCCTCGCCCGCCCGCCGGTCGCGCGGCCGGCGGGCGCCGCGCTCCGGCGGGCCACGCCGCCGACTCATCACCTGCGGGTGAGTTCCGGGC
>NZ_FZMO01000286.1 GCF_900197875.1 Frankia canadensis | reverse complement strand
GGCGGGCAGCCGCAGGCCGGGCGGCGGGGCCGGGGAATAGACGACCTCGACGGTGAGTGGTGTCCCGTCGTCGGACAGAATCAGGTAGCCGTAGGCCGTGGCGAGGCTTTCCGGTCCGGAGATCTTGACGCCGATGGCATGCCCGTCGCGGCCCGCCCGGTCTCTGACTGGTCCGGCATCGTAGACGCTGGCGGTCTCGGCGAGGACGTCGAACAGCGCCGCGTTCTGGCTGGGGTCGGTGTCTCCTTCTCGTAGCCGGTCCACGACGGCCTCAGCGAGGTAGGTGTCGGTGGGGCTGACGCCGTTGTCGTGGAAGAGTGCCTCAAATGTGGCGCGCAGCCTGGCCGGGTCGGCCGGAAGTGGTTCGCCGGCGGCCGCGGCGGGCACGTCGGTCGTCGGGTGATGTGGGAAATGGGCGGGCTCTGGGCCGCCGACGTCCTGCCCTGCGCGATCGATCTGCTGCACGGACCGCTCTATGTGCTCTGACCCGTCCGGCCGGCGCCAGGCTGCCACCAGATAAGTGACGGCGGTCGTCGTGGATTTCCGCTTGGCGACGGTGACGTCCAGCCCGTAGGTCTGCCGAAGCGTGTATCGCACCGGCCCTACGCCCTGCATGACGGCCGTGCGTTGGTGGGCCGCGGCGGACTGCAGGAGATTGACCGCCGCAGCGTGGTCGCCGGAGACAACGGTCACCAGGGGTTCGGGGAGCAGCGGTGCCGCGGAGGCGGGGCCACTGCCGCCGATCACGGTCACCACGGCGAGGAGCAGCGCCACCATCGTCACCGCCGCCGCGGACGCGACCAGCACATGCGGCCTGCGCCGGCGCCACCGAGGCCATGAGGCGACCCGCAGGGACTGCAGCACCTGCGCCGCGCGCTGCTGTTCGGCCCGGCACGCCGGCCGCGGTGGGGCTGGATCGGTGCCGGCCAGCAGCAGTCGGACGGCCCGCAGATCGTCCTCGACTTCGATGTCGTTGCCGTCAGGGTCGGGGACTGTCATGACGATCTTCCCAGGGCAGGAGAGGACAGGGGGATCTGCGTCGCGCGAGACTCCTCGACGAGCGCCTGCAACCGGCGGCGCGCTCGATGCAGCCGAACTTTCGCCGCCGCGGGGGACACCGACAACGCGGTCGCGAGCCCGGCCGCGTCGAGGCCCTCCCACACCGCGAGCATGAGGACCTCCCGGTCGTCATCCGACAGCCGTTCCAGGACGCGCCTCGCCTGGTCCCGGCGGACGGCTTCGTCGGCAACCGCGTCGACCGTGCCGGCCGGATCAGCCGTCGCAGCCGACCCGGTCATCGCCAGCCGGGCGGTGAGCCGCGTGGTACGCACCTGGGACCGGCGGCGATTGCGGACCACATTGCCCGCGATCGCGTACAGCCAGGGCAGCGCCTCCGCGGCCTCGGCCGGCCGCTTCTCCCACGACCGCCACACGACCAGGAAGGTCTCCGACACCACATCCCACGCGGCATCGTCCTCACCCAACCGACGCCGCGCGAAGCGCAACACCGCGAGGTGATGGTTCTGGAACATCGCCTCGAACGACTTCACCGCGGAACCCGGGGGCACGGAAGATCCTTCCTCAGACGTCCCCCCTACAGGTCCAGTCCACTTCCAGGGTTACAGCCCCTGCGGACCCCACCCGCGACGAACGAGCCCCTCCTCGCCCTGTCTGGCCGAGCGGATGTAGACAGCCGGACGGCCCAAGGATGGCACCCGCCGACAAAGTCCCAGGTCACGGCGCCAATACGGTGTGGCAGTCCGCTACGGCTACCCGACGTGTCGCATCGCCGAACTCAGCCCTGATGCCATATTCTCCGGCCTCGGATTCGAGCGTAGAGAAATTCTCCATCTTCGCGCCGCATTCTCGTGAGGATCTACGCTCTCGTGGCGAGAACTCAAGTCTGCCCCCCTGAGCCCGCGCTGCCCGCCTCACGTAGGACAACCAGAAACGACGAGCCATCAACGCCGACGGCAATCAGGCCGATGCCATCTGGGTGCAATGAAGGTCATATTAGGCTCGTCAGGATGTGCTGTCGTCGGACGCCTGCGGCATGAGTCGTCTGGGCCCGGCGGATCGCTGCGTGGTGGGGGAAATTTGTGATTGATCGGTTGGCGCTGCTGAAGGACACCCAGCGGCAGGTGAAGGCGCTGGAGAAGGACCTGAAAGCGCAGGTCAGCGAGCTTGCCGAGGTTGGGGAACGGCTGCGGGAGGAGTACGACCGGGCGTTCAAGGTCGGCCGGACTGCGGCGACCTGGTCGGCGTGGCTGGGGGAGCGGGTCACCCAGGCGGCGGTCGCCTGGGTGCTGGGGACCGTGTTCGTCCGCTTCTGCGAGGACAACGGACTGATCGGCGACCCGTTCCTGGCCGGCCCGACGACGGTCCGGCTGACCCTCGCGGAGGAGCGGACCGAGGAGTTCTACCGCCGCAACCCCAACAAGACCGCCCGCGACTGGCTCCTGACCGCCTTCGGCGAGATCGCCGCGGTGCCGGTAGGCGCAGCCCTGTTCGACGAGCGTCACAACGCCCTCTTCCAGATACCGCTGTCCCACGACGCCGCCAAGGACCTCATCACCTTCTGGCGCCGCCGCACCGAGACCGGCACGCTGATCCACGACTTCACCGACGACACCTGGGACACCCGCTTCCTCGGCGACCTCTACCAGGACCTCTCCGAGGACATCCGCAAGAAGTACGCCCTCCTCCAAACCCCCGAGTTCGTCGAGGAGTTCATCCTCGACCTCACTCTCACTCCGGCCATCGAGGAATTCGGCTACGACGTCGTCAAGGTCATCGACCCCACCTGCGGCTCCGGCCACTTCCTCCTCGGCGCCTTCCGCCGCCTCCTCTCTGAATGGGAAAAGAACGCCCCCGACCGCGACATCTTCGAGCGTATCAGCCTGGCACTTGACGCGGTCCACGGCGTCGACATCAATCCATACGCGACGGCGATCGCGAGGTTCCGCCTGGTCATCGAGGCACTGCGTGCCTCCGCCCTAGGATCTCTAACCGCCGCTGGCGGCTATATCTTCCCTCTGCATGTAGCCACAGGCGACGCTTTGATCAAACATCGCCAACTCGACCTCTTCGGTGAGGTACAGGATGAGCTCGCCGATTTCTCCTACGCCACCGAGAACCTGGTCGACCACCCCGACATCCTCCAGCAGGGCCGTTACCACGCCGTTGTCGGCAACCCCCCGTATATCACGGTCAAAGACAAGACACTCAATGAGCTGTATCGTGAACTGTACAGTGCTTGTTCGGGAAAATATGCTCTTTCGGTTCCATTTGCCCAGCGTTTTTTTGAGTTGGCAAAACTCGCGGACTCCGAAGGGTCGGCTGCCGGCTTCGTAGGTCAAATTACTGCAAACTCCTTCATGAAGCGTGAGTTTGGCAAGAAGCTGATCGAAGAATTCTACAGAGATCAGGTTGAACTAACGTATGTAATCGACACGTCAGGCGCCTATATACCGGGGCATGGAACTCCAACGATCATCTTGTGCGGTCGCCGTAATGACTCGCGGCGGAAAGATCTTGTCCGCACCGTGCTTGGGATTCGCGGCGAGCCTTCAGTGCCTGAGGATGCAAGCGGCGGCCGAGTCTGGCAAGCGATCTGCGCACAGCTTGACAGGCCGGGTTCCGATAGCGACTGGGTAAGTGTCGTCGATTTGAACCGCGAGTATTTTTCCCGTCCGCCTTGGAGTCTGGGTGGAGGCGGTGCAGTCGATTTGCAGAAGATTATTGAATCCTCCTCCGGTCTCCGCCTTCGGTCGGCCATAGCATCGGCGGGTATCACAGCTGTTACCGGCGAAGACGATCTTTACATATTGCCTCGCGGGCATGCCGCTCGACGGCTACGAATTGAGAATACCAGACCATTGGTGTCCGGCGTCTCAATTCGCGACTACGCGCTCGCCGACCTGGATGACTCGATCTGGCCATACCGCGACGACTTCACCCCCAGTGGTCTCGATGAGATTGGCGGGATCTCCACCCTTCTCTCTATGTATCGAGCCGCGATTTCTGGTAGGAAGCGCTTCGGTGTCCCTATGCTTTTGAAGGGGATGCGGTGGTATGAGTGGCAGGAGATATATCCCGAGAAGCTTAAAGTCCCGCATTCTATTTGCTTTGCTTTTGTTGCAACGCATAATTACTTTGTGCTTGATGGCGGCGGAAAAGTGTTCAAGCAGTCCGCTCCGGTGATCAAGTTTCCGGCCGGGGCGTCGGAGGGGGATTATCTGCGATTTTTGGGGGTGTTGAATAGTTCGACGGCGTGCTTCTGGCTCAAGCAGGTCAGTCACGACAAGGGTATCCGCGGTGAAGGTGGCGGGTTCACTAGCGATGACTGGGAGCGATTCTACGAGTTCACGGGGACCAAGCTGCAGGAGTTTCCGCTGCCGGGGGAGTTCCCCTTGGATCTGGCGCGGGAGTTGGATGGGTTGGGGCAGCGCGTGATCGCGGTGGGGCCGGCGGCGGTGGCTGCGAAGGGGGTGCCGACGCGGGGGCGGTTGGAGGT
>NZ_FZMO01000064.1 GCF_900197875.1 Frankia canadensis | reverse complement strand
GCTTCCGTGGCCGAATCGGCTTCTGCATCCGTGGTCGTATCGGCTTCCGTGGCCGTGCAGGGTGCCGGAGTGCCTGTCGCGCCTGGCCGCGTCGGCCGCTGCGGATCCGCGCTGGCCGACGGATCGTCGTCGAGGCGCGCCGTCATGGTGGTGCCGGTCGGAGTTCTGTCGCTGCGCGCCGGGACGGGGCTGCCGGGCTCGGCCCCCACGTCGGCCTCGTCGTGGGAGGTGGTGCCGGCGCCCGGTGGGTGGGAGGCGATGTGGGCAGCGGTGGGGAACGCGGGCTGGACGCGGGGCGGTGCGGCTGGCTCGGATCGGCGGGGAAACGGTGGTGCGAAGGCGGGCTTCGCCCGTCCGTCGATCGTGTGCCGGACGCGAGTCAGGAGCGTGGCCCGAGCGTCGTCCTCGGCGAGACCGAAGAGGTTGATCGGGGCGAGCCGGCTCAGCAGCCCCGGCAGGTCGCATTCCTCGATCCGGACCGGTACCACGCGCCGATCCGCTGCCGACGGGTCGGCGGCGATGGCAGCCTGCCATCCCGGTGAGTCATCCAGGGTCCGCAGGTGCGCCGCCGACAGAACGATGATGGTGCGTTCCGCGTTGACGAGGCCGTCCTGAATATGCGTACTCGTGTTCGATCCGGGCACGACATCCCAGCCGTGGAACAGGACGTGATAACCCGCGGACTCCAGCTCCCAGGCGAGCCACGCACCCCAGGAGAGATCATCCTTGGCGCAGGACAGAAAGAAATGCCAGCCCGCCGCCACGCCGTACCCCCGTTTCGGGTCGTCCCCCATGCCGACCCGTTTCGCATTATGCCACCCCCGCCCCGGGGCATCGGAACAGAGGTGAGGTCCCTGGTCGGAAAGTGTGCGACCTGGTTTTCGGCGCGTGTTTCTGTCCGGGATTCGGCAGGACGGTGACATCGGCGCATACAGGAACGGCTTCTCCGGAAAGCCTGGTGGCCGCCGGGCGATGCTCGCTCCAGGTCGCCGCGGCGGTTCGCTCGCCTGGAGGTGCACCCTGGCGGGATGATGCTCAGGAAGCGGACCGACCGGGTTCGCCGGGGAGGGGTCGATGGCCGGCGGGAGTCGGGTGCTCTATGTCGTGGCGTGTGGGGGATATCCGGCGGCGGAGCTGCCGGACTTCGTCACGCACGCACGCGGTGTGGGCTGGGATGTGTGTGCCGTTGTCACGCCGGCGGCGACCGGGTTCGTGGACGTCGAGCGGCTCGCCGAGCTGACCGGCCATCCCGTCCGCGCCGAGTACAAGCGGCCGGGAGAGCCGGACGTGCTGCCGCCGGCCGACGCCTTCGTCGTGGCCCCGGCGACGTTCAACACCGTCAACAAACTGGTGGCCGGTATCTCCGATACCCTGGCCCTCGGCCTGCTCAACGAGGCGCTCGGCGCCGGTCTGCCCATTGTTGTGGCGCCGTACCCGAACAGCGCGCTGGCCGGGCATCCCGCCTACGCGGCGAGCCTGGCCGCGTTGCGGGAATGGGGCGTCCGGCTGGTGTTCGGCGCACCCGGAGATCCCCGCGGCGGGGCTGATCAGGCGGGCCGGGAGAACACCATCTTCCCCTGGCCCGAGCTGCGGGACATCGTCAGGACGCTGTAGCTGTCTGTTCGGAGCCGCGTGTCCCGGTCGGGAGTCGTGCGTCCCGTTCAGGCCTCCAGCGCGCGGGGCGTGGACCGGGCGGTGAGGGTGTTCGGGGCGTGGACGGCGATGCGACGCGGGCGGGCCGCCGGGGTGACCGGGATGCGCAGGGTGAGGACGCCGGCGTCGTAGCGGGCCTCGATGCGGTCGCTGTCGAGGGCGTCGCCGAGGTGCAGGCGGCGGCTGAGCCGGCCGCTCGGGCGCTCGGCGATGTGCATCGGCGTGCCGTCGGCGACGGGGGAGCGGCGTTCGGCGGCGACGGTCAGCACGTCCCGCTCGACGGACAGGTCGATCGAGGCCGGGTCGACGCCGGGCAGGTCCAGGTGCACGAGATAGTCGTCGCCGAGCCGGTAGACGTCCATCGGTATCGCCGACGGCCGCGACATCGCGGCGAACATCTGCTGTGTGAGCCGGTCCAGATCACGGAATGGATCGCTGCGGATGAGCATCGGACCTTCTCCCGTCCAGGCCGCGCCGCGAAGGTGCGCGACGGTTCTTCTCCGCTCGCCGACCATGAGATCAGCCGCGCGGCCACATCGGCAAGTCCGCCCCCACGGTCGGGCCGGCCAAACGGTCGCGTCACACCCTCTGCAGGCCCTCGAACTCCCGGTCGTCGACGCTGCGCAGCCCGTCAAGGTTCACGTTGTTCTGCAGGTCGGTGACTGTGGCGAAGGAACCGATCTCGGTTCCGTCGGCGGCTGTCACCCGCAGCAGGAAATCGCCGTATTCCTCCTCGACGGCGAGGTTGAGCAGCTCGATCAGACTCCCCGCTCCCGTGATCCATCGCATGACGTCAATCCTGCGTGACGGCGCGCAGTGCGTCGAGAGTCATAGCGACCGCGCGGCGGGGGTCGGAGTACCCGCGCGACCCGCGGCCAGGTGCGGCGGTACCGACGGCCGTGCGACCCGGTTGCCGGGCCGACGGCCGTGGACGTCCGCCGGCCCGGCGCGCGGGCACACGACCTCGGAATGCCTGGCAGCCGGGCCTCGGATGATGGCCCGGCGGCCCCGCCTGGGAAGGTCCGCCGTCAGTCGCGCGGGGGAGTCACCGTGGCGCCCGGCCAGACCCAGTCGCGGATCTCGGGCAGGTCCTCGAGGTGTTCGCGGACGTAGTCGTGGTGGCGTTCCAACTGGGTCTCGCAGTGGGTGACGAGCCGGTCGGAACCGGGTGCGGTGGTGCGGGCGAACTCGACCGCGAGCCGGGCCAGGTGATACCGGCTGACATTGTTGCGGACCACCATGTCGAACGGCGTGGTGGTGGTGCCCTGCTCCTCGAATCCGCGGACGTGGAAACGGCCCGAGTTCGGACGTCCGTGCAGCAGCTGGTGGACGGCCCGGCGGTATCCGTGGAAGCCGACGACGACATCCGTCTGATCCGTGAACAGTGCACGGAACAGCGGCGCGGAGAAACCGTGCGGATGCAGGTCGGGACGCAGCAGTGCCATCAGGTCGATGACGTTCACGACGCGGACGGACAGGCTCGGCACGAAGCGGCGCAGCAGCTCGGCGGCGGCCAGGATCTCCATCGTCGGCACATCGCCGATGCCGGCGAGGACGACGTCCGGCGAACGGCCGAGCTCCGACTCGGTGCCGGCCCAGTCCCAGACAGACCCGCCGCGGGCCGCGTGCTCGGCCGCCTCGTCCGCCGTCAGGTACTGCAGATGTGGCTGCTTGTCGGCGACGAGCAGGTTCACATGGTCGCGGCTGCGCAGGCAGTGGTCGGCCACCGACAGCAGGCTGTTCGCGTCCGGCGGCAGCCACACCCGCACCACCTCGCCGGACAGCGACAGCGCCGTGTCGATGAGGCCCGGGCCCTGGTGGGAGAAGCCGTTGTGGTCGTTGCGCCAGCAGGTGCTGGTCAGCAGCACGTTCAGGCTCGGCACCGGCTCCCGCCACGCCAGGCGCGCCCCCTCCTGCAACCACTTGGCGTGCTGGATCAGCATCGACGCCGACACCATCGCGAACGCCTCGTAGGTGGCGAACAGCCCGTGCCGCCCGGTGAGCGTGTACGCCTCCAGCCAGCCCTGGCACAGGTGCTCGGAGAGCACCTCCATTGCCCGGCCGTCGGGGGAGACCCGGTCGTCGAGCGGGTCGATCGGGGCGACCAGGCAGCGGTCGGTGACGTCGAGGATCGCGCCGAGCCGGTTGCTGGCCAGCTCGTCCGGGCTGAACGCGCGGAACGTCGTCGGGTTGTCCCGGTAGACGTCGCGCAGCAGTTCACCGAGCGCGCGGGTCGTCTCGTACGGGTCGGCGCCGCGGCGCGCCGGGTCGATGGGCAGGGTGTAGTCGCGCCAGTCCGGGATCGTCAGCGCGACGGTGCGCCGTCCGCCGTTGGCGTAGCTCGTCGCGCCGAGGCGTTTGTCCCCGCGCGGGGCGAGGTCCGCGAGGTCGGCGACGAGGCGCCCGTCCTCGTCGAACAGCTCGTCCGGCCGGTACGAACGCAGCCACCGCTCCAGCTGGGCGAGGTGCGCCGGGTTGTCCCGGACGCCGGCGAGCGGCACCTGGTGGGCGCGGAACGTGCCCTCCACCCGGACGCCGTCGACCTCGTGCGGGCCCGTCCAGCCCTTCGGCGTGCGCAGCACGATCGCCGGCCAGCGCGGGGTGGCCGTGAGCGGAGGTGCGTCCGGTCGTCGAGCCTCGTGCTGGATCTGTCGGATGGCGTGGTGCGCGTCGGCGAGGGCCTCTGCGAAGGCGCGATGGACCTCGCGGACGTCGTCGCCCTCGACCCACAGCGTGTCGTAGCCGTGCCCGTGGAGGAAGGCCGTCACCTGCTCGCGGCTACGGCGACCCAGCACCGTCGGATTGGCGATCTTGTACTGGTTGAGGTTGAGGATCGGCAGCACCGCGCCGTCCCGCGCCGGGTTGAGGAACGAGATGCCCTTCCAGCTGCCCTCCAGCGGCCCCGTCTCCGCCTCGCCGTCGCCGACGACGGCCGTGACCAGCAGGTCCGGGTTGTCGAAGACGGCGCCGAAGGCGTGCACGAGCGCGTAGCCGAGCTCGCCGCCCTCGTGGATGGAGCCTGGCGTCGGGACACTGACGTGGCTGGGGATGCCACCCGGGGTGGAGAACTGGGCGACCAGCCTCGTCAGGCCGGCCGTGTCCGCCGAGACGCGCGGGTAGATCTCCGAGTAGGTGCCCTCGAGGTAGGTGTTGGCGACCAGCGCCGGACCGCCGTGCCCCGGGCCGGCGACGTAGAGGGCGTCCTGGCCGGTCTCGGCGATCAGCCGGTTCAGGTGGACGTAGACGAGGTTCAGCGCCGGGGACGTCCCCCAGTGGCCGAGCAGCCGGGGCTTGATGTGCGCGGGGGTCAGCTGCTCCCGCAGCAGCGGGTTCGTCCGCAGGTAGATCTGCGCGACCGTCAGGTAGTTCGCCGCGTTCCAGTAGGCGATCAACCGGTCGAGCGTCTGCTCGTCCGGCGCCGGCAGGCGTTCCGTGCTGGTGCTGGTGCTGGTGCTGGTCTCGTTCTCGCCGTGTGCGACGACGGCGGGGGTAGCGATCATACGTCACCTCGTCCTCGTGCGTGTCTCCGTATCCGGAACGCCGCCGTGGGACGACCTCGCGACGGCCCGGCCGCGCCGCGCCGTGGCGCCCTGGCCACGCCGCGGGCCCCGCGTCGCCACGCGATGCCCCACCCGGCCGCTCGTGGCGAGGTCACACATGATGTGCGAGCGACCAGTGCGATCCCGCCCCATGCTTCCCTATCGACCCCGCGTCCCGGTCACCCGCCAAGTGATGTCATCCTCCCGTTACCGACCGTTGCCCCGCCAGGCTGGACGCCAGTGGCTCCGGAGACGCCGGATTTCAGCGGCGACGCGCCGCGGACCGGTGGCGGGCTGGGCGTCCGGGGCCGGAACCTGTCGACCTCACCGGGCACGACGACAACGTCTGGCCACTCACCTACTCCCCCGCGACGCCATCTCATCGCGACCGGCAGCGACGACATGTCCATTGGCCTCTGGCGCCAGCCGGACGACGACCCCGGCGCCGCACCGATCCACCTTGCCCGCATGGATGCCCATCGTGACCGCATCCGGGCGGTGGCGTTCTCCGCGGACGGCCGGCTGCTCGCCACCGGCGGCGATGACTACACGATGCGGCTGTGGGACGTCCGCCATCCCGACCTTCCCGAACCGGCCGGAGCCCTCACCAGGGTCGGCCACCGCGTCACCTCCCTGGCGTTCTCCCCGCGCAACGACCCACTGGCCGTCGGCAGCTCGGACGGCCGTATGCGCGTCTACCGCCTGACGATCTGAACCGCTGTCCCGCTGTCTCATCAGCCTCATCGGCCCGCCGTGTCCGGCGGATCCGGCGGCCTCCGTCCATCTCGCCCGCGGCCCGCCCCGGATCGGCCCTCGCGGTCCGGTGGCCACCGCACACCGCCGGCCCAACCGCTAGGCTGTACGCACTTGGCGACCGATGACCTGCCATCAGACGGGGAATCGTGTCCATGGGGCGGTAGCTCAGCCGGTCAGAGCAGCGGACTCATAATCCGTCGGTCGTGGGTTCGAGCCCCACCCGCCCCACACCTCCTGACCTGGCCGTTTGCAGCGCCCAGGCCTCGGCAAAGATCGGTAACTCGCCCTGGTGGTGCCGTGGTGGTGCCGAACTGCGGATGATCACTTTTCGATCTTGTCTTGCCGGTAGCGGAGAGTGTCCGACGGCGGGGTGCCTGCCGCTGGCGGCATGCCGCGGTGCGAAGGCTCTGGGGCGGTGGCTCGCGGCTCCGTGAATGGGAGCGCCTGCTGGCTTCGTCAGGGCAGGGCGACTGATATACGGAATCAAGAGGCTCGGGGACAAGGGGCGCCGCCGAGGCACTGGACGCAATCTCGAAGAACGGGTGTGCCTGCGGCCGGCTAAAGATCAAGTCCGGGGTCGTCCGCCCGGAGTCCGTCGATCCCGAATTGGTCGTCCTGAGGATTGTTCCGCGCTGGGGGCGGGGTCGGCGGCGCCGTACGTGGGGGTCGGCGGCGAGGGACGATCTCGGCGGCGGCCTTCGCGGCGGCCCGGTCGGCATCGGCGAAGACCGAGGTGTAAACGTCGCCGGTGAAGTGGACGGACGCGTGCCCGAGAAGCTCCGAGACGATCTTCAGGTCCCGCGTGGCGCGGTAGGTGAGGCTCGCGGCGGTGCGACGGAGATCGTGCAGGCGGATCGGGGGCAGCGGGCCGAATTCCAGGGCGGACTCGATGGCGTCTGCGAGCATCCGATGCCTGGCGGCGAGCTGCTCGATGCTCCAGTCGTGTTCGGTGTGCTCGCGGCGGATGGTGGCGAAGCGGGTGATGAGCCGTTCGAAGCGTTGGGACACGCCGTCCGCTGTCAGCTCGTTCCCGTCGGGGTGCGTGAAGACCCGGCCGGTGTCGTTCCAGGCGCCTCTGTAGAGGGCGCGTTCTTCGTCCTGCTGGCTTTGCCAGGTGGTCAGCACCTCGCCGGTGGTGTCGTCCAGGCTGATGGTCCGGTGGCTGCCCTCGCTCTTCGGATCCTCGTAGATGTCGAGATCGGGGTCGTCGGTGTCGGCGCGGGATCCGGGGAGGTTGTCGAGGATGTAGATGCTGTCGTCCTCGAAGTCGACCTCGGTCCAGCCGAGTGCGACGGCTTCCCCGCGGCGCAGTCCGCGGTGGGCGATGAGATGCCACAGTGGGTAGAGCCGGTCCCCGGAGACGAAGTCCAGGAAGGCGCCCGCCTGGCGCGGAGTCCAGACCATGACGGGCGAGGGACGGGCTCCGGTCCGCTGCCACGCCGCCACCCGCGGCGCGGTCCAGACGAGCGGGCGGACCCTGCGCGCTTTGGGGAGCTCGACGTGTTCGGCGGGGTTGTGGCGGAGCTTCCTCCGTTTCACCGCGCTGTTGAGTGCGCTCATGAGCGTGGCGTGTACCCGGCGCAGTGTGGTGGGGCTCAACGGCCGGCGGCGCGCGGGGTCGTCTCGGCGGACCTCCAGGAGCCTGGCGAGGAGCGGCGAGGGTTTGCTGCTCGGTGATTCTCGGCCGATCAGCACGACGGTGGCGTAGAGCTTTTCGACGTGATGGTCGCGTAGATCGACCAGGCGTAGATGCCCGAGGCCGGGTCTCAGGTAGAGACGGATATGTTCCTCGTATGAGTAACGAGTTGAGCGAGCCAGACTGGCCTTCCCGGCGAGCCAGTCATCCAGGTAGCGTACGACCGTGAGCTCGGCGTCCTCGGGCCTCCTGCCGTCGCGTGTTTCGGACAGTGAATCCGTCAAGGCGTCGCCGGCGGCGGTCTCCGTGCTGAACGGACCGCCAGTGGTGCGCCGACGCCGGCCGTCGGGCCCAGGCGGAACATCATGGACGAACCACCAGCTGCCGTGATCCGACCGAGGGAGTTTGGGGCAGTCGCTGTTGAACTTCTTGCCTGTCTCCGGATCGCGGCAACCACATCGCTTGAATACCCGCCCCCTCATCTTCGCATGTCACCCCAACGGAACCCGCAGGCCGCCGTACCTGCTGGCCGGGCCATGCGCTGGCGCGGGGCGAGGTGCTGTGTCCGAGCGGGGACGGGCGTGTGGGGGAGTGATCCATGCAGAGGATGATCGTGACGACGGTCATCGCATGGAGCATCGGGGATGGCATCCCCAGATACATCCGTGGTCAGTCGTCTCTTTTAATGTCATCCACCGATCACCTTGGCATGTGATCGCCCCGCGTTTGCTACCGCAAAGGTGAGAGGGCTCGGAGTGCGTGATGCGGCGCGGCCTTCTGCGGAGGTCGTATATGTGGACGATAGGTGCCAACGGCGGCGTCCCTTCCCTGGCAATGCCATGAGATCTTTGATTCAAGAAAAGGTTGCTTTTTCCGTAGAGGATGGCTCCCTGTGAGAGCCACCTCGGCCTCCTGGAGGTGGGTCCCCGGGTCGGCAAAAATACGAGCGCAGGGAGTAAATGGTCGGCCCAGTAAAGGAGCTGTCAGCCGGGTCCGGCCTGGATTGGGGAATTAGTCGATCGCCCCGGGACGACGCCGGCGGAGCCACTCTTCGACGTCCCGGCGTCGCCAGGCCCGGAAATTTGGACGTTGGACGACGGGTGACGGGAAATCGTCCGCCTTGGAGATCATCTTGTTGACGGCGGTCTGTGAGATGTCGAGCAAGGACGCGATGTCGCTGCTCGTCATGGTCTCCTCCGTCACGGATCCACACTAGCTAGTTGCAGCGCTGCAACCGTGCGCTGCATACTGGAGGTTGTAGCGCTGCAACCGATGGAGCGAGCATGGCACTCCGTCCAGTGACAAGACGGAACCTGAGCCCTAACCCGCAAGGAGGCCTACGACCATGGCGATCCCTCCCGTCGATCTGCCCGCGGAGCCAGTCGAGGCATCGGCACTCGTCACGGTCCGACGGGTGGTCCAGCCATCCGCCGTCGAGATGGGAGTGACAGTGACGCCCGACGCGGCCGTAGAAGACCTCGCGGCGGCGCTTGCCGCGATGCCGGCGCGGGCTGTCTTCATCGAGAGCTTCGGCGACGTTGACGTCACCTTGGTCTTCCGCGTTCAGCTGACGGATGCCTGACCGACCGCGGCAGGGGTGCAGGCAGCTCGGCCGGCACCCCTGCATCGGCAAGGGGCGACAGTAGTGGCGTCCAGGTGTCTCGGACGCAGGTGTGGATCGCGGCGGGGCAGAAGGTTCACGCACACAGACGGTCAGGGCTGGTGTCATCGCCGAAAGCATCGTCGCGATCCTCGGCAGAAGCGTTGCCGCAGGTGCAGGCAGTCAACATGACATCGAGGATTTCCCCTCACGATCATGGACGATCGTCAGGCGGGGCAAGGGGGAGACCTTCCTTCTCAGCCGCATCACCTCCCGACCCGAAGGTTTGTGATGGACGGGATAATCGGCGCATGGCAGTGCCAACGGATCTAGTCCTGATCGGCTGCGTGAAGTCGAAGTCGGCGCGGCCGGTTCGCGCGGCGGAGTTGTTTACGGGCACGCTCTTCGAAGGCCGACGTGCCTTCGCGCAGGTCAGCGGGGTGCCGTGGTACATCCTGAGCGCGAAGTTCGGCCTGCTCGCGCCGGACGACGTGATCGGTCCTTATGACGTGTACCTTGCTGATCAGCCGCATGCCTATCGACAGGCCTGGGGCGAGTTCGTCTGCGCGCGGCTCGCCGCGTTGCACCGGGATCTGACCGGGCAAACGATCGAGGTACACGCTGGCGCGGCCTACGTCGATCCGCTCCGCGTTCCGCTGGGGAAGCTCGGCGCGCGGTTGGCAACCCCGACCGAACATCTTGGCCTCGGCGAGCAGCTTGCCTGGTATAGCAGCCAGAGGTCGCGGAGGGCTGATCCGCCATCCGTCGACCGGACTGTCCGCGAGGTGGCCGCGCTTACGGCCGCGCTCACGGATCAGTCGCGGGCCCGTACGCCTGGCGAGTTCCTCGCCGTGGGCCGGGACGGATTCAACCGGCCGGGGCTGTACAGCTGGTGAGTCGACGAAGCGGGGGCGGGCGATCTGGCTTCCGGTCTGGGGATCGCGTTCGCACCGGGTCTGATCTACGCGGGCCAGGCGGGGGCGACGCGGTGGCCGAGCGGTCGGAGATCCACTAACACGCTGTGGGACAGGATCGCCGGAATGCACCTGGGACGACGCGCGGAGTTCTCCACCTTCCGACGCACACTGGCCGCGGCTCTCAGCGATGAACTTAGCCTGGGCGGCGAGGATACCGAAGGGCTCGACTTCTGGATCAGTCAGCATCTGCGCGTGATCGCCGTTGCGGTGGACGACGCCGACGAACTCGGGCGGCTCGAGGACGCTGTCCTCGCCGCGCTCGACCCGCCCCTCAACATCCGTGGACGGCCCGCTACCGCACTGCGGGCACGGATCAGGGAACGCCGTGGGTCAAGACCATCTCGCGACGATGACGACAGCGTCTCGCCCGGCGCGGAGCCGGCCGGCGGCGAGGGGGCGACAGCGCCACGTGCATCGACCGGGACATATCGCGAGGCCGACGGAACGAAGGTCGACTTCGACGCGGCCCTTGCCGTGTGGGCGGAAGCTGCCCGGGACGCGCTGATCTCGGTCGCGCACCGCTACCACGCCGTGACGACCTACGGTGAACTGGCCGAGGAGGTTCAGCGCGCCTCCGGTATCCGGACCACGATGCTGCAGATGCACTGGATCGGCGGCGTCCTTGGCCGCGTCGCCGAGGACTGTGCTTCCCGTGGGGAACCGCTGCTGTCCGCACTGTGTGTCCAGAAACAGGGCGGCACCGTCGGCGACGGATACGCCGGCGCTGTCGAGGCCACCCGAGGCCACCCGAGGCCACCGCCCCGACGACCCTGACCAGCACGCCGCCGAGGAGCGCCTCGCCTGCCACCGCCACTTCGGCGCCTCCCTTCCCGCTGACGGCGGCCGCCCAGCACTCACCCGACAGGTCGCCGCCCGCCGTGACCGCCAGACTCGCCCCCAGCCCCCGGCCCCGACTCTCTGCGCCACCTGCCGCATGGAACTCCCGCTCAGCGGCCACTGCGATACCTGCGAGTAACGATCCGTATTTATGTGGTGTCCCCTCGTGGCAGGGTCATTGCAAAGTCGTGTTTGTGCTGGTCACGAGGGTGATTGCTGATCGGACGGGAGGTGCGGGTGATCTGGATGGCCTGGGCCGCGTGGGGGAACCCGAGCCCGGCCGGGACAGTGACGGCCTTGAGGGTGCGTGTCTCTATCCGGCCGTGGCCACGGCCGGTGGTGGTGTGCCCGACCGGGACGTCTTTCCAGGGCAGTGTCTTCAACCGGGTGTGCACGGTGGGCTGGTTGCGTTTCACGGTGACCAGCAGGTGCGCGCCCCGGGCGTGCGGGTAGTCGGCGTGCGCGGTCTGCGCGTGCATCGCGTCGACGGTGATCAGGACATCGGTCAGGTCCGGAATCTGATCGAGAGCCGTGGAGAACAAAGGGATCTCGTTGGTCTTCTCGTCGACGTCGACCTGTGCCAGGACCACGCCGCGGGCATGGTCGAGGACACCGAGCAGGTGCACGGGGTGGGTGCCGTGCCGGGTGGCGCGCATCGCTTTGCCGTCCACCGCGAGCACCCGCCGTACCCGGCGGCGCCGTGTCGGCCGAGGCGCGGCGGTGTCGACGGCGTCGAGGCGGGCCCGGATCCAGGCTCCGATCGCGGCTTCCAACGCCGCCCGGTCCACACATACCAGCACCCGCCAGATCGTCACCGGGCCTGGGATCCGTCCGGTCAGCCCCAGGCCGGCGCGGGTGTCCGCGGGCAGGTCGGCGACCCATTCCCCGATCGCCGCGAACGATCGGGCGCCACTGACCATCGCGCACACCACGATGGTCAGGATCACGGCGAAGGGGTATCGCACCCCGCGCCGTCGGCGTGGATCCGGTACCTGCGCGAGCGCCTCGCATAACCCGGTCCACTCACTGTCGGTCACCGAACCCGTTGAGCTGGCCCGGTCCGGGATCTGCCCGGCGAGCTCGTCGATCACAGCGGTGATGGGAGATGATGACATCGGCGGGCACGGCCTTCCCTGGCGAACATGAAGCTTCGAGAACTCCATGATCGGCAGAGGGTCGTGCCTGCCGCGCATCTACCTCCGGCGTGTCGCCGGTATCCGCCCAGGTCAGGCCATGCATCGGTCGATGCCGAGAATGATCAACTTGGCCTATCGACTACGAAATGGCCTTGGGCGCCACACGTTGGCGGCCAAGGCCACGCCGTCACGCATCGGAATCCTGACATCTATGTCGTATACATGCTGCATTCGGCGCCCCTCAGGCGAGCGGAGAATTCAGATAAAGGTACGTTATCGAGCACATAAGTACCCTGGCAGCGTCCACGTATCGTCTCAGAACGGCTTTCCGGTGTTCAGGTCGAGGCCGGCGATCGGCTTCGCCGGGACGAGCTTGCTGTTGTTGATGCGCATGAAGAAGACGCGGGCGTTGCTGACCCGGTCGAATCCGGGCACGTGGCCTTTCGCTGACGGAGTCCACTTCGGCTGGATGCCGTACAGATCGATGTCCTTGGCGGTCCTGAACCCGTTGTTCAGCGAGGCTGCGGTGATGTCCCCGGTGATTCCCGCGGCGGCCTGGGCGACGACGTGCACGGAGAGCCAGGCTCGCAGGCTGATGGAGTCGCGGGTGGCGGCGTCCTTGTCGCCGGTCTTCTCCTGTGCGTCCAGTTCGGTCTTGTACTGCACGAGGCCGGGGTAGGCGGCGGTGGCGTCGAGGGGCGGGTAGGCCCCGACGGCGAGTACGTGGTCGCCCTGCGTGCCCCGGAACTGCGAAAGGACGGACTGGACCTGTGCGTCGACGACGCCGAAGGTGAACGGGGCCTTGGCCTGGTCGGCGGCCCTGATGAAGGCGGTGGTCTGTTCCGTGGGCAGGACCGACACGGCCGCGTCGGCCTTGGACCCGATGACGGCCTGGACGGCGGGAGCGAGATCGGTCGAGGTCACGCCGACCTTCACGGGGGGGACGGTCTGCAGGCCGGCGGCCTTGGCGGCCTGCTCCACCGCGGAGACGTTCGCGGCGGCGGCGGCGAGGTCGAGAGTGACCGCGGTCACCGTCCTGGCGCCGGAGGCGCGCAGCGCCGCCGGCATGCCGGCGAAGGACAGTGTGTTCCCGGCGTCGAAGGTGTAGCAGACGGCGCAGGCGTAGTCGGCCGGTGTGATGGCGTTGAACCCGACCAGCGGTATCCCGGCCTTGACGAGGGGCGCGATGAGCTGGTTACTGGAGTTGGAGTACGAGCCGACGACCGCCACCGAGTGATCCGACACCGCCTGACGCGCGCACTTGACCGCATCGTTCGGGTTGCCGTTCTCGTTGCAGGTCCTGATCTCGATCTGCTTGCCGTTGATCCCGCCCTTGGCGTTGATAGCTGTGGCAGCCGCTCTCACCGCCGAGATGGCGTGCGGGGCTGTCGGGGGCGCGGTGTGCGTGGGGACGATGATCGAGAGGACGACCTTGCCGTTCGCATGGGAAGTCGTGCCCCCGGAGTTTTCGCTGCCGCAGGCGGTGATCGTGACTGCGGCGGCACACAGGGCGATCCCGCCCGTGGATATGCGTCGTAAAAGGTGCATTCAGGATTCCTCTGTAGGTGATCTGACTGTGACGGCAGCCCCTCCACGGGGGCTGACCATAAACGCCTATCTCAACTGAATCTTCAGTGCGGCCCCTGAGCTGGGCCGGTCTCGTGGCAGAGACAGGGTGGGGGGCTTACTTCCTCACTTGCCGTGGCGCGGTGGACGCGGCCTCGCGGATCATCGCGGTCGCGCCGAGGGAGTACCCGTCGGCGCCCGCGGAGACGTTGTTCCCCGAGACGATGACAGTGCTGTTGAACGTCGCCGGGTCGACGGGCACCGAACGACCATCCGTGTCCTGAACGGAAGGCTCCCACTGGGCTCCGCCGTCCAGCGACCGTCAACGCGTGACTCACCGTCAATGGGCCGGTACGTGGTCGCGTCCCCCTCGAGGAAGTACTCCTCCACGTACCCGTAGGTGCTCACATCGACCAGCGTGGTGCCCGGAGCCAGCCATGGGCCCCGTGAACAGGACCGATCAGGCGTGCACTCCCAGCCATGAATGGCGCCCTCCCATGGATGTCAGAACTGCCACCGTGGCAGTGACCAGAATCACGGCGGCCGGGTGCCGTGCCAACCAGTCCGGGAACCGCCGGCATCACCCCTCGACCCAGGGCTGCGGACCGCTCAGCGGCGGATGATCGGCAGGACCAGGCGGCTGGGGTGCTGCGGGCCGTGCAGAACCCGGTTGGTGGCGACGACGGCCTGGTCGAAGGTCTCGGTGTTGATCACTGCGCCGGTGTTGGTGTTGCGGTCGTAGCGGGGGAAGTTGCTGCTGGAGACCTCCAGCCGGATCCGGTGGCCGGGCAGGAACACATTGGACGTGACGGACAGGTCCAGGGTGATCTCGTGGACCGTCTCGGGCTCGAGGAGTTCCGGCTCGGCGAGGGATCTGCGGTAGCGGACGCGCAGGATGCCGTCGGTGAGGTAGAGGGCGCGGCCGTCGGGGTGGACGTCGACGAGTTTGCCGGTGAAGTCGGTGTCCCGAGCGGACGAGGCGACGTGTAGCACAAGCGAAACATGGCCGGTGACCTCGATCGGCTCATCGAGTACGGGCGTGGTGAAGCACAGCACGTCGTCGCGGGCCTCGGCCGGGCGCTGATCCACCGGCCCGACGGCGTTGGCCGCCGCGGGCAGCAGCATCCGGCCCCCGAGGCTGGGCACGGGGTTCGCCGGGTCGTAGGTGAAGGTGTCAGTCGCCTCCGCCGACGCCGGGTCGGTGTGCAGGACTCCGTCACCGGCGGCGGTGTTGGCCGCCCCTGCGCCGTCGAGGAAGTAGTCCACGTAGCTGGTGTCGGGCAGCGGCCAATCCTGCTCGTCGCGCCACTGGTCGATGCCCATGACGAAAATCCGCACCGGTGCCATGCCGTCGAGGGCGTCGGTCCGGCCCCGCAGCCACCGGTCGAAGAAGCGCACGTGCGCTCCGGTGAGGTCCGCGGCGAGCGGGTCGGCGCCGAGACCGAACCGCCGGTCATGGTAGACGCCGGTGGAGGAGATGTGGTCCCACGGGCCGATGATCAGCCGTTGGCCGTCGCGTGCCTCGGCACTGCCGGCCTCGGCCTTCATCTGGGTGTAGGTACGCGCGGTGCTACCGATGTACACGTCGAACCAGCCGCCGACGTTCAGCGCCGGCACGGTCACAGTGTCGGCCCGGTCGCCGACGGAGAGCTCCTGCCAGAAGCTGTCGCGGTCGGGGTGCGCCAGCCAGTCCGACCACCACGGCACGTGCTTGGCCAGCAGGTCCTGTTCTGCGGGCAACGCGCCGAGGTGGGCCTGCGGGGCGGCCATCGACCCGACCAGCGCCCTCAGCGTCTGCGGGTCACCGCGGCCGGCCGCCAGCGCCCGCTGGGCGTCCAGGAGCGCCATCCTCATGTTCCAGACCCAGACGGTGTGCCAGGACATTGCGCCGCCCTCGGAGTACCAAGGGTGAGCGTACAAGTCCGTCGCCGTCGTCGTGGGCGCCAGCGCCTTGAGCCCGTCCGGCGCTCGGGACGCCAGAGCCCATTGGGTGATGCCCATGTACGAAGGCCCGTACATGCCGACGTTGCCATCGCACCACGGCTGTTCGCGCACCCAGGCGATGGTGTCAACCCCGTCGTCGGGCTCGTCGACAAACGCGGTGAACTCCCCCTCCGAGGCGAAAGTGCCACGGCAGTCCTGCCACACCACCGCGTACCCGGCGTCCAGGAGGCCGAAGATGCCAGGCATCGTCGGGCTCAGAGTCAGGAAGGTCATCTTCCCATAGGGGATGCGCACCAGTAATGTCGGCGCCGGATCACCGTCGGGGATCCAGACGTCCGCGGCGAGGCGGACCCCGTCACGCATCGGCACCATGACATCGCGTTCTACCCTGAACCCCATGTTGGACCTCTCCTCCGGCGGATCACGATCGTGAGTTGTGAGGGTGGCTCTGACATGCCGCCTAACAAGACGCGCTCATGGAAAATCCGCCCATAAATTGAGTCGGATGCGGAGTGATCTCTGCCTACGTGAAACGTGGGAATGACGGCGGGTGGGGACGCCGGAGCCGAGAGCGTGTAGGAACCGGCGAGGGCTTCTCGCTAGCGGCACCGGGAGATTTCCGCAATATTCACACGATTTGGATGCCCCCGCGGCCAGGGGGCTCCGGGTGCGGGCTGCCTCGGTTCGAAGAGGTACTCCTCCTCCACGTGACCGGTAGGTGCTCACATCGACCAGCCTGGTTCCCAGGGGTCAGCCGTGAGCGCCCCCGTGAACAGGCCCGTTCGGACGTGCACTCCCAGCCATCAAGGGCACCCTCCCGTAGATGTCGCACTCTCGTCGATGTCACAACTGCCACCATGGCAGTGGCCAGCATCACGTAGGCGGAGTGCCGCTGTCAACCAATCCCAGAACACCGACGCCAGCAGCCCGCAGCCGTCACGTAAAGGGTCGGACCGATCTCAGAGAGTCTGATCGGGTCGCGTGGGTGCGGGAAGCGCCCTTCGGCGTCCTGAGGATGGGCGATCGCGGATCGGCTACCGTGAGCGCATGGAACCAGGCCACGCAGGTGTCGCCGCGGGCCCGCCTTCCCCGTCCGGCCGGCTCCGGAAGCGTCAACTTCTGGATACGCGGAAGGCCATCGAGACCGCCGCCATGGAACTGTTCACCAGCCGGGGATTCGACAGCACA